>JAJYLL010000013.1 GCA_021787735.1 Acidobacteriota bacterium | reverse complement strand
CAAAAGCTGAGCTTGTCTGGCGGTGTTCGCCGGTGAGCAGGTCTTCAAGATAGACCCGCACGGCAACTTCCACCGAAGTGTGAAATGCTCGAGTTATATGAGCGCGCAATATGATCAGTTCTCCCACGCGAATCGGGTGGAGGAAGTCCAGGTTGTCAACAGAGACCGTCACCACTACGCTGCGAGTGTGGCGATGGGCAACAATGGCTCCCGCAATGTCAATCAGATGCATGACCTTGCCGCCCAGGATGTTGCCAAGCGGGTTGGCGTCATTCGGCAGCACAACCTCCACCATTTCCACCCGGGATTCACTGACTGTTTTTCCGTTCCTCTTCTGCGTCTGTTTCTTCTTAGGCAAGGATAGATGAACTCCTTCAGTATTCAGCTAAGCTTCTGCCGAGCGATCCTGCAAAACCCGCCCACCCTCTTATGGGTAGGTCGACAAGCGCCGTGCTGCCCAGAAATCACCGCATACCGATTCTGCAGCCATGCTATGCTGCAACCTCGGCCGCGGCGACCCTTTTAACCACTTTTAATCTATCAACTTATATTACGTCACCCGGGACCTCAAGACAACCTGATTTGAAGCCCCAAAACGGAAAGACCAGGCTTCGTCCGGTCACTTTGAAGCATTTCACTTGGTTGAATAAAGAACGCCGTTCCAGGAATTTGGCAGGAAGGCCCGCTGGCATTCTGAATCATTTTCCGCGGCAGGATGAGAAACATTGGGCCGAAGGCACCTTGCCAGGTCCAGGGCTGCAAGGTGTCAGATCGGACCTCCATGGAACGGGGGCGATAAAGTTATCTGGGTTTGAGGCCTCCGCCTACGCCAACACAAGCGCAGTAAACCGAAACCCCTGCCGGCATCGCCTTCAATCGGTGAAAAACGATACCAACAGGGGTTGAATCTTGCATTCAGCCGACTTGAGCGCCGAAAACGCAATCCCTGGCCGGCCGCTCTATCCGCGCTTTGTTGCGCAATTACTTCGGACTGGCCGCAGGCTTTGCTCCTGCAGTTGCACCGGAGCCAGTGGACGCCGCCTGAACAGGATAGGTCGTGTCATACAGTTTTACGATGTCCGGCGTAATATCCACACCCTTGGCAGCGTAATAAACGGGAACCTGGCTCCCGTCAATCACGAGTGCGTAACCGTGCGTGGAGGCATACTGGTTAATCACTTTTACCATCTTTTGCCCGAGCTCCCTCATCAGCGTGTCGCGGTCATACTGAAACGAAGACTGCGCATCCTGCTCCAGACGCTGGAGGACCGTTTGCTTGTCCTGAAGGTCATGTTGCATTCGGCGCTGCTCATCCGCACTCAGCGTGGTCATCTGCTTTTGAAGCTGCTGCTGCATCGCCTGAACATCCTGTTGCCGCTGGGTGATTTCCGTCTCGCGCGGCTGGTATTTCTTCTGGAGGTTCTGGAAGGCCTCTTTCCCCTCTGCGGTTTCCAGAACCGCCTGCTGGATATCGATGACGCCGATCTTGTCGCCACCGGCTGCCGGCGTAGTTTGCGCGCCTAGAAACGTCGGAAGTACCATGACGCCGAGCGACATCAAAATTACAAATACTCGATTTCTCATCCGTGCTTACTCCTTTGCCATCATTAAAAGTCGCTTTTATCTTGCCATTGCTCCCTGAAGAGCTGTCAAGCTAAAAAGAACTGGCCACCGTGAAACCGAACCGGGTTTTACGCTCCTCATAATGGAAACTCTGGAAGTACGGCGCCGCACCCAGATAAGTCTGGTTGTTGGGGAACAGCGACTGAATGTCAGCAGAAGCTCCCGGCGGCGCAATCACCTTGTTCATCCTTAACCAGTTGTACGCGTAATACAGTCGAAACGGGATGTTAAAGTGCGGCACGATCACCTGCAACTGGATGCCTGTAGAACTGCGCGGCTGATAGTTCGTTCCAGCCGCAAGCTGCAATTGCGATGGGGCCTTGAAGAACGGGAACTCCTGCGTAAGGGAGGTCAGCGCGTTGGACCGCAGATTCAATTCGCTCTTGTGCCAGATGAAATCCATGCCGGCGTCAAGAAAGGGTCCGACGGTTACAGGGCCAATGATCGGGATCCGGTATTCCAACTGCGTGTACCACTCAGTATCGCCGCCCGGGAAAATCACCGTGTTAACCGGGAAACTGGTGGACGACCCGCAGGCCCCGGTGGAGTTCCCTGAAGGATCCAGCGCAGGAATGACATTCCCCGCGCTGTCCCTGTTGCAGACGGAAGCTACCGTGGGGAAGAAAGCAACCGGGCTGATGGAATAGATGTCGAAACCGCGGATGTCATATTCTCCGCCCATGTAAAACCGCGAGAACGGAGGCGGAACCTTGCCGCCGTAACCGCTGATGGAAGAAACCAACGCATGGAACGCCAGCGTATTGCGGCCATGATTTATGGGGTGATAGTACTTGAACTCAAGGCTGGGAGTAATGGTATTGACGTTGCCTCCCAGCACGCTCCCCGCGAACTGGATCGAAGCGTACAGGGACTTCCCGTAATGCGGCTCCATGTAGTTCGGACCCACGGTGTTGTAATTTAAAGTGGGCATCACGGAGCTGGTACGAATGCCGGTCAGCGAGTTGGGGCCCTGAGTAATGTTCTGGAAATTTAGGGCTTTGAAATACTCCTGGGAGGCCAGACTGAAAGTCTCCAGGCTGCTGGTCGAGAAGCTGTAGGTCATCCCCAGACGAGCAAAATGGCGTTTGAGCGGATAGCTGACAAAGGTGGTAAAGCCGGTGGAATTCTGGGCAAAGTTCTGGAACGATGTAGCGCCATAAGCTGAAGCCAGCGCCGTCTGGCTGACGCCCGAATAAATGCTGGTCTGCTGAAGCTGGTTGAAATTAATGTCGCTCTTGAAGACCGTAAACCCTGTCGTAATGGGGCGGTCCGCCACGTAGGGTTCAGTGAACCCAAACGTGTACATCTTTTCATACTGCCCGGTCTGGACGCCGACGCTCAGCGTCTCACCAAGCCCCATGAAATTGTTGGTGGAGTAGTTAAACCCGAAGAAATTGCCCGCAAAGCCGCTGATGCCACCGGAGAACCCGATCTGGTTGCGCCCTTTCTCGTGGACCTTCAGGTCAATATCAACCGTGTGGTTCTTGGCATTCTGGTTGATCTTGTAATCGTCTTTCTTGATCTCCTGGAAAAAGCCCAGCTGGTTCACGCGCAGAATACTAAGGTCCCAGAGCCGCGTATCAAACATCTGGCCTTCGTTCACCAGCAACTCGCGGCGAATCACCTTGTCGCGGGTCTTGGTATTGCCCGAAAACTCGATCCGATGAATAAAGAACTGGTGGCCTTCGTCAAAATCAAAGGTCAGGTTGATCAGGCGCTTTTTGCGGTCCGGCTCCGGATCGGGAGTCGCGACGAAGTTGATGTACCCGAACTCTCCGTAAAGCTTGGTCAGGTTGTCATTCGCCTTGCGCATCTTGCTCAGGTCAAAGATATCGCCGGACTTCATACCCAGGATTGGCTCAAGCTGCTTCGTCTTAAAGAGCTTATTGCCCCGGATATTGAACTTGCCCAGCCGGTATTGCACGCCTTCTTCAATCGGGATGGTAACGTCAACAGCCTTGCCATGACCCCAACTCCAGAAGAAGAACGGCCAGTGGTGCGATGTGTTTCGCATCTTCACAACCGGTTCACCTGGAAGAGCGTAGAAGTATCCGCGGTCCTGATAGAGTTCGCGTACCTTTTCAAGGTCATACAAGACCTGGTCGTGATCGTAAGTTTTGTGAAACCAGTAGAACCACGGCGGGAGGCCGGCGGGGCGGGACAATTTCATGGCCCGAACAAGCGTGTGGTTCGGGAACACGGTGTTACCAGTGAACTGAATCTTTCCAATCTTGACCTTGGGACCTTCCGTCACAATGAAGGTAAGAGCCACCGAATTCGGCGGAATGTTGCGAGTGCGGTGCCGGACGGTTGCAAATTGTCTGCCGTGAGCGGCCAGCATCTCCTTGAGCACAACCTCGGCGCGTTTGACGACGACCGGATCATACTGCGAATCCATGGTCAGCCCGACCTTCTGCTTCTGAAACGCCTCCAGAACGTCTGACTGTTGAACGGAATGCAGACCTTTGTAGGTGATGGCCCGAACCAGTTTCTTCTCGCGGACATAAAAGATTACGATTTTGCCCGTCTTCCCGTCCTGGACCTCAAGGCGGATATCATCAAAGTAGCCGGTGTTCCACAACGCCATGAAGTCGCGCTCGAGCGCGTTGACATTGTAGACATCTCCAGGTCGCGAAAAAATCTGTGCCTGTAAGGAGGCGGAAGGGATGCGCCGGTTGCCCCGGAATTCAATGCCCTCAATGAGCGTCTGCTTCGGCTTGACAGGTTGAGCTTTCTCCTTAGCGCCCGGCTTTGCAGGAACTGCCGGTTTGGGAGTCGTCAGCTGCGGAGTGGTCAGTTGAGGCGTTGTGAGTTCCAGTTGCCCGGGTTTGGCCGGGGCCGCCTGAGGGGGCTGTTGCTTCTGCGTCTGTTGCTTTTCTGCCTGAGCGGGCGGAGAAGACTGTTTCGTCTGGCTCTGCGGGGCAGAACTCTGAGCCAGGAGTGCGGACACACTCATGAAAAATACCAGAGCCGCAGCAGCCAATTGCCCTCCGAACGACTGATCCTGCCTGATGCCCTTACCTCTCAAAAACTTCAAGAAACAGCCTTTCTCCCGCGCTCTGGTAGATTAGCTTAAGCATCTCCGATGCGGCGAACTCCCCTAAAGTTGGCTGGCGTCCCTCAATCAAGGCCAGCCCGCCTACAGCAAGTTTGTCTTAGGATGCGTTGGATATTCAGGTTACTCGCGGATTCCCCGACCCCCGAAGGAGTCGCACTAGTGAGAAAGTGGCGTGGCCGCGACCAGCTTATCATTCACAGGGCGATAGTAAAGCGATTCATTCTCCACAACCACCTCAAGGACAGCAGGAGGTTGAATGTCGCCCTGGATCAACGCTTCCGAAAGCGGATCCTCGATGTACTTCTGCAAGGCCCGCCTTAGTGGCCGGGCCCCGTATGAACGATCCGTACAGGTCTTCTCCAAAATCCACTTCCCGGCTTCGGGGGAAAGCGTCAAAGAGATGTTTTTCTGCGCCAGATGCTGGTTCATTGTTGCGACCAGCAAGTCAAGGATCTGCAGCAGGTCGTTATCATTCAGAGCATTAAAGACAATGGTCTCATCGAGCCGGTTCAAGAACTCCGGATTAAACAGACGCTTGACCTCACCCATCACCAGGTCAGTCATCTTCTTGTCCGTCGCGCCTTCCGTCGCGGACTGGAACCCAAGATTCGAACGCCGTTCCAGGTACCGCGCACCGATGTTCGACGTCATAATAATGATTGCGTTCTTGAAGTCAACCGTGTTTCCTAACCCATCTGTCAACTGGCCGTCTTCAAAAACCTGCAGAAGAATATTGAAGACATCGGGGTGAGCCTTCTCAATTTCATCCAGAAGGATCAGCGAATAGGGCGAACGCCGCACCCGCTCCGTGAGTTGTCCGCCTTCCTCGTACCCTACGTATCCGGGAGGCGAACCGATCAGCTTTGATACGGAGTGTTTTTCCATGAATTCCGACATGTCAAAGCGGATCATTGCCCGTTCACTGTTGAACAGGATGGCCGCAAGCGACCGAGCCATTTCAGTCTTGCCCACGCCGGTCGGTCCCAGAAAGAGGAACGATCCGACCGGCCGCCCCGGCGGCTTCAACCCCGCCCGCGAACGACGGATGGCCCGCGCCAGCGCTGAGATGGCTGATTCCTGGCTGACGATCCGCTTGTGCAACTCATCTTCAAGCCGGAGCAGCTTTGCCATTTCCTCTTCTTTGATGGAAGCCACGGGAATCCCCGTCCAGCGCGCAACAACATCTTCAATGTCTGCCTTGGACACCGAGCCGATGGCCGTCTCATCAATATTGTACTTTTCGCGAAGGATCCGGAGGTTCTCACGTTCCTTGCGCTCCTCATCCGAATAGAAACGCGCCTTTTCAAATTCGTGGTTGGCGATGGCGTTTTCCATCCGGTGAACCACAAACTTGATCCGCTTCTGGACGTCGATCATCTCTTCCGGCAAGGTACTCTGCCGCAGCTTGACGCGCGCACCCGCCTCATCGATCAGGTCGACGGCCTTGTCGGGAAGGAAACGATCCGGGATGTAACGGCTTGAGAGATACACGGAATCTGTAATGGCCTCATCCGTATAGTTGACGGCATGGAACTTCTCGTACCGTTCCTTAATCCCGAAAAGTATCTTGATGGTCTGCGCCTCGTCGGGCGGCGGCACTTTAACGGCCTGGAAGCGCCGCTCGAGTGAGCGGTCGCGCTCAATGGACTTCCGGAATTCGCCCGGTGTTGTGGCGCCGATGCATTGAATCTCGCCGCGCGAAAGGGCCGGCTTCAGAATGTTCGCCGCGTCGAGTGACCCTTCGGCCGACCCAGCGCCCACCAGCGTGTGGAGTTCGTCGATAAAGATGATAGAGTTTTGCGCCTCCATCAGTTCCTTCATGATGGTTTTCAGGCGCTCTTCAAACTGCCCGCGATACTTGGTGCCCGCCACAATAAGAGAAAGGTCAAGGGCCAGAATCCGCTTGTCTGAAAGGAAGGAGGGAACGTCGCCCTCAGCGATGCGTTCCGCCAGACCCTCAACGATGGCCGTCTTGCCAACGCCAGGCTCACCGATCAAAACCGGATTGTTTTTAGTGCGGCGGCACAGGATCTGGATGACCCGCTCAACCTCGTTCTCCCGGCCGATCAGCGGGTCAAGCTGATTTTCAAGCGCTGCCTGGGTAAGGTCACGGCTGAACTCGGAAAGCAGCGAAGTCTCTTTCGTGCGATTCGCAGTCACCTTCTCGTTCTGTGTGCGGCTCAATTCTTCCCGGAGCGTTGACAACCGAAGTCCGCGCTCGTGCAGAATTTCAGCTGCGAACGATTTGTCCTCACGAAGAAGTCCGAGCAGAAGATGTTCAGTGCCAATGTGCTTGTGCGCCAACCGTTCGGCTTCTTCGGCGGCATATGCAAGGACGCGCTTGCATTCCTGGCTGAGAGGCAGTTCGACAGACGTTGACACTTTTTCCCGGACGGGGATGTGCCCTTCCACCTGTTTACGAATGGACTCAATGGAGGCGTGGGAACGGAGAAACCGATTGGTAAGCGCCTTATCTTCGCGCAACAAACCGAGCAACAAGTGCTCCGTTTCGATATAAGGGCTCCCGAACTGGCTGGCCTCATATCGGGCAAAGAAGATGACACGCCGGGCTTTTTCTGTGTATCTCTCGAACATAGCTCCTCAGTTCTTCCTTAGACCCTGCTCCTGACATCTATTATGCCAAAAAGCAGGCTGTCAGTTAAACCGTGGAACTACCACCTCGGTCAGTTGGCCGTCTTCCAGACGCAACGTCCGAGCCGCGCGCTGCGCGAGTTCCATATTGTGCGTAGCCAGTACTGAAGTCAACCCATGAACCCGGTGCAACCGTTCGAGCAGATCGATAACCAGTTCTGCGGTCCGGTGATCCAGGTTTCCTGTTGGTTCATCCGCCAGCAGCAAGGATGGGTTGTTAACTAGTGCCCTTGCCAGTGCCACCCGCTGCTGCTCTCCCCCAGAAAGCTCACCGGTCCGGCGCCCCAAGGCATTTCCCAGGCCCACCTCCGCCAGAAGTTCTCTGGCGCGACCCTGTGCCCTTTCAAAATCATTGCCTGCGATGAGCTGAGGCAGCATAACATTCTCTAACGCGCTGAATTCAGGCAACAAATGGTGCATTTGCCAAACGAAACCAATTCGCTTGTTCCTATACTCTGCCTGCCCATCAAAACTGAGCTCACCCAACCTCTGCCTCCCAAAGTATATCTCACCTGTTGTCGGGGTGTCTAGCGCCGCGAGCAGGTGCAGCAAAGTCGTCTTCCCTGACCCCGATCTCCCAACAAGCGCAAGTAGTTCGCCCTGCTGGATCTCCAGATTGAGCCCCTCAAAAACTACCACATCCTGCTCCCCGGAGTGGTAAATCTTGCTCAGATTTTCAACTCGCAGCATTGGGCCTCATTTTTCCGAATTCTGACGGTACATTAGCATAAAAGTTTCCGGAGACAATCAATGCTCGATACCGAATTCATTCGTATCGCAGAATTTCTGCCGAATCCAGCCTGGCAGCGGAAAAGGAAGGATAAAAAGCAGCAAGGAAACTTATAACCAAAACCGCCAGACTTATCCACAGGCCGTCCCAGGGCCGTGGGATGAATGGTACAAAGGACAATCCGTAAACGTCAGCCTGCAGCGGTATCAGCCGGTAGGTTTCGCCAAGCCATGCTCCGCCATAGCCCAGAATCAGACCAAGGATCGTCCCCAGAGTCGCGATGAGTATCCCGTGGAGTGTGAAAACCGTCCAGATCTGTTTATTCTTCGCTCCCATCGATTTCAAAACCGCGATGTCACGGTTCTTGTCCATCACCATCATCGCCAGCGTTATGAAGATGTTAAGCGCGGCAACCAGCACGATCAATCCGATGGTCAGGATTGTAACCAGCCTTTCCAGCTTTAAGGCACTGAACAACGCGTGGTTCTGGTCCACCCACGTCGTAGTAGTAAACCCGGAGCCGGCAGCTTTCAATATGGACCGGGCCACCGAGTCAGCCAGGTAAACATCATCGAGCTTGAATTCGATCACGGAAGCAACATTTCTCAAATCAAACAGGCGCTGGGCGGCATTCAGGTTTGTAAAAACCCAGGTTGCGTCAAAGTCGAAGAACCCGGAATTAAACACCCCGACCACCCGGAAATGGCGGTACTTGGGAACCACTTCGAAGGGCGTCAGGGTTCCCTGCGGGCTGGTGATCATCACCGTGTCACCAACCGTTACTCCAAGCGACCTGGCCAGCTCGGCACCGATAATAATCGGGTCAGCGTCAGGGAAGGTTTCAGAAAGTCCTTGAAGTGAACCCTTTGTGAGACGTTGGAGAAGGTCGCAAACCTTGAGTTCGCGTCGGGGGTCAATCCCCTTGATAACCACCCCGCTCGACCGCTGCCGGTTTGAAATCAGGGCTTGTTCGTAAAGCGCGGGCGCCGCCGCAACCACGTGCGGCAGCTTTGATAGGCGATCGGTCAGCGCATCATAATGATTGATGCCATCGTTCTGAGACCGGATGAGGTTTACATTGGCCGTGGCACCGAGGAGTTTATTCTGCAGTTCCAGCCGAAACCCATTATTAATGGATAGCGCGATCACCAGGGCCGCCACTCCGGCCATCACTCCAACTACGGAGATGGCCGTCACCACCGACAAGGCAGCCTGACGGCGCTTCGCCTTCAGGTACCGCAACGCGACAAATAGTTCAAACCTCATAGTCCAGAGCTATTATCCGATGATATCGGCTGGAAGGGAAATCTCAAATGCTGGTCGGTACAGCCGTCGCACCACATTTTCCGGTTTCTGGAATGGGCCAACTGCCACCCCAAGGAAAATTGGAGACAGAAAAACCAGGAGAAAGATACCGCCCAATGGGGATATTTTTGAAGAGGTGGGGCTTGATTTTTCCCTTGACAGACCCCTTTTTGCAGGTGTATTAGTAATTCAAGTACTGACGTAGTAACGGGACGTCGACAAGCTTATAACGGCCGTCGCGGACTGAAACAGAGACCGGTTCTTGCCGGTGTCCAATAGAGATCATGCTCAAAAGGAGGTCGCTATGGCCAGATTCCGCTCGGCGTCGGCTCTGCTACTTTTCCTTGCATTCGCTGCATTCCTGTTTCCTTTGTCTGCCCAAGGTACCTGTTACGAACCCCTCTGCTGCACGTACCCTCCGGTTACGGGCACGACGCACATCGAGAGCGTCTCGCCGCAGGTTGCCCTGCCCGGCGTCACGGTGGTGTACATTCAGGGCTACTGCTTTGGCGACCCGCCGGCAGGGAGCATCGTACCTCCGGGAGCGAGCATCACACTTAACGGTGAGGCCGTGACCGATATCGTGTTCTGGACTGACGCAGAAATTGCGTTCCGTCATCCGTTAGACGCTGCTTCGGGCAACCTGGTGGTCAGTTCGCCAAGCTACGGCTCGGACAGCACCGCTAATGAGGCGAACTGCCCGGCCTCGCCGCCCAATTACATCCCCGATTATTGCGGTAACGACAAGGTCAACGCAACGTTTACCATCCAGACGGTGAACACGCCGGGGCCGGCCTACTCGCCGCCGAACATGGAAGGAACGGAGTCGGCGCCGGAGTACGTGGAGGGGACGTGGAATTACGACGACGGCGGCGAGACGATGACGCTCACCCTCAACCAGTTGCCCCAAACCAACGGCACTTGGCCGATAACCGGCTCCGAGGTGGACAACATCTGGGGACAGTATAACGTGTGGGGGACGCTTGATCAGTATGGCGACCTCGCACTTTGTTTGGCCTTCGGCAACCAGAGCCCCAATGGCATCGAGTGGCTGGTCCTTGGCTCCGGCGACGTCACCTCGCAAGGCCTCAACTACGGGGTCGCATGCACTCCGGGGACACCCCCGGTTCCCACGAGGGACTTCCTCAATGGCAGCATGGATTCGGCTGAGGGCCCCTACTACCGGTGGGGCGTGCCGCCGCTGTTCAAGAGCGCGACGGACCTCCCGCTGGTCGAAACGGCCGCCTTTTCAAATGAGTGGGTCACCGCCCCTTTGTCCACACTGCCGACACTCGCCGTTTTTGGACGTACCTTCCCCTTCCTGGACGGCTTCGTCGGCTTCGCCGGAAGATTTGTTTACGAGCAGTCGGGCGGCGCGCCGACGGACATGTGCTGGTACAGTCCGGGCGATCCGCAACCCGAGGTAACCGAAAGCACATTAGGGGGCGGCGGGTGGTACGTCGACCCGAACGGGTCTTGGGGAGGCGACAAGATCGGCATGAGCAGCCAGTGGGACACCGATTACTAGGACTACTATGGGCCCAAGGGCGAGACATGCGCGATTACTACCCCCCAGAAGCTCTACATTGACTCTCGCACGTGGCCGATGCCTACTTATATGACCGACACGCAGACGCCGGCTGAAATCACGCCAAAAGATTTGATCGTGGGCCTTACGCCGGGCACGGGCCAGGAGGCTACGGCATGCCAGACCTATCCAAGAACAGGGGGGAAATGCAAATGACAGACACGAAGATAGTGTTGAGTCGTGCGGCGGTCGCGGCAGGCATTCTTGCTGTTTTCCTCTGCGCCGGGCGGGCGCGGGCACAGGGGGGGACGGAGGGCCCGACATTCGAAACGATCCAGGTGACGGGGGGCAGGCCCGTGGCCAGGGCGATGGACGTGATCGAGCAAAGGTATGGCGTCCTGATTGACTACGTGGACGCGCCATGGGTGGCTCCGCAGGACATCCAGCTTTACCGGTCAGTCCACGGGAGACCCCTAGTTCCGCCGTCCCCGGGCCCCAAGACCAGGACAATTACTGTGCGCTACTGGGAGGTGCTGGGGACGCCTGGGAGCGTGGCGCCCATCTACCGGTGCAAGACTGACACACTCGGTTGCGCGCCGGTAACGATGAGGCCGCAGGAGGGGATAGAAGGGCTCATCCATGATGTGCTCCATCAATTCGCCGACCAGGGCGGACAGATCTTCACGGTTCGGAAGCTCGAGATGCCTTACGGTGCGCGCTGGGAGGTCTACCCCATCTACGCTCGTGACAAGTCAGGGACAATGGTGGCCCAGCCCGATTTCCTCAGCACGAGGATATCCATCCCCAAGGCGCGTCGGTGGCCCGCAGAGATGTTCGGTTTAATCGTGCAGCAGTTGGCACAGGCGTCGGGAGTCAATTTCCGGGTCGCCCTGACCCCTGTTGGAGGAACCTTTGCTCCGGTGATGCCCGCGCATGGAGAGCGCCCGCCACAGATGGGGGCAGAGGACGTGTCGGCGTGGCGCGCGATCGCGGACTTGATGGGGCCTAGGGGCACCGTCGGCGTCACGAGGGTGCTTTACGGTATCTGCTTGCCAGACTGTGGCTACGAGTATGGCGTCAGCGTCGTCGGCCTCCCCTATCGCGAGCCGCCGCGGCCCCCGACGCCAGCTCCGGCTCCTGCTAAGTTCTTGAGGATGCGGCCCGTGCCGCCCGGCGGCTACTGGCTGGCGCGCGCGCGCACGCCCGCGGGGATTCGGGATATCCAGCAGGCGCTGGCGAACCTGGGCTATCTGCGCACCCTGCCGACAGCCCGTTGGGACGCGAATGCCATTGCTGCGCTGAAGCGGTTCCAGCAGGCGCGTGGCTTGCCGCAGCAGGCGGGGAAGTTCGACTATTTGACGGCTGCGATACTCTCGCCGTCGCTGCCTCCGGTGCCTTCCGTGCCCGTGTACCTGCGGGCCACACCTGCGATGAGCCCCGCGCTCGGATCGTGGCTCAACACCACACCGGACGGCTGGAAAGAGGTCCAGCAGGCGCTGGCCGCGGCGGGCGTTTACAACGGCCCCACCAATGGAATCGTTGACGTTCTGACGCTCAACGCTCTGAAAGCCTTCCAGACCGCCAACGGGCTGAAGCCTACGGGCGGCGTGGACTGGGACACCGCCGTGAAGCTCTCACCATTCCTGCCCCAGCCGAAGTAGCAGAGACCGAAGGCCCGCGGACTGGGCGGGAAGACTTGCGTCACGGCTGACGCAGAACCCCCGGCCCGCGCCTGACTGGCGGGTCAGTTTTTTGCAGCTGAACAAGCAGACGGAGACAGTCAAAATCGGCGCCGCGGCGGCTTCAGGCCGAAGACTTTTCAGGGCGCAGCAGAGGGAAAAGGATGACGTCGCGAATCGAATGTGAATTGGTCAGGAGCATCGTCAGCCGGTCAATGCCGATTCCTTCCCCGCCCGTCGGCGGCATGCCGTAACTCAGCGCGCGGATGTAGTCCTCATCAATGGCATGGGCCGTCAAATCGCCCCGTTCGCGCAAGAGTTGCTGGTATTCGAATCGGTCACGCTGCTCAGCGGGGTCATTCAACTCGCTGAAAGCATTGGCGATCTCCATCCCGGCGACGTAGAGTTCAAAGCGCTCTACAAAGTTGGGATCGTCAGGCTTCTGCTTTGAAAGCGGTGAGACCTCAAGGGGGAACTCGGTGATAAATGTCGGCTGAATCAGTTCGTGCTCTGCCACTGCCTCAAAAAGTTCCTGGAGCGCGGTGCCCGCTGCCGTCCCGTCGGGTACCGTCAGCGGCGCATACTCTCCACCCGATTCTTCCGCGCAGTTGTTATAGGCCTTGACCCAATCAAAAACCGCTCTGGGCTCGGCAAAGCTTTCAACTTTTGGCCCGGGCCCGGCTTCCTTCGGCCAGTATTGCACCACGGCATCTTTCATCGTCAACCGCTGAAACCTTTCAAAGGAGATATGGTGTTCGCCATAGTCAAACTCAAGCGATCCCACAACGGCTCTGGCCACATGCTGCATCAGGAGTTCGCTCAGTTCGATCATGTCCCGAAAATCCGCATAGGCCTGGTAAAACTCCAGCATCGTGAATTCGGGATTGTGCTGCGTTGAAATGCCCTCGTTGCGGAAGTTACGGTTGACTTCATAGACGCGGTCAAGCCCCCCCACGATAAGACGCTTCAGATAAAGTTCGGGAGCAATTCGCAGATAGAGGTTCATATCCAGCGTATTGTGATGGGTGATAAAGGGACGGGCCATGGCGCCGCCGGCCATCGGTTGCATCATGGGAGTCTCAACCTCAACATAACCGTGCGACTCCAGGAACTCCCGCAGGGCCTTGATCAGCTTGAAGCGCTTCTCAAAAACCCGCCGGGCGTCCTCATTCACCATCAGGTCGAGGTAGCGCTGGCGATAACGGATCTCCACATCGGTAAGGCCGTGCCACTTTTCCGGCAGGGGCAGGAGGGCTTTGGCAAGAAAGTGGAGATGCTCGGCGTGGATTGTCAACTCGCCTGTACGGGTGCGGAACAAGTATCCTTCAACTCCAATCAAATCACCAAGATCAAGGAGTTTGAACAGCTCAAAATCGCGCTCGCCCACCGCGTCCAGGCGGACGTAGATCTGCAACCGCCCCCCTTCGCCCTGCAGATGGGCAAATCCGGCCTTGCCGTGAGGGCGAATGGTCATGACACGCCCGGCAACCCTTACCGGAACCTTACTTGCGGCCAGATCCTCCGTCGTGCTGGTCGAATAATCGCCCAGAATCTGCGGAATGGTATGACTGAAGTCGAATTTCCGGGGGTAAAGCTCAAAACCCAGCCCCGCAATGGCCTTGAGCTTCTTTTCGCGCTGCTGCACCAAATCCTGACTTTCGCTGTTTGCTGTTGACAAGTTTATTAACTCCTGTCTGTGAACCTCTTCCCCGCCACCGGGGTCAACCTGCGGCCCTTGGTAAGACTGCAATAATATAAATCTAAAAGAGTTATTCTAGCAGAACCGCAACGGCTAGCCAGCCTAAAATAACTTCTACTCTTCCTATGAACCGCCGGAGTCCGAAAGACGCATTATAGGTATCCGCCCAAAAGGGTGTCAAGGAAACCCGTCCGGGGCCGCCATCGGCCTGCAGGAAGTGTTTATTTATCAAGGCTATAATAGCTACCTGAGCATCCGCTCCCTGCAAAAAAAGATTCCGAGAATAGGCTACTTTGGTCTTGCAAATTTCTGCGCGTTCGCCTATATTTGAGGTCGACTATGCTCTGGGTGATCGAATTCGGCTCCCTGCTTGTCGTAGCTTTCGTGCTACGCCGCGTCCTCCACATGGGGCAGAAAGCTCCTTCTCAGGAATCGGGCCCGCGCTTTCGAAGACCCAGGAACAACCCTGCATGTTTACCCCTGGCCTCAGAAATTGAGGCGCATACCGCCATTCTCGGAGTGGTGCTGAACGACGTTATAGCCGAACAGGGTTCCGGCCACAGGGAAGCCTGCCGCACGATGCTCAACCTGTTTGATAGCGAGCGGGAGCGACTGGTCGACCTAGTCATAAGCGTGCAGAACCTTTCGCTGAAATATATCCCCTCGGTGCAGTATCCTCTTGAGCCGCGAAAGCTTGACCCAGGGGCTTTCCTTTCAAAGCCTGTGAGTGAGTTCATTGCGGGCCACGTAATGCTGGAAGAATTTGTCTTTCGCTCCAAGCTCAGGTTCCAGTTGCACCTGCGGCTCCTGCGCCGCGCAAGCGCGCTGCTCAACGAGAGTTTTGAAGTGATCCGGCACGACCTGAGCGCGGACAGCATCCTTTTTGATTGTGCGCTGCCGCAGATCGATGTTCTCTTTCATGACCTGGACCGGCTGACAAAAGAAACTCTCCTGGGATTCAGTGCAGAATTGGCCGGCCTTCCGGATCAGGAAAAGAAGGCCATGGTCGCTGAAGTTTCGGTCCTCACCAGCCGCAACAGCGTGCTCAGCACCGCCTCCGCCCAGCGTTAGGCGGAAAATCTCCCCACAAGAAGACTATTGTTTCAGGGAACGGCCATAGAGTTTGCCGCGCCCGGCCTTCTGCTTCCGCGACGCCACGTCAGCAAGCGGCGCCGGAACAACTCTGGCCGGGCGGCAAACATTGGAGGCAATTTCTATCCGTAGAAGATTTCTGCCGTCTGGATCAGTCCCGGATCGACAAACTTCAGCTTTGTCATCGCGTCCTTCAGCGGAATGGAGTCGATCTTGTTTCCGTTCAACCGGACCATTGTGCCGTACTTGCCTTCGTGGATAAGGTCGACGGCTTTAACTCCGTAGCGTGTACCGAGCACTCGGTCAAACGCCGTGGGCGAACCGCCCCGCTGGATATGCCCGAGAACGGTGACGCGGGTTTCGAAACCGGTCCTCTTCTCGATTTCGTCGGCGATCACTTCACCAACTCCGCCGAGGTGAACGTGGCCAAACTGGTCAAGCTTCTGGTTCTTGGTCACAACCTCTTCAACGCCTTCCAGTTTGAAGCCTTCAGCCACCACCACAATCGAGAACAGGCGACCACGTGCGTGCCGCTTCTGGATGATAGCGCAAATGTTATCAATCCTCATCGGCTGTTCCGGAATCAGAATGCAATCGGCGCCTCCGGCCAGTCCACCGGTCACGGCAATCCAGCCCGTGTGGCGGCCCATCACCTCGACCACCATCACCCGCTGGTGAGACTCAGCCGTTGTGTGCAGGCGGTCAATGGCCTCCGTCACAATCGAAACGGCGGTGTCAAACCCGAAGGTCTGATCCGTTCCCTCTACGTCGTTGTCGATCGTCTTGGGTACGCCCACAACCTTGACGCCTTCCGCCGCAAGCTGGCGGGCCACACCGAGCGTATCTTCTCCGCCAATCGCAATCAGGTAATCGAGCTTGAACTTCTCCATGTTGGCCAGCAACGCTTTTTTGTCTTCCTCCTTTTTCAGCGGATTCGTCCGGGAAGTTCCCAGGATCGTTCCGCCACGGGGCAAAATACCAGACACCGCCGCCAGATCAAGAGGCTCGATGATGCCTTTGACAATGCCCAACCATCCGTTCTTGATTCCGTAAACTTCATATCCCAGCATCAAGGCACGGCGAACAACGGCGCGAATCACCGCGTTCAGTCCGGGGCAGTCCCCGCCTCCCGTCAGGATTCCAATTTTTCCATGACCTTCTGTAGCCATCTCTTTTGATTCTCCTAGTAAGAATATGCAGCTCGTGGGCAATTACAGACCACACACGCCTGGTCTAGCGCCCGGCCCTTGCAGAAAACAAGGCACAGGACTAAAACATTCGAATCTATCAGGAAAACGAGGCACCGGTCAAATCCTACTTCCGCGAATCAGGCTGGGATCAAAAGACCTCGCGGAATCCGGCAGGAAACTACCCGACAAAGTACGCACGCAGAATGTATAGGATTCCCAGGGCGATCAACAGGCCGTTCGCGGCAAAAAAAATGACCTGCCTGAGCCTTTTGTGGGCTCCTGCGCCCCAGGCCATCAGCCACACGGATGAGAAAGACGCTCCGTAATAGCCGATCAGGCTTCCTGCAAAAAAAGGAAGGACGCGCCAGTATCCTTCCACTTGGCCCTCGGCGATGATGGGACCGGCGATGGCCAGCCAGTAAACCCACGTTCCCGGCGCGCTGGCTTCAACCAGCGTGGCCAGTGTGAGGTTCCCATGAGTCAGCTTCCACGAGTATTCCTTTTTCTCGGCCTCTTTGCCCGGGCGGGCCACCATCAGATAGGCCCCGAACCCCGCCAGGGCCGCGCCGCCACCGTAGGCAGTGTAATGCGCAATGCTGGGAGGAATGAATTGATAAAAGAAATAGGCAATGAGGAAAAAGACAACATCAATAGCTGTGGGGGGGCCAATAATGACCCACGTTGCCCATCCCCAACGTTTGAGCGTCATCTGGGTCACGGCTATCAGATGCAAGGGAGTGGGAAGCAATCCACCCACAACGCCCATCCCGAATCCCAGCAGGAATAACTGCATCTCACGCTCGAAACCCTTGTCGCGGGCAACACAAGAAAAAAGAGGGCAAGACCGCTAGCGGCCGGGCTCCGAACCGGGCTGTCCCGCAACGGCCCCCCAGGCGGTACCACTCTACCCCGCCGAACAAGTGCAGGTTGAACCTCTTAAACCAGCACAAGATCGGGATGATAAATACTTCCGGAGACATGCCTTGCCACGGCAATCAGCCGGTGGTCCGGATCCATAATCTTTAAGATGGAAACAGACTGTTCGCGACCCGTCCCGCGGCCGAAACGCTCAACCTGCGCCAGCTCAAACTTATGCCCGTGCCGGACGCTCTTTTCTTCCCGTCCGCGCACAATCAGTTCGGGACAGTCCGGCAGGAGCGCTTCCAGGGGGACGATACACTCTCCTAATTTTTCCTCGCGGACGGCTTCTTCCAGCAATTCCAGCGTCACCGACTTATCGAGCGTAAACTCTGCCACGGTCGTGCGTCGCAGGCCCTCCAGGTGCGCACCGAAACCCAGTCGCTGCCCGATATCGTGAGCAAGCGAGCGCACGTAAGTGCCCCCGGAACATTCCACAGCAATGCGGGCGCGAATCCCCTCGAACGACACCAGTTCCAAAGCGTAGACCTCAACTTCAACCGGCTCCAGTTGCACGGGCTTGTTCTGCCGCGCCAACTGGTAGGCCCGCACGCCGCCGACCCTCTTGGCCGAATAGGGAGGCGGTGTCTGCATCAGTCTCCCTGTAAATTCGCGGAAATGTTTTTCAAGCTCTTCCGCCTCTACAGAAACCGGCAACTCCTCGGACACAGGGGTTCCCGTGCTGTCGTAGGTGTCCGTGGAAAAACCCAATCGAATCGTGCCTTCGTAGGCTTTGCGGGACTTCAGATAGAACCGGGCAAAGCGCGTCGCCCTGCCCACGGAAAGCGGCAATACGCCGGTGGCAAACGGGTCCAGAGTGCCAAAATGTCCGATTCGGCGGATCCCTAACAACCGCCGGACGCGCGCAACAACGCCATGGGACGTGATCCCCGACGGCTTGTCGATAATCAAAACTCCTGAAATTTCCTGATTCATGAAAGAGTCACAATCGCACGAACAAGCGACCTCATTCCTGGGGCGCAATGCCAGATTTCCAATGGAAATGCAAATTCAACGTTTATGTGTTCTTGTTGGCCTGGTCAAGCAGGGATTCAATTCTGTGCATATCTTCCGCGCTGTGATCCAGCACAAAAATAAGCTCCGGGACACGCCGCAACCTGAGGCGCAGACAAAGTTCGTGCCGAAGGTATCCCATCGCAGACCTTAGCCCTTCAAGCGTCCCATCCTGAGCTTCCTTGTCACCATTCACCGACACCCAGATGTGCGCCGACCTTAAGTCCGGCCGCAGATCAACCTTGGTGACCGTGGCAAAGCCGATTCGGGGGTCCTTCAATTCCAGCTCGATCATCTCGGCCAATTCGGCACGAATTTGGTCCTGCAACCTCTCCTGGCGCCGACCGGGAACAGTCATAAGAATTGCTCTAAAGACTACGTTACTTGCGCGCGGCAATCAAAGAAACTCAATATCGAAATGGGCAACATCTTCTCCTAGAATCCCTTCTGACGCACGCAGGACATCGTGAAGGAGAGTATCCAGAAGCTGCCGGCTGTCGGAAACCGAAACAACCCCCAGGGTTGCCACCTGCCACACATCACGATGGTCCATTTCCGCCACTGCAACGTTAAACCTGGAGCGCAGGCGGTCTTTGACCTTGCGCAGGACAGCACGCTTCTCTTTGAGTGAGTGTGAATACGGCAGATGAATCTCGAGGGTAAGGAGGCCGACTGGCATTCTGGCCCATCACCTCGTCAGGCTATGGCGGGCTCCATCACGCGCTCAAGCGTAAACGCTTCGAGCACGTCCCCGACTTTGATGTCATTAAAGTTCTCGACAGAAATTCCGCATTCGGTGCCGAACTTCACCTCTGAGACATCCTCTTTGAACCGCCGGACGGAATGGACACGGCCTTCGTGAACCACTACGTTGTCCCGCAGCACGCGGATCCTGGATTCACGCGTGACTTTCCCTTCCTGAACGTAACAGCCGGCAATAGTGCCGACCTTGGAAATGCGGAAGGTGTCGCGAACTTCAGCACGGCCCTGCATAATCTCTTTGAAGGTGGCCGATAGCAGGCCGGACATGGCCTTCTTGATTTCTTCCACCACCTCGTAAATAACCGTGTGCAGGCGGATGTCAACGTGTTCGAGTTGAGCAAGGTCATTGGCCTTGCGCTCCGGCCTCACGTTAAATCCGACAATCACCGCGTTGGAAGCCGAGGCCAGCAGGACGTCCGTCTCCGTGATTGCTCCGACGCCGGCATGGATGACCTTGGTTTTAACTCTCTCATTCCCAAGTTTGCCCAGCGTGTCCGCGAGCACTTCGACCGAACCCTGAACGTCTGCCTTGATGATCAGCGCCAGTTCCTTTACCTCGCCCGCTGCCATCTGTTCGTGCAACTGTTCCAGAGTAAGCCGGGCGCTCTTTGCCAGCGCCGCTTCTCGAAGCTTGGTTTGCCGGTGCGCGGAAATCTGGCGGGCTTTGGCCGTATCTTCTATAGCCTGCAAACGGTCGCCTGCCTGCGGAACGTCTTCCAACCCCAGGATTTCCACTGGCGTACTTGGGGCCGCCTCAATCACCGGCTGCCCGCGGTCGTTGAACATGGCCCGAATTCTTCCGTAAATGGCCCCGATAATAAACGAGTCGCCTACGCGCAGTGTTCCGTTCTGAACAATCACCGTGGCCACCGGTCCGCGGCCCTTGTCCAGCTTGGCTTCCAGGACCGTTCCCGAAGCAAGCCGGCCGGGGTTGGCCTTCAGCGCTTGCATATCGGCCACCAGCAAAATCATCTCCAGCAAGAGGTCCAGGTTTTTCCGCTGCTTTGCAGAGACTTCCACCGTAACCGTGTCACCGCCCCAGTCCTCCGGGCTCAGGCCACGGTCAGCCAGTTGTTTTTTCACACGGTCCGGCATCGCATCCGGCTTGTCAATCTTGTTGATGGCCACCACGATGGGAACCTGGGCGGCACGAGCGTGGTTAATGGCTTCCAGCGTCTGCGGCATGACGCCGTCATCAGCGGCAACCACAAGCACCACAATGTCCGTCACTTTGGCGCCGCGGGCACGCATCAGGGTGAAGGCTTCGTGGCCGGGTGTATCCAGGAAAACCACTTTGCGATCCTGCGTCCTGACTTCGTACGCGCCGATATGCTGCGTGATGCCTCCCGCTTCGCCGGAGGCGACTTTGGTTTCGCGGATCGCATCAAGAAGGGAGGTCTTGCCGTGATCAACATGACCCATCACCGTAACCACAGGAGCGCGCGGCTCCAGGTCTTCTTTGCGGTCCTCTTCTTCATCTTCACGGAAGACTTCTTCCTCAAAGCTGATAACTTTGACTTCCGCGCCAAAGTTTCGCGCGATCTCGGAAGCGGTCTCGCTGTCCAAGGTCTGATTGATGGTGGCGAATATGCCTTTTTCCAGGAGCCGCTTCAGCACATCCTTGGCACGAACTTCCAGTTTCTCAGAAAGCTCCTTGATGCTGATGCCTTCAGTGATGGTGATGGTCCGGCTGATCTGGGCCTCTTCCGGTGCTGCCGCTGCAGGCGGTGGAGCGGGATGCCGTTCCACCTTGGGCACCACAATTTTCTTGCGTCCCGGAGGAATGGCGGTACCCACCGAACCGGCAGCTGGCCGCGCGGTTGGATGCATGGGGCGCGGTTCACCTGGCCGCCGAAAAGTGTGCGTGCGTGTCGGCACAGCTTTCGGCAGACCCGCAGCGGGGTAAATCGGCTGCTTGGAGGCCGGCAGTTTTGACGGCCGGGATGGCCTTGCAGGTTTGGTCTCAGCCGCAGGAGGAATTGGCTCCAGCGCTTTTGCAGGAATTGTTGCAACAGCAATTGGGGACACAGGTTTCGCTTTCTGAGCGACAGGTTCCGGGGCTTTCGCTACCGGGCGGGCAACTTCCGTCCGCACAGGGGCCGCATGAGCAGGCAACACAGTCTCAGCATGACGCGATGTTACGATTTCTGGCGGTGCGCTCGGGGCCGCCGGCGAAACGTGTTCCACCACAGGGCGCACAGGAGGACGCGGCGCCACTGTTTTACGTGCTGCTGCTTTGATTTCTGCAATCGATCTCGTAAACGACTGGGGAGCAACGGAAGGTTCCGCAGGCTTCACTCGCTTCTTCGCCGGAGCCTCTGGCGACGGAGTGGCGGGCGCTTCGGTGGCGGACGCTTCGGCGGCGGGCGCAGGTTCGGCGGCAACGGTTTCAGAAGGGACTTCGCCTCGACGGAAGTACGCGCGCACCTTGTTCGCCGCTTCCTCGTCGAGCGAACTGGAGTGCGACTTCTTTTCGGTAATGCCGACTTCCTGGAGACATTCCAGGATTGCCCGGCTTTTTACCTCCAGTTCACGTGCCAGCTCGTTGATTCGGATACTGCCCATTTCACCTCTTTCCGAGAGTGCCTCGGCCCTTCTGTCACAGCAGGCGCTGTTATTTCGCACAGCCCACACCACAACCGGTCAAAAGATCAACCCTTTTCCTCCGTAGCTTCGTCGGCCTTTCCTTCTTCAGCTGCCTTCTCAGGCGCTGCGGCTTCTTCTTCAAAAGACTCAGCAGCGGACGGAGATTCCTCTGAAGCTCCAGCGGCGTCATCATCGGTAGCGGGTGCGCTTTCGCCTTCAGCCGCCTCAACCTGCGCAGCACCTTCCTCGGCCGGTTCTTCATTCTCGGAGGTTTGCACCTCGGGATCTGCTGCCGTTTCCGCTGTTTCAGAATCCGCTTTCAGTTGTTCCAGGGACAACGGTTCTTCCTCGACGGTCGCCTGCTCGATCGCTTCCTGGCCCTTTTCAAAGTAGTCAGTGACAATGCGCCGGATGCGTTCAATGGTCTTGTCGCCGATGCCCTGGATCTGCATCAGATCTTCAGGGGTCATCTGCGCCAACTGCTCGACCGTCTCAATATTTGCGCTACGCAACCGCTCCAAGGTCTTCTCACCCAGGCCCTCTAGTTCCGAAATCGAGGCCCCGCGCAAGGCCATAGCAGCCATCTGCGACTCAATCTCCTGGCGCTTTTCTTCTTCGCTCTTGATATCAATCTGCCAGCCTAGCAGCTTGGCGGCGAGCCGGACGTTCTGCCCTTTCTTCCCGATGGCCAGCGAAAGCTGCGAGTCATCAACAATCACTTCCAGATGCTTCTGGTCAATATCCACGATGGAGACGTGGTTGATCTTGGCGGGGCTTAGCGCGTTGGCGGCAAAAGCCACAGGGTCTTCGTTGTATTCAATGATGTCAATCTTTTCGCCGCGCAATTCGCGAATCACGGACTGCACGCGCATGCCTTTCATTCCAACACAAGCGCCCACGCAGTCCACATCAGGGTCGCGCGAGAACACGGCAACCTTGGTCCGCTCGCCGGCCTCACGGGCAATGGCCTTGATCACGACGGTGCCATCGTAAATTTCCGGCACTTCCATTTCAAAAAGTTTGCGCACCAGGTTCGAATCAGCCCGCGAAGCGATCACCTGCGGCCCGCGTGCTGCCCGGTCCACCAGGGTGATTACCGCGCGCACCCGGTCGCCGATCTGGTAAGTTTCCAGCTTCGACTGCTCACGCCGGGGCATGCGAGCTTCTGTCCGCCCCAGATCCAGGATGACGTCGGGGCCTTCCATGCGCTTCACCGTGCAATTAATCAGTTCCCCGATTCGCTGGCTGTACTCCGCATAAACGGTATCGCGTTCAGCCTCACGGACCTTCTGGAAAATCACCTGCTTGGCCGTCTGCGCTGCGATGCGGCCCAGCACCTCGGTAGCCTTGGGAATTCTGACTTCAGATTCGATGGCAGCCTCGGGGTCCAGTTTACGGGCGTCATCCAGTGAAATTTCGTGGTCGGGATCGGCAACAGTTTCTACAACTTTCTTGACCGCGCACACGTCGATGTGCCCGGTCTCTTTGTTGAAGTGCGATTCCAGGTCCTCGGCGCTTTTGTAGTACTTCCGTGTCGCAACCAGAATGGCGTCTTCCACAGCAGCGACCACGATCTCCGGGTCGATGCCTTTCTCCCGGCTCAACTGGTCAATTGTTTGATACAGAAGACTGGTCGTCACTATTTCCCTCCAGCTTGCCTGACTCTCGCTGGTTCACAAACCGGCATGAATTCCACCGAGTCGTCCGAACAACTAAATCCCCGATCAAAACTCGGGGAGCAACCTGGCCTTCGTAATGTTAGAGAGCTCCAGCTCCACAACCCTCTCGTCATCCAGGCTCATCTTGACTCGGCCTTCGTCAAATCCCGCCAGCCTGCCTTCAAAAACTTTCTGCTCCTCAAGCGGCTCCCGCAACACAATCCTTGCGCGCCGCCCCGTGAAGTAACGATACTCCCGCGGCTTCACCAACTTCCGGTCCAGACCGGGTGATGAAACCTCCAGCACGTAACTTCCCGGGAAGGGATCTTCTACATCTAGGATAGCACTCATTTGCTCGCTGACGAGCGCACAATCCGCGTGTGAAACCCCGCCCGGCTTATCAATATAGACCCGGAGCAACAGGTTCGCCGACCCACCCTTGAGTTCAACGTCAATAAGCGTCAATCCTTCGCCGGCGGCCACGCGCTCGGCGATGGCTTCGATCTTTTCCAGGTCAACGATCATTCGTAAGTTACGGGTTGGATCGCCGTCTGTTGAAGGCCCGGAGGCCCAAGCAGCCAATCCTGACCCCAACAAAATAGTGGGCTTACGCCCACCGCAACCACTCTCCAATAAAGTATAGACCGTCGAACAGCACAACGCAAGCAAACCACCCCGCCCCAGACCAGGCTTGCTGCTGATCACAGAACAAAGGTGGAATCATTTTCAGGCCGTGGTCGCATTCCGAGCACTCGCACGCCAATGCCGGCCGGCCAGCGGTCGTTTGGCACTGAACTCGGGGCCGAATCCCGGCAAACCGGAAGAAATGCCGGAAGTCCGGCAGGAATCAGCCTGTTTGCCGAAGTCACTCCGTTCGGTATATCTTGGCAAGTGGCCCCGGTTTACGAGTCAAGGGGGAAGCTGGAGGATTTGTGTATGCGCGCAGCCCTGTGGTGCCTGGTTCTAACATTGAGCCTGCCTGTCCTGGGATTGGCCCAGAAAAAGGCTGTTGAACCTTCACCAAAACCGAAGGAGTCGACTACAAAGGAGGCCCCTGCGGAAAAGCCACAAGCCCGGGCCGTCTCATCACACCACACGGTAGAGATTGCAGGCAAGAACGTCTCCTACACGGCCACGGCCGGAACCCTCATCCTGCACAACGACAAGGATGAGCCGACGGCCAAAGTTTTTTACATCGCGTACACAAAGGATGGCGTCAGCGATCCGGCTTCCCGTCCTATTACCTTCGCTTACAACGGCGGCCCGGGCAGTTCATCGTCGCTGGTGGGTTTTGGGGGCTTCGGTCCGCGCAGGATTGTCTGGCCGAAGCCGGGTAGCCCCACCGCGGCGGCCCCGCCTTACAAGATGGAACCCAATCCGGACACCTTGCTCGCTTCAACGGACCTGGTGTTTATTGATGCGGTCGGAACCGGTTACAGCCGCGTCATCCCGCCCAAGGGAACAGATAAGATGTTTTATGGAGTCCGGCAGGACTCCCACGCTTTTACGCAATTCATCGAGCAATACATCTCAAAATACCATCGCTGGGGTTCGACCAAATTTCTGCTGGGAGAGAGTTACGGCACTACTCGTTCGGCGGTGCTGGCGCAAGAACTGGTGCAGCATGGCATTTACCTGAACGGCGTGATTCTCTGCTCGACGGTCCTGAACTTTCCGACAATCACTTTCGCGCCTGGCGACGACCTGCCCTTCATTCTCTATCTCCCGTCTTACGCGGCCACCGCCTGGTACCATCACATGCTGAAGCCGGAACCCGCCAGCTTGCCCGACCTTGTCAGGAAGGCCGAGGCTTTTGCTGAGGGACCTTACGCCACGGCGTTGTTCAAGGGCTCGACTCTCAGCGACGCAGAGCGACAATCCATCGCTGGGCAGCTTGCCGAATTGACAGGGCTGCCGGCATCTCTCTGGCTAAAAGCCAACCTGCGCGTTTCCCTGCCAGTGTTTTCACGGAGGCTGCTGGGCAAAGCTGACGAGTCAACCGGACGCTACGATTCGCGTTACACCATCGACCAGCTTCAACCACTGCTCCCGGTCAGCGGATCAGGAAGTGAGGACGCCTCCGACAGCGCCATGGCGGGCGCGCTGACCGCCAGCTTCAACGACTATCTCGAACGGCGGCTGAATTACCACAGCGAACAGCACTACATTCAACTCAGCTATGAGGTCAACAGGGCCTGGGATTGGAAATACAGGCCGCCCGCCGAGGATCTCCTGGGACAGGGCGGTATGTTCCTGAATGTTGCGCCTGCGCTTGCGCGCGCCATGACCAACGATCCGGGACTGGAGCTGATGGACAACAACGGATACTTCGATATGGCGACACCTTTCTTTGCCACAGAATACTCTCTGCGCCATACCGACCTTCCAAAGGACGCCTGGAATCGTATCACCACAAAGTATTATGATTGCGGCCACATGCTCTACCTCAACCCGAAAGTGCTCCCGGAACTCGACCGCAATATCAACGAGTTCATCACCAAGGCATCAAGCGGCCACTGATCATCGGCGGCCGCGGCAAGCTCCCATACGGAGCAGACCGTGGCCGTCCACTTTCCAGCCACAGATTGCACGCGCCACACCAGCCCCGGAATTCATACCTGCTACCAGCCTGTTGATGATTGAACCGGAACACTTGCCCCTTCAGCCGAAGGGTGATAATTTCTCACCGTTTGGTGCGCGCCGATTGTCCAACTGGAGGGGAATCTTCTCATCACGACCCTGCAACACGTCGCATTCATCTCGAACAACATTTACTTAAGGAGCCAACGGTGAAAGACAAAGGTATCGGACGGCGGGAGTTTCTGCAAGGGTCCGCAGCACTGGTGGGCGCGAGCGCAGTTCGCCGCACAGAGAGCGGCACGGCACGAACGTCGGGTGGAAGAGCAGCCGGCCCGGGTGTAGGTGATAACGGCAGCCTTGGCATGAAGTTCGCGTTTGGAGAAAATCGTAAAGTCTGGATTCTCGCTCCGACCGAACCCGGCTTTCAGGAAAAGCTTGCCGGCAAGGAGCTCGCCCGCGGACTGCGCAAGCTTGGGCTGGCCCGTACGCCAATTGAAGCTGCAGGACCAGGCACAGAAGCCCGGGTCAATGACGTTGTCTTCACGCTGCGAGTGGACAAAGAGACTTTCAAAGATCCCGAAGCTTACGAGATCCGTCAGGAGGCCGCGACAGGCAACGGATTGAGGATCCGATTGACGGGATCTACGCCGCAAGCCGTCCTCTATGCTGTATTCGACTTTCTTGAGCGGCAGGGCGCTTTCTTCGGACTTGATGGTGACACTTATCCTTTGCGACCCGCACGGGACCTGAATCTCCCACCCGCAAATACTTCCTGGCGCGCGCAGCCCCGTTTCAAAACGCGAGGTCTGCTTCCCTGGCCCGACTTTCTGAATTGCATCACGGTTTATAACCGCGAGGAGCACCGCGCTTACCTGGAAGCGATGCTGCGGATGCGCTTCAACACACTCGGCATTCACGTCTACTCGGGTGCGGATCAGTGGACCGAGTCCTTTCTTTCATTTGAATACGCCGGAACCGGGCATCTGGCTTACACGGACACGACAGCAACCAACCGCTGGGGATACATTCCCGAGCGCACTTCAAACTACGGCATGGGCGCGGCCGATTATTTCGCCGGGGATGTCTTCGGCTCTGAGGCCACCACGCGGGCGACCAGTTGCTGGGAAGATTCCAGGTTCGCTCAGCAGTTGTGGGGCGAAGCCTTCCGCTACGCACAGAAGCTCGGCATCCGGACCGGCGTCGGATTTGAGCCTTACCAGATCCCGGATGAAATCTTTCGCGCAACTCCACCCGAAGCTTATTTCAAAAGCAGGAATCCAAAGGTGCCTGGCCCGCGCATCGATCCAGAATCGGTGGCGGCGCGTGACATTCTTGAAGCCCGGCTCGGGAATCTGCTTGAAACCTATCCCACCGTGGATTACGTCTGGCTGTGGGAAGACGAGGCAATGAACTGGGCAAGCCAGAAGGAAAACGTTCCGCTTTCGGTTACGCCTTACAAGCAGGCCTACGATTTCCTCAAGCGGCATGCTCCGGAAAAACGCCTGGTCATCTCCGGATGGGGAGGCGTGGTTCGCCACTTTGCGCAGTTTCATAGTCAATTGCCTTTGGACGTAATCTTTACGTCGCTCAGCGACAATCTCGGCTGGGACCCCGTGAGCGAGGAATACGGAAAACTCGGCGAACGCGAACGGTGGCCCATTCCCTGGCTTGAGGACGATCCGGCGATGTGGCTTCCGCAGTTTCACGTCCATCGCGGAGCGAATGACCTGAACCTGGCCGAGAAGTACGGATGCCAGGGCGTGTTGGGGATCCACTGGCGGAACCGCATCATGAACGCCGACGCGGGGTTCCAATCGCGCGCCTCGTGGGACAGGACGCTGCGGCCCGCGAAATTCTTCCAGTCATTCGCGGCTGCTCAGGCCGAGGGCTCCCGCGCTGCCGAACTGGCTGACATCCTGACAAAGACGGACCGCGATCGGCTCATCCTGAATTCTTTCACCGGGAAGCTTGAGGACGGCCATCACCAGATTCATGCCTTTTCGGGAGACTACAGTGAGGCGTTCGAGTTCTGGGCGGGCTACGAACCGCCTGAAGAAGTGCAGGTTTCGCAGGCCAAAGTTGCGCAGGAGCTAAGGTCTTTAATTAACAAGGCTGCAAGTCCGGCCGAGCGTGAGCGGCTGGATTACATTGCGCGCTATGTCGAATTCCTTGTTCCCTATTCGGAATCGTGGGTGCTGGCGTCACGCCTTCATCAGCTCTTACAGGAAGCGCAGACACCGGAGCAAACCGGCAAAGCCACCGAGGCAAAACAGAAAGTACTTGAAGAAGGAGTGCCTCTCTGGCTGAAGCTTGCCCCGCGGGTGCGCGATGCGCTCCTGATTTACCAGAAGATGGTGAGTGAGCGAAACGAGCAGGGCGCTCTCGCCTCTGTCCACAATAAATTTGAGAGGCTGGCATTGATGCGCCTCCGGCTCTCTATGAAGGAATTCATGGGCGAATTGCCGGAGGAGGTTGAAAGGTCGTTTCGTGAAGTGCGCAAAAGGGACGCGACCGCATCCGCGCGGGTGATCATCCCAACGAGGCCATCGGCTTTGGCGCCGGGTGAAAAGGTGCGAATCTTTGCGGTAGCGCCTGGAGGCAACTCCGAACCGCGGCTCAAACTGTTCCTGCGCCGCGCCACCACAGAAGAATGGCAATCATTCCCAATGGAGCTGGCAGGTCGCCGAACTTTCGCGAAAGAGATCGAGGCAGGCAAAGCGGACTCGCCGCTGCTTGAATACTACGTGGAGGCAACGTTCAACGATCCCAACTCCGCCCACAAGCTGACCGCACCCGCTGGCGCGCCGCAGCAATCCTATGCGATTACGCTGCTGTGAGAACCGGATGATCATTTCTGGCACTTTGACCTTGCGACGTACCATATAGATTTCCGTGACAGGTCGTTCTTCCCAATACGCCGCCAGAGACCTATCACCCGGCATAAACTCGCAGTGCCGGTCCTTGACAATCACGTTCACCTAGACCAGAGGCGTGGGTACCTGGATGACTTCGAGGCTTTTTCGTCCACCGTTGGACCGCTTGCCGGCGGCCGCAACTGGAATCGCGAGCAAAACGAAAAGAACCAGACAGGTTACTCTTCTTATCGGACGAAGCCGCTCCCTTGTGGCGCGATTATAGCCCCGCCTTTCACCGGCTGCAAAGGATTGTCATGGCCGGCGTGCAAATTGATTTCAAAAGTCTGCGGCCAGTGAAGCTGAGCGGCGTTAGAATGGCGGAGCATCGCAAAGGCAGAGTTATTGCAGCGGGTGACCTTGACCAAGGTGGAGTTTTTTGTCCGGAATGATTCCAGCTTGGTATCCAAGGTCCAATTCTGTGCCCGCATGCGTGCCAGGATGCAGCCGGATGTGGCACCCGCAGGACGGCGGCATGCGGAACCTGAACCAATACGGTAGAAGGAGGCCATCACTTTATGAATCGCAGAGACTTCCTGAAGAACGGCGGCGCGCTGGCAGCTGCGGCAGGCATTGGCGGCGGGACTGCCAGCGGCATTGTACCTGCCCACAATTGGGGCAAGTACGATTTTGGATCAGGGCCGGAGGTTCGCGACCGGCTGAATCAGGGGCCGTTTCCGCAATACCCTCCTGAGGCCATCATCCCCAATGATGACGTTGTGATGACAACCACGCCCTCCGAGGCCGTGGTGCCCGGCTACGGCAAGGGACTGGTAACCTACATCACGGCGGACATGGGTACGGCGGAGATCAAGTCCGACAACATTCCGCAGGCGATAGAAGATCTGGTCCGCTTTCCGCTTGGGCAGAAACTTTACATTCGCCCGACATGGCGGGAAGTACAGCCGCGTCCGGGGCGGCTTGATTTTCCCGACTACCTGAAGCTGGTTTTCAACCTGTCAAAGAAATATGACAAGCGCATTGGATTTCGAATCCAGATGAGCGCCCCCGACTACCACGAGCCCGCGCTACCGCAATTCGTCCTCGACAAGGTGCCGATGGTAAAGCTGACCGGCGGCAAATGGCCCGGGGCAAACCGCGAGAACAATCCGAACGCGCACTATCAGCCACGATTTGCCGATCCTTTCTTCCAACAGTCTTTCAAGGAACTCGTTGGCTTGCTGGCGGCTGAATTCAACGGAAGTCCCCTGATTGAGTTCATGGACACGTTCATGTACGGATTCTGGGGCGAAGGCCACACATGGCCATTCACCAATACGCCCTTTCCGGACTATCAGACGGCCGAGCGGACATGGGTGAATATGCTGGAAGTCCAACTCGAGCATTTTACAAAGACTCCGTTGCTTACCAATACGCAGCCGGATTTCAGCCGGGTTGGAAATTCGGAAGTTCTCGACCGCACGGTTCGCAGCAACAACTGGATCCGGAGCGACACGATCTTTATCGAGAATGAACAGATCGAGGAATTGAGCAATCGCCCGCCCTGGATTGCTGCGTTGCTTGAACAGGGCCTGCCGGGCAGACCGGCAGACTCCGCCCAGCTGGAAGAAGGCATTTCACCTTCGGACAACATCATTGCGCACGTGATGGACATCGGGGCCAATTACTGGTCGCTCTGGAATTTCCACGACATCAGCGCGGCGAATCTGATGAGCTGGTACAAGGCTTTTCCCGAATGGTTCGACCGGATCAACAGCCGGATCGGCTACCGCGTGAGGCCGTCGTTCATCTGGAGCTATGAAGACGAAGGATACGGTGGCCTGATCATCGGATTTGCGAATGACGGCATCGCGGGCGTTCCGGGCGTGCTGCGTGTGAGCGTTGAAACACCGGAGGGAACTCGTTTGCGAAGCGGTTGTCTGGACCCAGGATATCCGCTGCCGGGAAAGATTCGGCAGGCGCAGTTTGTGCTTCCCAAAGGAATAAAATGGCAGGGACTGAGGCTCAAGGCGGAGATCGAAGTAAAGGGCATGCGATATGCGGTTCCGTGGGCCTGCCACCAGAAGTTGAATAACGATGGCACGCTGACCTTGCGTCCGAACCGCATGCGGAGAGGGTGACCTTGAGAGGCACCGGGTTGTGCAAAGGACTCTTGCCCACAAGATGGAGTTCTCCGCGCATGACGGGAAAACATGCATCGGAGGAGACTCAAGGGGCTGCACCTTTCGGAACATCGCAAAGATGGCAGGCATCAGTGGCAGTTCCCGAGGCGCCGGTCTGCTCGGCAGCTCTCGTGGTACCGGATCATGGGCTATCCCAAAAACCCTGGCCGCCGGATTGGACATATGCCCAGGCATATCTGGATTTGATTATCCAAGGGAAAACACCAGCGGTTGTTCTCGAAGGCCGCGCCAACGATGAGAACTACTTGAAAGCGCGCGGCATTACAGAACTTATCCCGCTGGCGAAGGTCAAAGGGTAGACCGGCTGCGCTGGGAACTTATAGCCACTCGCCACCCCGCCGCCGGAATAGGCCGCTAATGCGGAACACCCGACTCTTGGTGATAGAATGCTTGCGGTTTTCACCGGGCGTCTTCTGCCGGGGCTTTCGAAATTCGAGGAGGTCGGGATGAAACTTTCCAGGTGGCAATTTGCATTGGTTGTTCTTATTTTGGGGACTGCCCAGGCAGGCTCGGCGGCGGCGAAGAATTTTTATCTTCATGACGGCCAGCGCGTGCTCTTCTATGGCGACAGCATCACCGAGCAGCGGTACTATCCCGTGGCGATTGAAACCTACGTGCGCACGCGGTTTCCCAACCTGAAGGTGAAATTCGTCGATTCCGCGGTGGGCGGCGCGCGGGTTACCGGCAATTGGGCCGTCAGTTCGGAAAACGAGAGCCTCGAACGCGACGTGTTCCCTTTCAAGCCGGACGTTATCACCATCATGCTGGGCATGAATGACGCCAGCTACAGGCCGTTTGACCAGTCGATATTCGACACCTACGTCAAAGGATACCGGTACATCATCCAGCAGATGCAATCGCACCTGCCCGGCGTGAAGATTGTGCTGATAGAGCCATCGCCATGGGACGACGTGACCCAGACTCCTTCCTACCCAAGCAATCCGGACAACAAGCCGGGAGGCTACAATTCAACGCTGCTGCACTATTGCAAATTCGTGCGCGAGCTTGCCGCCGAGCACCACCTGATGGTGGTGGACTTCAACACGCCGATGGTGAAACTGATGGAAGAAGCCCAGAAGATTGACCCGTCACTGGCGGCGAAAATTATTCCGGGCCGCGTCCATCCTGGCGCCAGCGGCGAACTGGCCATGGCCCAGGTTCTGCTGAAAGCCTGGAACGCGCCCGCAACGGTGACTCGCGTGGCAATCAACGCAAGCGGAAAAGTAGAAGATTCTGCGAATACCGAGGTGAGCGGTCTCATGGCCTCCGGGCAGAACATCACGTGGACCCAGACCGACAAGGCGCTGCCCTATCCCGTCATGACGCTGCACACAACCAAATGGCCGCAGTTTCCGCCCGATCCGTTTGGCAACCATGGGCCAGAGATCTTCTGGAAACTGCCGCCGCTTGAGGGAACGGAAATCAATCCGCTGGCGCAACTGGTGGCACGGCTGACCCACATGTACGAAAACCTGGACTCGGAAACTCTGAAGGTGGCGGGCCTCGCGGCGGCAAAGTACGCGCTGAAGATTGACGGATCCACGGTGGGCACCTTCAGCAAAGCGCAACTGGCCGAGGGAATCAACCTTGCGCGCTACGATACGCCCATGATGCAGCAGGCCAACAAGGTGCTGACGCTGGTGTGGCACCGCGTTGACGTGCGCTTCTATGGATGGCGCGGCATCCAGGTTCCGCTGCGGATTGACCCTGTGCCGGACACCACGCAGAGCATCAACCAGATGCTGGCCAACCTGGAGCAGTGGCAGAACACCCTGGTGGACGAAGCTCACGCTGCCGCCCAGCCGAAGCCGCATCATTACGAGTTGGTGGCGCAGTAGATCGCGCGCCGTGCCTGTCCGGAAAGCGAAGCGCGGGCCAACGTCAGGTAATCAAAGAACGCTCTTATCAGGAAGCAATTCATGGACTACACCTATCACGACATCGCAAAGACGATTGACCATTCTCTGCTTAATCCCACGCTGACGGCGAGCCAGCTTGAGCAGGGTTGCCGGCTGGCGCTTGATTACGACTGCGCGAGCGTCTGCATCATGCCTTGCGCGTTGAGCCGCTGCGCGGAGATTCTAAAGGGCAGCACGGTGAAGGCGAGCACCACCATCGGCTTTCCGCATGGAGGCCACACCACGGCGGTGAAAGTTGCCGAAGCCGAACGCGCGCTCGACGACGGCGGCCAGGAACTCGACATGGTCGTGAACATCAGCAAGGTTCTGAGCGAGGATTGGGACTACGTGCGGCAGGACATTGGCGCAGTGATCGACGTGACGCACGGCCGCGGCCAGAAGGTGAAAGTCATCTTCGAGAACTGCTACCTGCAGGACCACCACAAGATCAGGCTGTGCGAGATCTGCGGAGAACTGGGCGCCGACTGGGTGAAGACTTCAACCGGATACGGCACGGGCGGCGCAACCATCGAAGACCTGGAACTGATGCGACGGCACTCCCCGGCGCACGTGCAGGTGAAAGCCGCAGGAGGCGTTCGCACGCTCGACAAATTGCTGGAAGTTCGCGCCCTGGGCGTCACGCGCGTGGGCGCCAGCCGCACAGCTGAAATTCTGGACGAGTGCGAGCGGCGGTTGGGATAAGCAGGATTAAGGACTTGTTGAAACCGGTAGTCGGAAGTCAGAAGGATGAAGGATAAAGAAGGATCTTCAAGAGGTGGTGCCGAATGAAGGACGTCGTAAAAAAACTTTCTCCAGCAGCTTTCGTTTTGGCACTGGTCTGTTTTTTCCTTCCCTTCGTGACGTTCTCCTGCCAGGGACAAACCGTGGCCAGCTTCAGCGGCATCCAGCTGGCGACCGGGACAAGAATCCAACAGCCTCAGGCGTTCGGCCCGCCGAAAGAACACAAGGTTGACGCGGAACCTCTGGCAACCGTGGCGCTTCTCTCCGTCCTTGCGGCCTTGGTGCTGAGTTTTCTGAGAGGAAAAAAGTGGGGCGTTGGTTCGGCAGCGCTGGCGGCTCTGGGTGTAATCCTGCTGGTGGCCCTGAAATCGAAGCTTGACGGCGACGCGCTCAGGCAAGGTGGAGGAGTCATTCAAGTCAGCTACGGAGCAGGCTACTATCTTTGCCTGGCTTTCCTGCTGTCGGCTGTTGGGACCAGCATTTATTCGCTCATGGCCGGCAAGGGCGATCGAATGGCTTCGCCTCTTACCACTGGAGACACTAAGTTCTGCACTCAATGTGGTACGCAAAATGCCGCCGCCAATTTGTTCTGCAAACAATGCGGATCGAAATTTGACTAGCGGGAATGGAATATGATGCGGGTTCCTAGCGGTTGCCATCGACATCAGAGAAGAGTCGTGGACCTGAAAACCGGAGGTTCGTGCTGCTTAGGAATGGATGTTCGCCTCCAGAGTCCTGCTCACTTGTGGTGCATTAAGGGCAACCCCGGGTTGCAGTTGAGTGCGAGGGAAGTCATGGGTCGATCTTCACCAAAGACCCGGCAACTGGCCTATTCCCGACTCGCTGGAGGCCTATGAGAAGCTTGTTGACGCCAAGGCGGCAAGAGATTCTTGGATGGTTGGGGGTTTCAGTCTCCGTCCTCTTCTCCGGAATCTGGGGTTTCTGGGGGAGCGTCGAAAACTTTTTCGAAGGCTGGTGGTTCACCAGCCTGTGGAAGGACCTCGCGGTGATGTTTGGGCGGTACCTCGCCCCAATGATCGTTGTGGTTGCAGCAAGCGCCATCGCACTTCGTTGGCGCAGGTCTGCCCTGCCGGTCTTTGGCTTGGCCATCGCTATTGCCCTCTTTTCCCACCCCAACGCAGCAGGTGTGATTCTGATTGCAATCCCGCTTCTCATTTTGGGCATCCTCTTTCACTTTGGGAGCCCGCATCCCCGGGTTTGGGCATTGCGTGCGGTAATCTGCCTGCCCATCCTTACGGCGGTTGTCTGTGGCGTTTATCCTGGCTGGCGGGCAGTCAATCGATATGACGACGGGAACCACGGAATGAGACTCGTCGTGGGGAATGGCGTAGAGTTGGTATGGGCGCCTGAGGGACCCGGGTGGCCTTCTCACTATGCTTCCTGGTGGCAGGCTCAGCATGTTTGCACGTGCTTGAGTGCGGATGGCCGCTCAATCTCAAGCAAACCGCAAGACCTATGGCGCCTGCCAACTATTGATGAAGCGGTCCGGTCGATGGTTTATCGTGGACGCAACGCCGGCGGGACGTGGGACCCAGCCCGCGATCGGGCACGATACCGCGTCACACCCAATAAGGACTCGCCGCTCTGGAACCCTCACTCACCCGTCATCTACTGGTGGACGAGTTCCGAGTTTGGGAGGAACAAAGCCTTCCGCATCGCCTACAACGGTAACGTCGCGGCGTTCGTTAAGCGCGGCTGGGGGAATTACTGGGCCTATCGCTGTGTAAGTGAGCCGCCTGGGCAGGCTACATTGCCTACCCGTTCAGATATGACTGGAGGCCGAGTAGGAGACGCGCGTTTTCTGGCAACTTCCCCACTCTCGATCTGGTAGCAAGGAGCGGATAGAGGTAGAAACATAGAGTCTGTGGGCTTCAGAGTCTCCGGCTTATAACCCTAAAAAAGCATGCGGCAGGGGGAAGGATAAATCCATGAACAGATCCAGAAGTACTCACGTTACAGAAGGAAAACTCTGCACCGCTTTGCTGGCAATTCTCTTCTGCGTGCCTGCGCTGGCATTGGCGCAAACGCATGCAATCCGCACCAAGAGCGGCCTCGTCTCCGGAGTAGCGCTGAGCCATGGCCAAGAGGTTTTCAAAGGGATTCCGTTTGCCGCGCCGCCGGTGGGCAAGCTGCGCTGGCAGCCGCCGCAAGCGCCTGCCGCTTGGCAAGGCGTCCGCAAAGCCGACAGTTTCGGCGCGCCCTGCATGCAGAGCAAATCGCCCGAGCGACTGGGCCCATGGACGCGCGTGTTCCTATCCAAAATGCAGCCCAGCGAAGATTGCCTTTACCTGAACGTCTGGACCACGGCGAAGCGGCCGAAGACTTTGCTCCCGGTGATGGTATGGATTTACGGCGGAGGGTTTACCAGCGGGGCCGGCAGCGTGGAGATTTACGATGGCGCGGCACTGGCCCGCAAAGGCGTGGTGGTGGTCAGCGCCAACTATCGCGTGGGAGTCTTTGGCTTTTTCGCCTATCCGGGGTTGACCGCAGAATCGCCGCATCATTCCTCCGGTAATTACGGCTTGCTCGACCAGATTGCCGCGCTCCAGTGGGTGCAGCGCAACATCACCGCTTTCGGAGGTGACCCGCGCCAGGTGACCATCTTCGGCCAATCGGCCGGAGCAGGCAGCGTCTGGCTGCTGATGCAGTCGCCTCTGGCACGCGGCCTGTTTGAGAGGGCCATCATCATGAGCGGCCCGGCCGTGATACCCGCGAAAATGATCACAGGCGAGCGATCACTGGCCGCCGCCGAAAAGCAGGGGCAGGAGGTCGCCAGCCGTCTTGGTGCGCAATTAATCGATCAACTCCGCGCCCTGCCGGCCGAAAGAATCATTAAGGATTCGGGACGCGCGCGGTGGGCGCCCATCGAGGATGGCTGGGTTATCCGCGCGGGCTGGCATCCCGAGCACGAGGTTACCGTGATCAATGGCATGGTCGCGGAAGATATCGGAATCGGTTACTACGGCAACGGACCGGCGCCAGATGTTACGTTGAAGGATTACCACAAGACGATGCGGGAGACTTGCGAGGCTAAGGCCTCTGAATGCGAGAAGCTTTACCCGGCCGGAGATGATCTGCAGGCCGCCGCTGCCATCCGCTCCGCCTTGCAGGACCGCGCCCGCGTTTCGCTCTATAAGTGGGGCGTGCAGCAAACAAGCTTGAGTCCGCAGGTTTACACCTATTACTTTAATCAGAAAATTCCCTGGCCCCAGCACCCCGAGTACGGTGTGTTCCACTCATCCGAACTGCCCTACGTGTTTGACAATCTCGCGCTGATGGATCGTCCCTGGCAGCCCTCGGATTGGCGCGCGGCGCGCGAGATGTATTCTTATTGGACTGACTTTGCGAAGACCGGCAATCCCAACGGGAAAGGCCTGCCCGAATGGCCGCTTTTCCGCGTTGGGAATTTCACCACCATGCAGCTCGCCGCCCGAATGGGCCCCATCCCACTGGCTCCCGCCGCCCGCGAGCAATTCTGGATGGAATATCTGAAAGCGCCCCTGGGGTTTTAGCCAGGGACGGGTCGGTCAGCCCCGAAAGCCACAGCTCGTGAAGAGGACAGGTTGCCTTTCCTTTTTGAATTCCCTCTTGACGAGGAATAGCGGCAATGCTATTCTACCTACCGACTGGTCGGTACATGCAGAGGGCCATTAAAAACTCTGCACCGGCCGGACATCTGACAGGAAGAAACAATTTTATGTCAAAGACTTTTTCCGGTTCCGAAATCCTCCTTGAAAGCTTGGTTCGCCAGAAAGTGGAAGTCATTTTTGGCCTGCCGGGCGGCGCCATTCTGCCGCTTTATGACGCCATGTACAGTGCGGGAATTCGCCACCTGCTGGTGCGCCACGAGCAAGCGGCTGCATTTGCGGCGGACGGCTATGCGCGCGTGACGGGAAAACCGGGCGTATGCCTTGTCACTTCCGGTCCCGGCGCCACCAACATGATGACGGCTCTGACCTCCGCCATGATGGATTCCATTCCTGTTGTGGCAATGACGGGCCAGGTGCCCGCCAGCTTGATCGGTAAGGACGCCTTCCAGGAGGCGGACACGGTCGGGATTGCGACGCCGATTACCAAGCGAGCCTTCATGGTGAAAAGCGCGGCCGACGTCCCCTACGTGATTCAACAGGCGTTTGAGATTGCCGCCTCAGGGCGTCCGGGGCCGGTGCTGGTCGATCTGCCCAAGAGCGTGCTGGTTGAAACGACGAAGCCGGATTATCCCCCGACAAGGGAGTCGCACCGCGTTCCCCGGCCGGGCGAGTGGACCCGTGAGCAACTGCAACAGGCTGTCGAGATGATCCGGGAAAGCCAGCAACCGGTGCTCTACGTGGGCGGCGGAGTGATTTCCGCGAACGCCTCTGATCTGCTTCGGGAGCTTGCCGAGCTGACGCACACTCCGGTGGCCACTACACTGATGGGCATGGGTGCTTTCCCTTCCCGGCACCCGCTTTCGCTCGGCATGCTGGGCATGCACGGTTCCTACGCCACGAACCTGGCAGTGAGCAATTGCGATCTCCTGATTGCGGTGGGCGCACGCTTTGACGACCGTGTTACGGGGCGCATCAGCGGATTTGCGCCGAACGCCAAGAAGATCCACTTTGACATTGACCCCTCCGAGGTCAACAAGAACGTAAACGTTGACCTATCACTGGTGGGCGACGCGCGCGAAACTTTGCAGGCGCTGGTGGATGAGCTCAATAAGTCCGGGCACAAGGCGGCGATGCCCGAACGCGAACACTGGCTGAAACGCATTGAAGCCTGGAGGGCTGAGCATCCCCTCACTTACGACAGGTACACCAACATCGTGAAGCCGGAGTATGTGATTGAGACCGTCGCCGAGCTTGCCGACGACGACGCCATCATCGCCGTGGACGTGGGCCAGCACCAGATGTGGACGGCCCAGTTTTACAACTTCCGCTACCCGCGCACGTGGCTCTCATCGAGCGGCCTGGGAACGATGGGCTACGGCTTCCCGGCGGCGCTGGGCGCGCAGATGGCCTTCCCCAACCGCCAGGTGATCGCGTTTGTGGGCGACGGCGGCTTCCAGATGACGCTGAACGATCTGGCCACCATGGTGCAGTACCGCGTGCCCGTAAAGATTGTCGTCATCAATAACCGGGCGCTCGGGATGGTCAGGCAGTGGCAGGAAATCTTCTTTGAAAAACGCTACTGCGACATCGACCTGAACTTTTCGCCCAACTTCGCCAAGCTGGCGGAAGCTTACGGCATCTGCGGCCGGCGCGTCGAACACCGGGCTGACGTAAAGGACGCTGTCCGCGACTTCCTGAGCGACCGCGAGCCGGGTTTGCTCGACTTCTCGGTTGACCCCACGGAAAACTGCTATCCCATTGTTCCCGCGGGAGCAAGCATCGCGGAGATGATAGTGGAACCGCCGCGGGCGCTGGTTGAGGAAGAAGTTCTGGACGACATGTGGGCGGTTTAAGGACTGCTGACTCAGGGTCCGTTTTATGGCCGCCACAGGTGATTTGCAGCTAGATTTGGACGCGGGTTTTTAGGAAATGGGCCACAGCCCCAAAGGTCATGGCTGAGGCGGACGGGTTTTCCATGCCTCGTTAAGGCTGTATACTTGATAAATCGGGAGTTCCATATGCAATGGCTGTTGACGCTTGAAAGCGATCGTGACCCTATCGTGCTGTGCCGGCTGATGAATATTTTCCGGCGCAAAGGACTGGAGATTGAAACCCTGGCTGTGAATGCGAAATCGAAGTCTTATTCGCTGATGGCCGTGGTTGAGTCTCCGCAGACGGACGTTGACCACATTTTTCATTTTTTGCGCCAATCCTCCGGCGTTCTGAGCGTCGCGTACTACCGGCACGAACCCACGCAGGACGCGTCCTTTATCTTTGTCGAATCGGCTGAAAATCCGGAAAACATCAAGCGCATCCAGGAAGCGTTTCCGGAGTGCAAAGTGGTTTTTGCCAGCCACGGCAAGTATCTGGTGGAAATCCCTTCGGGGCTCTCCGCCGGAGCGCAGTTCCCCGGACTGGAGGAGCCGGGGTTCCTTCCGCTTTCATGCGTGAGGGCAAGCCAGCACAATCCGCAGATGGAACTAGTGGGCGCAGCTAGTGTCGTGTGACAAAAGGACGTTGACAGATGTGATAGATTGTCACCCTGAGCGCAGAGATGGGTCTCAGTGTTTTCTTCAGGCACATACTGGGATGCTTGGCTTCGTTCAGCATGACATTGAAGCCTTGAAGGGTTGGGTCGGTTCCCACACTCCGGAATCAGAAGCTAAAAAATTCCAAACAGTAAAGGAATAGGTGACGTTATGGCGAAAGCTTATTATGAAAACGACGGTGACGTCAAACATCTGGCGGGTAAAACCGTCGCGGTAATCGGCTACGGCAGCCAGGGGCACGCCCACGCGCTGAATCTGCGCGACAGCGGACTGAAAGTAATTGTGGGACTTCCTGCCACGAGCCAGTCCCGTGCCAAGGCCCAGGCGCAGAAACTTGAAGTTTTTGACCCCGCGGAGGCCGCAAAGCGCGGCGACCTGATTGCCATGCTTGTGCCCGATCCTCCCATGGCGCAGCTTTACAAGAAGGACATTGAGCCCAACCTTACTGCCGGCAAAGCCCTGCTGTTCGCCCACGGCTTCAACATCCATTACAAGTTCGTGCAGCCGCCGAAAAACGTGGACGTGATCATGATCGCTCCCAAATGCCCCGGCCACCGGCTGCGCGAGCTGTTCACGGAAGGGATTGGCGTTCCGTCGCTGCTGGCCGTTGAGCAGGACGCCACGGGGCAGGCCGAGCAGAAGGCGCTGGCCTACGCCAAAGGGCTCGGAAGCCTGAAGGCGGGCGTCATCCGCACCACTTTCAAGGAAGAAACTGAGACCGACCTGTTCGGCGAGCAGACGGTTCTTTGCGGCGGCGTTTCGGCACTGATCAATTCCGGTTTCGAAACGCTGGTGCAGGCCGGTTACCAGCCGGAAATCGCCTACTTCGAATGTCTGCACGAGCTGAAACTGATCGTCGACCTGATCTACCAGGGTGGCATCAAGTACATGCGCTACTCAGTGAGCGACACAGCGGAATACGGTGACTACACGCGCGGCCCGAGGGTCATTGACGACCATGTTCGCGAATCAATGAAGAAAGTCCTGGAAGAAATCCAGAACGGCAAGTTCGCCAAAGAGTGGATGGACGAAAACACATCCGGCCGGAAGAAATTCATGGGCATGCGCAACGAGGCTTCCGCTCGCCTGATCGAAAAGGTGGGCAGCGAGCTGCGCAAGATGATGCCGTGGATCCAGACTGCCAAGGAAGAGGTCACAGCCGCCCAGGCCCAGGCGCGGACGTAACCGGAAACGTACACGACAAAGGGGCCTACGGTGGGACCGCACATGGCGTCGCCGTGGGCCTCTTGTTGATCGTCTCGCAGCTGTGAAATTGCCAGCCGCAGCTACCCGCTTTACAATACCCTTAGGTTGAATGTGTGCGGCAAAACTCGCAGCGCTAAGAAATGAACGCTTGCCTGCAAGCTGTGACCGTGGGTCCGTCAGGAACGGAGAAGACTTCCATGAAAAAAGTGACAGAAGCTGTTGCCGCGCCTTCGTCGGCAGCCAAGAAATCGCGGGATGAAATAAAGAAACTGGCCCTGATCGGTACCGGCAAACTCGGCGAGGGGTTGCTTTCCGCCATGCTGCAATCGCAAGCGGTTCCCACGGGACGCGTGGAATGCACTGTGGCGCACCAGCCGCGCGCGGATTATCTCAACGGCAAGTACGGTGTAAAAGCCCATACCAATAACGTCCAGGCCGTCAAGGGCGCCAGCCTGGTGCTCATCGCGCTGAAACCTCAGCAAGTGAAAGCCTTCCTGCAAGAGGTCCGCAAAACGCTGTCCAAGGACGCGCTGATCGTTTCCGCGGCGGCATCCGTCACCACATCGATGATTGAACGCGAACTGGGTCATCCGGCGCGCGTGATTCGCGCCATGCCCAACACTCCCTGCCTGATCCGCCAGGGGATGACGGCGCTCACCGGCGGCAAGCATGCCACCGCGCATGACCTGGAAGTTTCGCAGAATATCTTTGCGGCAATGGGCCGCACCGTGGTTGCGGACGAAAAACACATGGATGCCATCACTGCCCTTTCCGGTTCCGGCCCCGCTTACGTCTATATGATTATTGAATCGCTGGCCGAAGCCGGAGTGAAGTTGGGGGTGCCGCGCGATCTCTCCACCGAACTCGCCGCGCAAACCCTGCTGGGCGCTTCTGCCATGGTGCTCCACACGGGTGAGCATCCCGCCAAGCTGAAAGACGTAGTAACCACCCCGGCAGGCTGCACCATCGACGGCCTGATGGAACTTGAAGAAGGCCGATTGCGTGTCACCCTGATCAAAGCCGTGGTCCGCGCCGCCGCGCGCGCCCGGCAGCTTGTAGAATGCAACAATTCGTAAGCGGCGACAGACGCGCTGGCGTCTTCGTTTTCAGGTCTGTCCTTGATTTCCCTTGTCCGGCGGGGCCAATAATTCTCCGCGCAACACTGTAACGGCCTGGCCTCCCAACTTGACGCGGTCGCCTACCACGCCCACCCGCACCACTCCCCCACGCTGCGAAGCCTGATAAGCCACGAACTCGTGCCGTTGCAAACGCTTTTCCCAAAAAGGACCAAGAGCGCAGTGCGCCGAGCCCGTCACCGGATCTTCATCGACTCCTGCGCCGGGAGCGAAAAACCTGGAAACAAAATCAAACTGGGGCGAATCTGATCGGCTGGTGATGATGACGCCGCGAGCCTGGATCTGGCGTAGATCGGTGTAGTCGGGAGTCGCCTTCCTTACGGCTTGCGCTGATTCCGTTTCGACCAGGTAGTCAAACTTGTTCTTCCCCACGTATCGAGTTTCAATACCCAGCGCCTCGATTAATCCGGGCGGTGGGTCCGCATCCTCGACGCGCACCGCGGGGAAATCAAGCTCGATCCAGCCGCCCTTGCGCTCGGCCGTCAGCAGGCCGCTCATTGTGCGAAAACGAGCCTGCTGGCCGGGCGGCAGATGGCCTTCCTCCCACAACACGTGCGCGCTCGCCAGCGTGGCATGTCCGCAAAGCGCAACTTCAACCGCCGGAGTAAACCAGCGCAGGTTGAACTCATCCTCGTGAGGATAGAGGAACGCAGTCTCAGACAGATTCATTTCACGCGCCACGTTCTGCATCCAATCTTCGCCCGCGGCCTCTTTCAGCACGCAAACGGCGGCAGGATTTCCCGCAAAGGGCGTGGCCGTGAAGGCGTCCACCTGCGTAATCTCCTGTCCCAATTGTTTCCTCCTCCCAGGACTGATACTGGCAGCGTTGCGGAAATTCAGCTCATTAAAGCGCTGCGCTGCATATTGGCACTAGCCCGTGCTTTTCATGCCGAAGGCGATGCCGCCCACGGTGATCTGAAGCAGGCGTACGAGTTCCGACGAGGGATGGCGCTCACGACGCCATTTTTCAAGGAAGCGGATCTGCAGGAAGTTGAGCGGGTCCACATAAGGATTGCGCAACCGGATGGATTCCTGCAGCACGGGCTGGTGTTCCAGCAGGTGTTTCGATTCGGTAATCTCCAGCACGCAGCGGACCGTGCGTTGGTACTCCTCTTCAATGCGGCTTGAAATCTGCTGGCGCAGGCTTGCGTTGCGGCACAAGACATCATACCGGCGCGCAATGTAGAGGTCCGTCTTGGCCAGTGACGCTTCTGCGTTGTCAATGATGACGGCGAAGAAGGGCCAATGGCAGTACATCTGCCGCAGCACGTCGAGGCCATCGGGCAGGTGGCTGGCCAGGAATTTCTCGAGACCATATCCCAGGCCGTACCAGGCAGGAATGAAATGGCGCGACTGCGTCCACGCAAAGACCCACGGAATCGCGCGAAGCTGGCCAATATCCTGCGTGTTCGAGCGGCGGCTCGGGCGCGAACCCAGGCGGAGATTTTCAATCAGGTCAATGGGCGTTGCCTGGCGGAAAAACTCAATAAAGCCGGGCGTGTCATAAACCAGGTTGCGGTAGAAATCGCGGCTGTCGGACGCAATCTCCTGCGAGTATTCCTCCCAGGCGGCAAATTGGTCTTCGTGCAGCGGGTGTTGGGGGGCAAGCAAATGTGTGTCCAGAACGGAAGTTACAAGTTGTTCCATGTTCCGTTCGGCGATCTCAAGGTTGGCGTACTTCAGCGAGATCACTTCACCCTGCTCGGTGATGCGCATGCGGCCACCGGGCGCCGCGTAAGGCTGTGCCTGGACGCTGCGGTGCGACTGCCCGCCGCCGCGACCGATGGTTCCCCCCTTGCCATGGAAAAGTCCCAGCCGGACATTGTGCGTTTCAGCCACTTCCCACAGGCGCTTCTGGGCGCGGAATAGGGCCCAGTTGGCGGCAAAATATCCGCCGTCCTTGACGGAATCGGAATAGCCCAACATTACTTCCTGGAAGTTGCCGCGCGAGCGGAGAAGCCGGCGGTAAAGGCGGTCCTTCAGGAGTTGCTCCAGAATTCTGGGCCCGGCTTCCAGGTCGTCCACAGTTTCAAAAAGCGGAATGGCGTCAAACGTGGACTTTAATTCTCCGTCGGCGCCTGAGGTGACCAAGCCAGCCTGCCATCCCAGCAGCACAACATCCCAGATGTTGGCGGCGCTGCTGGTCATGCTGAGGATGTAACGGTGCGTGGCGTCCGGGCCGTTGCGCGCCTGGATCTGCCCGAGCGTCTCAAATTCGCTAAGCGTGCGCTGGCCGGCTCCCGACAACTTGATACGACGCGGCCGCCGGCCCAGCAAAGTCCGGATGGAACTGATGCGCTCTTCATCGGTTGCGTGCGCCAAGCCCGATGCTTTCAAAATTTCATCCGCCGCGGCGCGCACGTGGGATGAGTGCTGGCGGAAATCCAGGCTGACGGAGTGTAACCCAAAAACGCGCACAGCCGTCAGCAACCGGCCGGGCTCCAGACGTGCCACACGCGAACTGGGGTGTTCCATCAGCAGTCGTTCAAGCGATTCCACGTCACGCTCAAATTCCTGCGCGTCGGTGTATTCGCCGTTCGTCCTTTCGAGTGTCCGCTCAAGCCGCCAGCGCATGACGCGAATCTTGCGCCGGTAAACTTCGTTCTGCTGGTCAACGCTTTCAAAAATGCGCGTGGCAGGAAAGCGCCGCATGTCGCGCTGGATTTCGGCGTTAATCTTTCGTTCCAACGCCGGCCGCGAGCAGGGGAATGAGATCACGCTAAGGAATTCGTCCAGCCGGCGGATGTAATAGTCCAGGATGCTGCGTCGAAGGCGCTCGGCGGCGTTCAGGCTGGTTTCGGCTGTCACGTTGGGGTTACCGTCGCGGTCAGTCCCCACCCAGGAACCAAACCGGATACACGGACGCTGTTCTCTCAACTGTGGCGCAACACGGGCCATCTCCTGCTCAAAACGCTCCCAGAAGATCCCCGCCAGGTCGTAGATGGTCCGCTCCAGAAAAACCAGCGAGTTCTCGACTTCCAGTTCAGGGGTCACAGCGCGTTCGCGGGTTTCTTCAGTGAGCCACAACGCTTCAATCCATGGGTCCACGGATTTTTCAACCGTGTGCTCGGGTGAGGCTCCCAACACCTCAAGTGAGTGGCCGATGCGCAGCACATGATTAAAGACACTGCGGCGCTTGGCTTCCGTGGGATGTGCCGTCAGCACAGGCTCAATGTGCATCGTGCGCAACAGCCGGGTGAGTTCGGCAAGCGGAACGTTCTGCTTTGCCATCCGGTTGAAAGTCCGGCGCAACGACATCGGCGCGGCGTTTTCTTCCGATTCGTACTGGCGCAACCGGCGCACCCGCTGGCGCTCTTCGCAGAGGTTCACCAAGTGGAAGAACAGGCTGAAGGCATGGGCCACGTCCGCAGCGCGGTCCAGAGAAAGGCTGCGCACCTCGCGGTCGCCCGCGGCCAGCAGATCGGGATCAGCGGTTTGGCGGAGCTGCTTGGAAAGCCGCCGAAGAGTTTCAATGGCCTCAAACGTCTTGCGGCCGCTCTGCTCCTGGATCACCGCTCCCAGGCGCGTGGTCAGCAATCGAACTTCCCGGCGAAGTATTTCATCCATAATTGTTTGTCACATTCCGGGCGGCCGGGTGAAATTACGCGCGAACCGCCAGTACGCCCTCCAGAGCCTTTCGCAGGGCGTCCAAGTTGGCGTCCACTCGTATTCGCTGCCGTGAGTCCTCTGCGGCCGAGTGATGGCGAATCACGTAATCCGTGTCTTTCAACTGGTGGCCCGTCAATATGGCGATGATGTCGGCATGCCGCTCGATCTTTCCCGCGCGCACCAGCTTGCGGATGCCGGCAACTGTGGCGGCAGAGGCAGGTTCGCATCCCACGCCATCTTCAGCAAGGGCCGCCTTGCCTTCAAAAATCTCTTCGTCCGTCACCGACTCGCAAAAGCCTCCGGTCCACTCGAGCACGCGGCGTGCTTTTTTCCAGTTGGCGGGGCGGCCGATGCGAATAGCCGTTGCTTCAGTGTCTGGTTTCTCTACTGGGATCAGTTCCTTCGAGCCGGCCCGGAGCGTGCGGAAAAACGGATTGGCCCCAGCGGCCTGGATCACGACAACCTTCGGCACCTTCTCGATAAAACCCATTTCTTTCAATTCCCGCAGGCCCTTGCCGATGGCGGAAGCGTTGCCCAGGTTGCCGCCCGGCACCACAATGTAATCGGGCGGACGCCAGGCACGCTGTTCCATCATCTCAGCCACAATGGTCTTCTGGCCCTCAATGCGAAACGGGTTGATGGAATTTACAAGATAGAAACGCATCTCCGCGGCCACCTGGCGTAACAAACTGAAGGCCTCATCAAAGCTGTCGCCGATTTCAACAACCATCGCCCCAAAGTCCAGCGCCTGGGCCAACTTGGCGGCGGAAATCTGCCGGTAAGGAACAAAAAGAATCGCCTTCATTCCCGCGCGGCCCGCGTAGGCCGCCATGGAGGAAGAAGTGTTTCCCGTGGAAGCGCACGCGACCATGCGCACACCAAGCGAGGCGGCTCGCGTCATGCAAGCGGTCATGCCCAGGTCCTTGAAGGAGCCGGTCGGGTTGATGCCTTGGTGCTTGATGGTAAGGTGCACCGGCCCGGCCCACCAGCCCGCACGCCGGGTCCCTACCAGTGGTGTGGAACCTTCGGAAAGTGAAATGACGCGGTCGTGCGCGCCGATAAAAGGCAGCAGTTCTCGGAAGCGCCAGACACCGCTGCGGTCAATGGGTTCGCCGCTCAGACGCCGCTGATGCCAAGCGGCTCGAAGGGTTTCCGGGTCCGTGATATCAAATTCATACCTGACGTCGAGCAGGCCACCGCACCAGGCGCACAGGTGCGATTCCCTTTTGGGGTCCTGCCTGCGGCCGCAGGCTTCTTCAATGCACTGCAGAAACGTGAATGCCATTCGAGTGTCGAGATAAAGGCACGTACCAATCAGGCTGTAATTCAACCGTGGGTGCGCGGCCCGTTAAAGTTCAAATTCCTCGTGGATGGCCTTGACGGCTTCCTTCATGTCCGAAGATTTGATTGCAAACGAAATGCTCAGCTCCGAGGAACCTTGTGCAATCGCGATGATATTGATCCCCTTGCGCCCCAACGATCCAAACGCCCGCCCGGTGATACCGGGAGTGCCTTTCATGTTCTCGCCCACCGTCACCACGATGGCAACCTTGGGCATCACATCCAGCACGCCAACGTAATCGTGCAGCATCTCAAGCTCGAATACTTTTTCCAGCTCTGCTTTCACGCGCGCCAGGTCGGCCTGATGGATCGCAAAGCACAGCACATTGTCCGCGGAGGACTGCGTGACCATCAGCGTGGAAACATTCTCAATGTAAAGGCTGTTGAAGACGCGCGCGGCAAGCTGCGGAAACGAGACCGTGTTTCTGCCGCTCAAAGTGATCAGCACCGCTTCCTTTACAGAGGTAATCGCCTTGATGCCGCCATGGCCGTTTCTGGCCGCGCTTACAATCTTGGTTCCCGGGCAGGAGGGGTTAAAACTGTTCTTGATCCACACTGGAATCTTCTTTTCCATTACGGGCAAGATCGTCTTGGGATGGAGCACCTTGGCGCCGAAATACGAAAGCTCAATAGCTTCGCGGTAAGAGACTTCCGGAAGGATGCGCGCTTCCGGAACCAGGCGAGGATCGGCCGTCAGCACGCCATCCACGTCGGTCCAGATCCAGACTTCATCCGCGTCGAGCGCCGCGCCAAGAATCGTAGCGCTGAAGTCCGACCCACCACGCCCGAGCGTGGTGCAGACACCTTCCCGGGTAGCGCCTCGAAAACCGGTCACCACAGGAATGACGCCGTCTTTCAGCAAAGGCATCAGCCGCTCCTGCGTCTTGGCGCGCGTCTCCTCGAAAAGGGGGCTGGCGTTGCCGAAATTGTCGTCGGTCACAATGCAATCGGTGGCGTCCACAGTTTCCGATTTCAATCCGCGCGAGCGCAGGATGCCCGACTCAAGCGTGGCCGAGAGCACCTCACCCAGACTCGACATCGTGTCCATGCCGCGGGGGGTGATTTCGCGAAGCAGCGTAAAACCGGAGCACAGGTCCTCAAAATGCTTCATCTGCTCGGCCAACCGGGGCAGCACGGTGGCCTGCTCCGCAGCGGAAAGACACTGGTCTGCCACCTCACGATGGCGCCGCGCAAGCTCCGCCCGCGAACCTTTCCAAGGCTCTTCCGATCCTTCGCTGGCCTGCGTGGCGGCGCGGATCAGCATGTTGGTGACGCCGCCCATCGCGGACACGACGGCGACAACATCGGCATGCTGGGCATGCTCTGCCAGAATATCAGCCACCCCTTGCATCCGCTCGGGGCTGCCGACGGAGGTGCCGCCAAACTTCATCACGATCAGTGGCTTTTTGCTTTTGCTTGAACCTTCTTTTACTTTCACCATCTTTTCACCTGCGGACAAAGGGCAGCACGCTCAGCCGTTCGAGCAGAGCCTTACGAGCCTCCGCCCTTTAGCGAGTCTTCGTTTTCGTCGTGCTCGTAGCTTTTTTGGGTTGCGTGGCTTTGGCTGCGTCCTGCACGGCCTGTAGAAACACCTTGGCGGGCAATGACAGATACCGGTCGCGGCGATAAATCAGCCCCAGTTCCCGATAGATTCTTTCGCCTTCCAGCGGAATCAACTTCAGCACACCGGCGGCCACTTCCGGCTCCGCATAGGCCCGGTTGATCAACGAGATGCCCAGGCCCGCGCCGACAAACTTCTTCTGTGTCTCAACGCTTGCAAGTTCCATCGAAATCTGAATGTGGTCGCGAAAGTCACGCAGCAGGCGGTCAATCACCACGCGCGTGTGGCCGGTCTTGGGCAGGATCAACGGATGCTGGGCCACTTCTTCAACGGTCACGCTTTTGTTTTTGGCTAGCGGATGGTCCTTGGGAACAACCACCTGGACCTCATCGCGGAAAACCGGCATCACTTCGATGTTGGTCGCGTTCTGAGGCAGCGTCACGATGCCAAGGTCCACGGCGCCTTCCTGCACCTTCTGCAGAATTTTGTGGCTGAAGTTGCGATAGATGCTGATCTGCACCAGAGGATAAAGCTGGCGAAAATGCGCGAAGGTCTGCGGCAAAACGTAAAGGCAGGTAGCCTCATTGGCGCCGATGTAAAGCTTGCCGCGCGGCGTCTGGTTGAGTTCAGCAATCGCCTGAAGCGCTTCCTTCTGCAAGGCCAGGAGTTGCTCCGCATAGCGGAGCAGGATTTCTCCCGCCGGGGTCAATTGGACTTTCTTGCCGCTGCGGTCAAAGAGTTTTTCGCCGCACTCCTGCTCCAGCAGACGCACCTGGGCGCTGATTGCCGGCTGCGTTCGGTAAATCTTTTCAGCCGCGCGGGAAAAGCTCTGCAACTTGGCGACCTCTATAAAGCTCGCTAATTGGTCGTAGTCCATGGCTAAAGGTACTCAGGGGTTACAAACAATACATTTTACTCCATTTTGGCGCGGTTGTGGAGCAAATTGGCTGGAACGCGGTCTCGCACCACAGGTCCGTTGCGGGGGCTTTTTCATCCTGGAGAGCCCTAACCTGATTGGGGATGAGATATTCAGGGAATGCGCCAGGTGAAAAGAAGTGAAGAAGAGGACAGTGAACCGAAAATGTGTCTGCGGGTTTAAGGCGGGAACGCACTGCGGAGTCGTAAAGCGGATTCTTTGGAGGATCGGTTCCCTGCCCCCCTCACTCATCCTGACGCATCCTTTTTACCTATTTAGTTAATGACAGTCAAGAAACGAAGGTACTAGTACTCTAGTACCATGCGCATGGAACCAAGCTAACTTATTCATAACATTGACTATTTAATTGTTCCAGTCGGCTAGACTGCCGTTTGGCCCTTTTGAAAAAATTCGATTTCGCAAGGTGCAATTTGGCCGCGGGCCCGGCTTATAAAACCGTCAGGAACTATGCGCCGGAAAGCACCAGAGGTTAGTGGCGAACGTTCGGAGCATCGAAATGGGCAGATTTCTTGAGGGGCAACGCAGACTCAATGGTGGAGGCCGGGAACCGTGTGAGAACAACACACGCTGGTATTGAAAGGCAAGATTCCCGAGTCTTCCTACGTATTGCCGGGAAATGTATTGAGCCGCGTTAATATTTGTGAAGCTATTCCTGTAAGAGAACATTGGTCTCTCTGCCCGTGGACCGGGGGACTGTGAAAGGGGCGTTCGACATGGCGGGCTTCCACTACAAGCCCGGCCCCCGACCCGCGAAAAGACAAGTGGTACCTTGGCGAAAGCCGCTTCACCCGTGTTATCTTGATTCCGGCAGAGCTTGCACAATGTCCCAAGAGAGGCGGATCAAATTTGCCTGGATGGACGTGTTGCTGCTGGTGTTTCTGGCCAGCCTGGCAGTGCTCAATCCGGTCTCTGAAATCCACGCGCAGCTGGCTCTGCTTTCTATCGGAATTTTTCAGGTCTTCGAGCGCAGCTTTATCGGTTTTGTGGGCCAGCGCGGTGAAACATACAGCATCATTATCAAGATCGCGCTCGCGTCGCTGCTGATCTCCTACACGGGCAGCGTCCAACAGCCCAGCATCAACTCAAGTTTCTATCTCATCTATTACATACCCGTGGTAACTGCCGCCATGTACTCCGGTCCCTGGGGAACGCTGGCGTGGACAGCGCTTTCCTCAGCGGCATACTGCTCCTTTCTTATCCCCGCGCTTCAGGTGTACCGCCTGACGGCCAGCGGCGCTACGGAACTTGCCATTCGCAACCTCTTTTTCTTTCTGGCCGCCATGCTGGTGAACCGGTTTGTAATGGAGAGCCGCCAGCAGGCGGAACGCTACCGGCAGGTGGCCGAGCAACTTGCAGACACCAACCGGCAACTAAAGCAGGCGCAGGCGGAAGCCCGGCGGTCTGAACGCCTGGCGGCGCTGGGGCAACTGAGCGCCGGGCTCGCTCACGAAATTCGAAACCCGCTCGGCGTCATCAAGGGCTCGGCGGAAACTCTGGGCAAGAAACTTCCCACAGAAGACCCGGTGGCGCGTGAACTGGCCGGCTACATTTCAAGCGAGGTGAACAGGCTGAATTCACTGGTCAGCCGGTTTCTGAGTTTCGCCAAGCCGCTGGAGCTTAAGAAGCAGCCGGAAGATATTTCGCTGATCGTGGAACACGCCATCAAAGCCGCGCAGGAGCAATGGCCCGATTCCAGTGTGGAGGTGGATCGCGACTACGCAAAGGACATTCCTCCGGTTGACGTGGATGCTGAACTCACCGAGCAGGTTTTCAAAAACCTGGTGTTTAACGCCTTCGAGGCTATGGAGCCGGACGGCGGAACGCTGAACGTCCAAATCACAAAGGAGTACAGCGACGGCCGGCGCGGAGTGGAAGTCGCTTTTTCTGACAGCGGGCCCGGCGTGCCCCCGGAATTGCGCGAGCAAATTTTTAATCCCTTTTTTACGACCAAGAGCACCGGCGTAGGGCTGGGGCTCTCGATTGTTTCAAAGATTGTTGATGACCACGGCGGCTGGATTCGCGTGGAACCTAGCGCGGGGAAAGGCGCCTGCTTCCGCGTCTTTCTTCCAGCGGAATAACGCCCTATAGCTTGTTTTCGGGCGCCGCAGGCCGTAATTTTTCGGGGACGAACGATGCACTTATGGCAACCATTCTAATTGTTGAAGACGAACCCAAAATGCTCCGGCTGCTGGAACTGAACCTCGCCGACGACGGTTACAGCACGCGTGCCGCCACCACAGCCGAGAACGGCCTGAAGATACTTGCCAGCGACAAAGTTGACCTGGTGCTGAGCGACGTGAAGCTGCCGGGAATGAGCGGGCTGGAATTCCTGCAGGCGGTGAAGCGCGCCAACGCCGCGATTCCCGTGGTGATGATGACCGCATACGGCACGGTGGAAACCGCTGTGGAAGCCATGAAGGACGGCGCCAGCGATTTTGTGCTGAAACCGTTTTCCATTGAAGAGATCAAGCTGATCATCCGCAAGGAACTGGAAGTCCGGCGGCTGCACGAAGAAAACCGCCAGTTGCGGGAGGCGCTCGGCCAGCGGTACCAGTTTGAAAACATCGTCGCCAACAGCCCTAGCATGCAGGAGGTGCTGGCCACAGTGGAGCAGGTGGCGCCAACGAATTCCACGGTGCTGCTGGGCGGCGAGAGCGGCGTGGGGAAAGACATGATCGCCCGCGCGATCCATCAGCACTCGCGCCGCGTGAACGGACCGTTCATCAAGATCAACTGTACAGCCATTCCGGAGAACTTGCTGGAGAGCGAACTTTTCGGCTATGAAAAAGGCGCTTTTACGGGCGCCGTCACGGCAAAGCCCGGCAAGTTCGAACTTGCTGATAAAGGCACCATCTTCCTGGATGAAATCGGTGACATGCCCGGCAGCCTACAGGTTAAGCTTCTGCGCGTGTTGCAGGAGCGCGAGTTTGAACGGCTGGGCGGGACAAAAACCATTAAGGTGGATATTCGCGTGGTGGCCGCTACCAACCAGGACTTGCGCGCCGCGCTCGAACAGGGAACGTTTCGCGAAGACCTTTATTACCGGCTGAACGTGGTGCCCATCTCCATTCCGCCATTGCGCGCGCATAAGCAAGACATCCCTTACCTGGTGGACCACTTCATCAAGCGCTTTGCGGAGAGCTCAGGAAAGACGATCGAGGGCATTACGCCGGAGGCGATGAAGTTGCTCGTGGATTTCCACTGGCCTGGGAACGTGCGAGAACTGGAGAACATTATTGAACGCGCCGTAGTGATGGCCTCGGGACCCCGGATCGAGGCTGGAGATATTCGTCTGGACGTCGCACCATCGGGGGGGCAGGCGAATTCGCAGGCTACCGGTAATCTGGCAACGATGTTTCTGCCTGAGGGCATGACACTCGAACAGTTTGAAGACAAGCTGATCCGCGAGGCATTGCAGCGCGCTGGCGGCAACAAGAGTCAGGCCGCCCGGCTGCTCGGCCTCTCGCGCAATGCTCTGCGCTACAGGCTGTCAAAGATAGGAGTGCCGGACGAACCGGAGTCATAAATTGAGCGAACCCGCCATTATTTCGGCCAAGGCTCTGGGCCAACTCGCATTGCCCGGTTATTGCCCGCGATGCTTCTGGCTGGCAATGAATGCCGACAGACTACCCTTCCAGATATTCCCCGGCATCTTCAGCGCCATCGACAGTTATTCCAAAAACGTTGTCCATGGCTGGTTCGATCGCCATGGGAAAGCACCAGACTGGCTCGGCCCGCTCGGAGAAATCCGAACTTACAAAAGCCCGCCGCACTACAGCAAGTTCACGGTTCTTGATGAAGAGAACGCGATCGTCCTGCGAGGAACGCCCGATGGCATATTCATCATGCAGGACGGCTCATACGCCATCATCGACTACAAGACCGCCAGGTTCACCGCTTATCAGGACGATCTTTTCCCGATGTACGAAGCGCAGTTGAACGCCTACGCATACATTGCGGAGCGCCTTGAGGTGAGGCCAGTCTCAAAGCTCGCTTTGGTTTATACCGAGCCGGTCACCGGCAACGCCGAGGCATCCAACGATTCCAACCTGACGCAGGATGGCTTCCGCATGGATTTCAAAGCGCGGATACTGGACGTGGAAATCAAACCCGAACTTGTGACCCGCCTGCTGAAGATTGCTGGTGGCCTTCTCCATATGCCTTCGCCACCCGCGGGGAAGGACGGATGCAAAGACTGCGCCGCCATCGCCTCCCTGCTGCATCTGGCCGCAGTCTGATGCCCGCATGGGAACCAAACCAACGCAGCGTGACCGTCAATTTCTGCCAGTTTGAACAGGCTTAACCCGGTGGTTGAAATCCACCACATTCGGTTGATCTCACCCAGAGGTCTACCGGCATTCTCAGGCCGCCAGAACAGTTTTTTATATCAGCGTATTTATCAATAATTTAGGGACACAGCAAGGCAATAGTTTGGCAATCATCGTGCCCCACAAACGTTGGCAAAGGTTCGTCAAAGGCAGCGACAGAACCTGGAGGTGGTCCATGAGAGCACTAAAGGTCAAGTTGATAGCAGGCATTATCGTTGCAGCCCTAGCGCTGGCAGGTCTTCCTTTATTCGGGCAGGGCGGGACTGGAACCTCCACAGGAGTTGCGCGTACCAGCCTGATTCGAGGCGACGTTTCAATGGAGCGTAGCGACGCAAACGAATGGGTGGCCGTGACAGTAAACACGCCTCTGGTGCCGGGAGACACAATTGCCACCGGCACAGGCGCGCGCGCCGAGGTACAGCTCAACTTCTCCAACGTAGTGCGGCTGGATCAGAACACTGAAGTCAAGATTGCCGACCTGAATGACTCTCGAATCCAGCTCCAGGTGGCGCGCGGCCTGGCGGACCTTGCAGTCTTTAAAGACAATCAGGCAAATTCTGAAGTGGACACGCCGAACGTTGCCGTTTCCCCGCTGCAACCGGGTACTTACCGCATCGAAGTCGACTCCGGTAGCATGACGCTGGTGACCGTGAGGGACGGCCAGGCGCAAGTCTCCACTCCCCAGGGTTCGACAAACATCAATGCTGGCCAGCAAATCACGGTTGAGGGCGAACAAAACCCGCAGTACAAGATTGTGGACGCGGCCCCGCTCGACAACTGGGACTACTGGAACCGCGAACGGAACGGCGTCATCGAGAGCGCCTCAAATTACAGCCACGTTAACCAGTACTACACCGGTGCGCAGGACCTTGGCTCGTATGGGCGGTGGGTCTATGTGCCCGGTTATGACTGGTGCTGGACGCCGTACGTTGGCGCGGGCTGGGTACCGTATAGCTACGGCCGGTGGGTGTGGGAACCTTATTACGGCTGGACGTGGGTCTCCTACGATTCGTGGGGCTGGGCGCCTTATCACTATGGCCGCTGGTTCTTCTGGAACAACTTCTGGTGCTGGTGGCCCGGGGCCGTAACACCCTTTTACCGCCCGATGTGGGCTCCGGCTTACGTCTCCTTTCTCGGTTTCGGTTATGGGTACTACCAGTACTCCTTTGGTTACGGATACGGGTTCCGCTCGATTGGCTGGTGCCCGCTTGGACCGCACGATACATTCCATCGCTGGTGGGGACACGGTCGTGACCATTCATTCAACGTGGTGAACATCAACAATTACTACGGCAGGGGCGGCGGCCACGGGGGGCACGGGTATGGCGGCTCAAACCTGGCAGAAGTTGGGAGCAATTTCCACGTGCAGCGGGCCATTGTTACGATGTCCGCTGCCCGGTTCGGACGTGAAGCCGTGCCGCGCAATCATCAGATCGTAACGGCCACCATGCTGCAGGATGCAAAGGTGGTCCATGGCACTTTGCCCGTGGTTCCGACGCGCGAAAGCCTGCGGGTCACCAGCCGCAATGTGGCCGTTCCGGCCGTGGCAAGGGGCCGCGCGAATAACACCCGGTTTTTCACGCGGCGTGCCGTGGCTCTGCCCGCCAGTGAGCACTCCTTTAACAACCAGGCGGCTTCCATCCGCCATATGGTGGAAAACCGTAATGTCCAGACGCCGGCAGCCAACCGTCCTGGCGCATCCCCCGTCGTCAACCGCGGGTTCCAGATGTCGCGGCCGACGGGGCCGCAGAACGCAGGCAACGTCGGACGCCAGAACCCCGCTCCGGTTGTCCGCGAAAACGTGCAAGCGAGACAGAGCTCAGGCAACGGGTTCCAGCGCAACGTCCAGACGAGTCGCCCGGGATTCCGCAGCTTCGGAACGGGAGCGCCGGTCAATCAGGGGCGCGGCAACCAGGGACGCCAGAACGCCGCCCCGGTCGTTCGGGAAAACCCGCAACCACGGCAGAACAACGGGCATCGCTTCGTTCAGCCTCAATCGAACTTCCGTAATTTTTCCGGAAACGCGCCCGGTGCCGCACGCGAAGTCCCAAACAGTAATTCGCAGAGGTTCAACCAGGGCGGCAATTCTGCACCGCGTAGCCAGCCGAACAACAATGGTTTCCGCCGATTCACTCCGCAGCCGGCGCCGCAGGCAGCCCCGAGAAACGAAGGGCGCTTCAACAACAACTCGGCGGCCGCCCCCCAGAGCTACAACAGGGGTGGCGCAGGATGGAACCGCTTTCAACCGCAACGGGAAGCCCCCGCGCAGCGGGGAGGCGGACTTTATAACGGAGGAACTCGACCTCAGGGCTATTCCCAGCCGCGTGTTGAACGGCAGCCCAATTACGGGAACTCAGGTTATTATTCACGCCCGCCGTTGCGGCTGAACAGACCTATCGTGAGTGAACCTCGGAACAGGTCCTACGGCGGCAACGCCAGGCCAAACTATGGCGGTGGATCACGGGTCAGGTCAGAGCCAAGCTATCACGGGAACTCTGGTGGAGGTTTCCACGGTTCGTACTCAGCCCCTTCGCATAGTTCCGGACGCGGCGGCGGTGGGGGCCACCGGCGCTAATTAATAACAATCATTGCTGTCAGGGATGTAGCCGGGAGCCCCATAGCAGCGGCTCCCGGCAGGAGTTCCGGCTCAGGCTTTTGCGTGCGTACTGGAGAAGTGAGCTTCAATCTCTTCCAGCGTCTTCCCCTTGGTCTCCGGCAGGAAGAAAGCCACAGTAATAAAGTAGAAGACGGTACAACCCGCGAAGAGCAGAAACATCGTTGTGTATCCGTAGCGCCCCACTGCGGGCAGGAAGATGGCCGCCAGGAACGTGGCCACGGCTTCGTTGATGACCAACGCGATGCTCATGCCGTTCGAACGAATGCGGGTGGGCATCAACTCCGACAGCGCCAGCCAGACGCAGATGCCGGGCCCCAGCGCGTAAAACGTGACAAACATGAACAGCGTCAAAGCCACCAGCCAGCCATTGGTCCGGCCGGGCAATGGCGTGATCAGCGCGTGCTCAATGCGCAACGGGGCCGTCTTTGCCTGGTCAAGATTGCCAAAAGGATCGGAGAAGAAGGCTACGACCTTGTTGCCCGGAACAGTATCCGCCCGGGTGATTTTGACGGGAGTGGAAAGCGGTTGGTTTGAAACCATAGCCGGCGTCACGGCGCTGAAATCCCCATAAGCATAGATAATGGTCAGAGTGGTGGGCTCACCAGCCAGGCTGGTGTCTCCGGCTTCGCTCAGCCATTTCTTCTGCAATTCCGGCGTGTAATGCACCTGGAAATCTGTTTGTCCGTTCACGGCCGCCTGGACTACATGGCTGACATCAACGCGGCGCTTTTCAGCACGGTGGAACAGGAAAGCCGATGAACACAGGGCTACGATGATTCCGGCCGTGCCCAGTGAAAGCAGAAATTTTCGGCCTTTGCGATCCACAAGCACCATGCCGATCACAGTGGCCAGTGCCTGCACCACGGTGAAAAGGATATACCCCCAGTGCGCCGCCACGTCCGACAAGCCGCTTTGGATCAGGATAGCCGTGTTGTACCCGATGATCGAATTGATACCGGTGGTCTGGTTCAGAGCCAGAATCACACAGGCAAGAATAAAAGGAATGATGTACTTACGCTGGAAAAGGCTCTCGGCAATGCGCCGACCGGCGGCCTTAGCTTGTTCCGCGGCCAGATTGTTTTCCATCTCCTCAAGTTCAAGCCGAGCATTTTCCGGGGTACGTGAGTGCAGCAGAGCTTCCAGCGCTTGATCCTTCCGTCCGCGTTGGAATAGCCAGCGCGGGGAGTCCGCCACCAGAAATCCACCAAGCACAAAGATCAGTCCCGGGGGCAACGAGACCCAGAAGATGCTGCGCCATGCATAGTCTTTATAAGCGAACAGCATCTGCGGATTGCCCAGCTTGGCGACCTCATCCACGCGGAAGCTGAAGTACATGCCGATACTGGCCGCTGCAACGATGCCGATGGTCAGCAGCCATTGGAACATGGCAGTGCCCTGCCCGCGGTCTTCTGGTGCCAAGCACTCGGCAAGATAAAGAGGAACCACCACACCGATCAGACCAGCACTGATGCCCTGGCACAACCGGCCAATGATCAGCAAGTTGTAGCTGTGGGAGAGCGCGATGACAGGAATGCTGGCGGCAAACAGGGCGCCACTTAGAATCATCAGACGCTTGCGGCCCATACCGTCAGCCAGCACGCCCGCGAACAATGTCGAGATCACGGTACCCAGCAGCACGGCCGCCACGACAAAGGAAATCTGGCCTGCCGTCAGTCCCGAGGTAGCCTCCAAGTATGGCAAAGCCGCGGCAATGATGCCCACGTCAATGCCGTACAGCAACCCGCCGAGGCCCGCCACGAATTTCAGGAAACGGTTGTAGGTAGCGGGTTTAAATTTGATTGTTTGCATGTGAGCCTCTTCCTTTAGTGTCTGGCTGCCGCAGGGGCTACAGATTCAGGACGCCTTCCCCTGCCGCATGGACAAGTTGTGTACTGTTCGGTGGTACGAATGTTCACCGGCCGCACCGCAATTCGCTAGCGGCATGCCGGCCAAGAGTGCAATACCCCTGAATACCAAAGCGATAGATTATAACGGATGGAAACACGCCGTGTGAATCCTTTCGGGAAGCGATGAAAACTGCGCCGCCGGAATCTGCCGGCCGCAACAATGCACCGCCTTTATGAAACGTCCATCCTACCATCGGTTGCTTCTTCTCACACGCGAATTTCAGTTCGCTTGCTGATTCAGCCGCAAAGGCCGTTCCGCCGGGCCTGCAACGCTACAGGGTGGCCTCGACTAACCTCGATGCCAAATTGGGGAGGTGGCCCGATTTCGATGGTGTTTGACTTGGCCGCAAAACCCTGCCTAACATGCCCAGAGAGGGAAATATGGCTGACCGGCAAAGGCGCCTGGCCACAGCATGTGCGCTTGCTATTGCTTTCTGCGTATCAGGTTCGGCGCGGCGGGCATACGCGCAGGACTCCCAGTCCAGCCTGATCCACGAGATCGGATGGAAACTCTCAACGGGAAATTACAGATCTGCGCTGGCCGACGCCCGCCAGGCAGTCGAGGAGTTCCCGAATTCCGCCGTCCTGATGCACTTGTTGGCAGCAGCGGAATCCCAAAACGGGTTGCAGGACGAGGCGCGCAAGAGTTTCCGTAAGGCAATCCGGCTGGACCCCACAATCCTCCAGAACTACTATGACCTCGCTTTACTCGACATGCAGGCCGAGGATTATACCAAGGCGACAGAGATGCTCAAGACCTTTCTCGGCGCAACTCCGCAGAACGCCAAGGCTCACCTGATGCTGGGGATCGCCCTCAGCAAGCAGAACAACATTCCGCTTGCCATCGCGGAACTGAAAAAGGCTCTCGCCATTTCACCTGATCTGCCGCTCGCCCACTACAACATGGGAAAGATCTATGCCCGCCAGGGAAACAATATGGCTGCTCTCGACGAATACAAAGCCGAACTGGGAGTTAACCCGGACTTTTATGGCGTCTACGTCAGCGCCGGGTACTCCGAAATTGCTGTGAAACAATTTGGCGCGGCTGAAGCGCTCTTTCACCGTGCGACCAAGATCAATCCGCTGGCCTACGAAGCGTATTTCGGGCTGGCCCGCGTGTATCTGATCCTGAACCAGTTGCCCAAAGCCAAGTCTGAGCTCGAAATGGTCATCAACCTTGCTCCCGAGGATATTGAGGCCCATTCGATGCTGGCCGGCGTATATAACAAGCTGGGCAAAACATTGGAAGCCAACAGGGAAGAACTGGTGATTGAGACGCTGAAGAACCAGGCAAAACAGGCGGAAGAGTCTCAGGCCCCTTCACATCAATAATAGTGTCCTGGCATTGACGGCCATCGAGGCAACAAAACTGATGCGCAAATCCGGCCAAAAAACATTGCGACTGCTCCTCGCCGGCTTTTGCTGCATGCTTTTCTTCACGTTCCCTCTGCACGCCGATGAATTCAGCCGAACTTTCCACTACCGCGTACGCCTGTTTACCGGCGGCACTCTCACCATGGAAACGCGCACGGGTGACATTTACATTACAGGCTGGGACGATCCGCACGTTGAGATTGAGGCAGAAAAAGTGGTGGAGGCCAAGTCAAAAGAGGCGGCCGAAGACCAATACAAGCGCGTCCAAATCCTGCTGAACGGACAGGATGAAATGATCAGGCTTCGCACTCTCTATCCGTCGCGCAGGCCGTGGCGACCCTTTAGGGCAGAGTCCAGGTTGTCCGTCAACTTCCACATCCACATGCCCTATGACGCCAACCTCGTCCTGAAATGCGTCGACGGCGATGTCAGGGTCCAGGGCGTTGTAGGTCAGGAAAAGCTAATGGTCAACTACGGGCAGGTTGAGATTGATATCCCTTCGCCCGATCGCCTGAGATCGGTGCGAGCCAAGACGTGGCTGGGAAACGTCCAGAGCAACCTGCACGGAGAGAACGACGCAGGATTCAGCAAGAAAGTGCTTTTCTGGAATCCCTACGGGACCCAGAACATCCAGCTCAAGGTTCACATGGGCGGGATCTATATCTTTAGAGGTGAAGAGGACTACCCGCCTTCCAACATCCCCTGAGGCAGCCCGGCCCGGCGCCAGCAGCTTACCTGACGAACCGATGAACGGGCTTTCTGTAATTTTTACCCGCTGTTCATCAATGAAACACAATTTGCATCAGAGCGAAATTTTCAGCACCTTAATAATTTATCAAGCTATTTATTATCAATAACTTATGAAATTGAATTTTTGTGGAGCGAAAATCCCATACGTCCCATTTGGGAATTGGCGAGGCTTGAATCTAGCCTACTAAACACGGCCTACTCGCAGGCGTGGCCGCCTTCAGGGCGCTTTATTGAACAGGTGGCAAGCGCTACAGTCTGGCGAGATAGACCCGGCCAAGCCGCCACGGCATGGCGGCATCTTACATTACCGGCCTGGCGCATACATTTCAAACCACAGTACGTATGCGCGACCCGCCGCCCTTCGTCATTGAGTTTTTCAGTCAGTTTGAGAGGCCTGCGGTGGAAGCATCCCGATTGTTTTGAGCCATGTTTCCACCAAGCGGGGCCATTGTGTAATGGGAAGCTTTGTGGGCCGCAGCCCGAACGCATGTCCGCCCTGCGTATACAGATGCATTTCCACGGGAACGCCGGCATTCTCCAGCTGGATGTAGTACGCCACCGACTGGTTTACGCCATCCACGTTGTCATCCTCCGCCTGCACCAAAAAAGTTGGCGGCGTCTCGCGAGTGACCCGGAGATTCGGATTAAGTTTCCAGGCCTCACCGCCGGCCCACAGATGCCCCGGATAGACGCCCACGGCAAAATCCGGACGGCAGCTTAGCTTGTCGGCCGCATCGACAGGCGCGTACAGACGGCGCTGGAATTTTGTGCTGATCTCCGCCATCAGAAATCCGCCTGCCGAAAACCCAAGGACCCCAATCTTGTGCGGATCAATCCCCCACTCGGCGGCGTGCAAGCGCACCAGCCCCATCGTCCGCTGCGCATCTTCGAGCGGCAGTGTGGACTGCGCCAAACCGTCAGGCCGGCACTTGCAGTGCCAGTCATAAGGCAGGCTCGGCACGCGATATTTCAGCAGCACACACGTGATCCCATTGGACGTCAGCCAATCGCAAACCTCGGTGCCTTCCAGGTCCATGGCCAATATCTCAAACCCGCCGCCGGGAAAGACAACCACCGCCACGCCCGTGTTTTTCACGGTTGGCCGATAGACCGTCATGGTCGGCTGCGACACGTTATGCACACTCACAACCGGCTTGCCGCCAATCAGCCCCTTCGACGTCTCCGCATATTCCGGCCCCGGAACAGGCTGGGCATCAGGCACCGCACCCGGCCAGATCGGCACTTGAGTATGGCCTGGCGATGGCTGCCAGACGCGCGTCCCTGCCCTCGCGGCGCTGCACGCAAGCACAACACAGGCAGCAAAGATCATTGCCCTGTTCAAAATTTGCATATCACCTTTCCCCAAATTCCTCACGTCTGAAGACCACTGACCGAGGCTACCCGCTCTCTTTTCCCTCTACCGTGGGGAGAGGGTGCCGGAGGTACGACGGCAGGTGAGGGGTCACTTGTAGCCAGTAGCGCAGAATTATGCGCTGAGCGCATTACTCTGCGGTTCGTTTCTTCAAAATTAAAAGCCGCAGAGTTCAAGAACAACTGTGTACTTTAGATAGGATTGTACAACTAATTGAAAATACTATGGTTTGTCGTTATTGACTTCAGTAGCACTTTATGTTCCAATTAGAAATGAAAATGCAGCCCGGCGAAGGGCTGCATTTTCGAAGTTGGTATGTGCTTAGGTTCCAAAGGTTTGCGGGTGGCCGCTGCCTTAACCCTTTAAGCCGAAGCCGGTGAACAGCGCGCCGGACCACCGGCGGGAAGGGAGGCGATGGCCATGGGCAAATTGCCTACGTCTGAGGAAGACTACGTCCTGATTTACAGGCCGTATTACACGACCAAGGACGGACGTCGAGTATACGCTAAGTGGTACGGACGCAAATCCTGGCCGATTTGGGTCCGCAGGAATAAGTAGCGTAGCTCATCGCACGGCCACCCGCTCCAGATTGTTTCACCTTCGTTGGTTACCTACAGGCCAAAACGCTCCATCCACAACCCCGGCAGGAAAACCGAGCGAACCTCCGCGTCTCAGTTCGTGCCTTTCAGCTCTCACGACACCCTGAGTATATACCACTGGTGTCGCATGTCAAGAGGACTCTCCTGATCTTATACTGGCCGAAGGTACAGTGCCTTCGGGATTAACGCCGCGGCCGTCTCAGCATGCCGCGTTCTGGCAAGCGTGCGCTCAGGAGGTTCGGCCCGCAAGGAAAAGGCAGTACTGGAACACGGCCTGCAGTCTTATCGCACAAATTACGCAGACGTTGTTCGAGTGCCGAAGTGACGCATACACATTCCATACTTCGGAACATATGGGCCACCCGCGCAAGGGATGGTCAAAAGAGCTTGTGCTGCTCGGTGTCGTGTTCCGCCGCAGCTTTTTTGAAAGCTGACGGGTCGATCAGCGGGATTTCAGGTTTCTTGCCAGCGAACAGTTGCTCTATCGTGAGAAGCTGAATCTTAGGGTACTTGCCATAATGGGTTTCATAGAATCCAGCTTTGACGGCCTCGGTTTGCATCGGCTTCGTCGGGTCAGCAAGGGATATAAATACGCCTATCTTGGCCTTCTCATTACCAACGACCTGAGCGAGTTCGCGGACCATAATGACGTTGACGTGCTCCCCTCCCTTGACAGAGACTATGGCCTTCTCAGTGGACTTCCCGTCGGGTTTAAAGTAGATATAGCCGTCAATCCCCTGGTCTGCTCCCTTCTTTTTGCCGCCGTATGGCACGGCGTCAACAAGCGACACCGCCCACCATTGGAATTGATACTTGTCAAGGGCCGCAAGCGCACGCGCGCCCTCAAGGTCTTTCGGAGTGCCGTGCACCTCAAAAACGGATGTCGGGAAGGCGTCTTTTAGCCGCTTCTCAATGAGAGAAATTGCAAGGTGGGTAATGTCTATACCTATCCACTGACGTTTGAGCCTCTGCGCGGCGTGGATGGTTGTTCCACAGCCGCAGAAAGGATCTAGCACTAGATCGGTTTCCTTTGTGGAGGCGCGGACAACACGTTCCAGCAAGCCGACTGGCTTCTGAGTCGGGTACCCAAGACGCTCTTCGTCCCCTTGGGCTGTGAGCCATCTAACATCCTCATCGATTGCCTCCTCCGTACCGTAGAGAACGCCGCGTGTGTGAGGTTGATAAGCCCATATGTCCTGGAGAAGCATACCAGGGCTACGATCCAGGTACTGTCGATACGTTGGCAGAGCCCCGTTCTTTGGGTCTGGCAGATCCAGTACCCCAAAATCATCAAAGGCGTCCAGCTTTTGTGCTATTGATAATTCCGGGTCTATGCCAAGGGCCTCGACCAAGTCACTATTGACATCTGCATAAATAATGCAATAGCATGTCCTTCAGGAGGGAACCTGTATGCCCCGACTGAAGGGAAGTGCCGATCTGCTCGAGGACCGTCGCCGACGAGCCTTGGCGTTGTGGGA
>JAJYLL010000110.1 GCA_021787735.1 Acidobacteriota bacterium | reverse complement strand
CTCGGCGCTATCCGCCCCCCAGGCGCGCTGCCGGAAGCCCTGAATACCCGTACTGGGCGCCTGTAAACCCGTCAATAATCCTTCCCCCGCTCCCCCGAACTACTTTTTCAACAAAACCAGTAGCTTATGCACCCCATCTCGTTCGCTTCAGATGGGTAAAGTTTAAACGGTGGCGTGTACCATGCCCTCTCCCTGCAAATTTTCCTTTGGCGTGAGTATTCCTTTCTCGTCTGCTGGGTCTTTCGACTCTGCCTAGTGTCCGTATCTTGTTGATTCAGAATCGTGTCTCCCATCGTGCAGGCTTGGAACCTAACGTGCGAACGAACAAGGGGGGAACCTGCAAAACCAATTGCACAAGCGATCAGAAAGGCTGCGTCATCTGGCAGGGCCCCCCAGGAGGGTCTATGGGTCCAGTCAAAGAAGGATGGGGTATGGGGTACGCGTCTCCGGTCAATGAAGCTGAAATCCCTTCGTTTGAGGAATGGGACAGCGTTCAGTCCATGGACTTGCCGGTCCATCACAGGAGGCGGACCGCAGGTCTTTGGACCGCGATAGCAACCCTGGCTGTGGCGCTCGCCGTGGCAGCAGGTTACGGCTATTCGGTGATCAGCCAATATAACGAGGAACTTGCAAATCTTTCCGCTCGTGTGAATTCCTATTTAGGGGTTCCTCAGCAACTGAATAGGCTCGAGGCTGGATTGAACAAGTTGAACGCCGGACAGGAGAGTCTTGCGGCCCATGTTCAGAAGATGGACGCAGGGTGGAACTCCGGATTGAACAAAGTTCGCATGCGCTCGGCAGAGTTGGTCGCCTACACAAACCGAAAGGAACATGCGGAATTGGATCAGCGCACGGCCAACCTTAACGAGCAGATCTCAGAGATCACCTTTCGGGAGCACCTGGCACTGGCTCACATCGCAGAGCTTGAAAAGCAATTGGCACACGCACGGCAGGAACTTGCCGTTGCAAGAGCGAGTTACACGCAAGAACTCGCTGCACTGCATGAGCAACAAATTTCAAGCCAACGAGAAATTGACTCCCTTACCGATATGCTTTCCAGGGAGCAGATAGCTTTCGTGGCTGAAAAGAACCACGATGCCGAAGTCGTGCAGGGAGTGTCATTGCACTTGACCGGCACGGATCAGGCTCATCAGAGGTTCCGTGGATGGATATGGATTGAAGGTATCCGACGCAGGATATGGGTTAGGGACCATCCAACCGAGCTCCCGGTTGTGTTTTACCCCAAATCTGGAGAAACGGCTTACGAGTTGGTCGTTACAAAAGTGAATCGTGAAGGCGTGTCGGGTTACCTCTTGGTTCCTGCCAACGCAAGCACCGCGCAGCAAAACGTCGCGTATAACAGCAACTCCATTATTGCGCCCGGTCAGAAAACGTTCTAGCGTTTAATGCCGATGGGCTGGCACCAGCCCTTAGAAATTGAACCTTTACCATTCGTCCGGAGCAGGAAATACTATAGGTATCAAGCAGTAGCCCGCGGAGGTGATGAATCTGTTTTACGAGGTGACGGCTAAGAGAATTTGATGGAGGTCAGGGCGGGCTGAGGGGTCTTCAGTGCATTGGATGTAGAGGACAGGATTTGTAACGGAGATTTCTCCCGGTATCGTCGATCAGTTGCCGTAATGGGGAGTTTACATACCTCGAGGATAGTCAGTGCCGTCGCGTTGGCCCTTTGTCTTGCGTTCTGCATTTTTCCACGCGTAGCTGCAGCAACCGCTGCTCCCCAAGAAACCTACCACCTCAATAGGATTGACAACGATCTGCTGGACGACATTTCACGCCGTTCTTTCCGCTACTTCTGGGACAATACCGATCCGCGGACGGGGCTGGTTCTGGACCGCGCCCGGTTTGACGGTAAACCCGGCGACGTCCCCGACCATAAGAACATCTCGAGCATTGCTGCCACGGGATTTGGGCTCACGGCGTTCTGTATCGGCGCTAGGCACCGCTGGGTCAGCCCGATTCTGGCCCGCCAGCGAATTCGCACGACTTTGTGTTTCTTTGCCTATCATGCTCAGAACGAGCACGGTTGGTTTTACCACTTTCTTGATGCCACCACCGGCAAACGGCGTTGGCACAGTGAGATTTCCTCCATCGACACTGCGCTGCTGCTTGCCGGAGCCTTAACCGCTAAGCAGGCTTTTCCTGATGATCCCGAAATTGTCCGGCTGGCGAATTTGATCTACGATCGGGTTAACTTCTTGTGGATGCTCGACGGGAACCGGTTGTTTCTATCTCACGGCTGGAAACCAGAAACGGGTTTTCTCCCTTACAGATGGGATACCTACAGCGAATCAGGGATCCTCTACGTTTTAGCTATCGGATCGCCAACGTATCCCATTTCTCCGGACTCCTGGTTCGGCTGGAAGCTTCCGGTCGTCCACTCAGCGGGTTATACCTATATCGGCGGGGGTCCGCTCTTTATTCAGCAGTACTCGCAGGCGTGGTTGAACCTGAGGAATCGCAAATATACGGAGGTTCCTCTGGAAGACCAGGTCGTTCCGCGGGTCAATGTCTTTGAGAATGCCATTGTGGCCACCCGAGCACAACAGGCCCTTGGCATCGATCTCTCTGGACGGTACCGCGGTTATTCTTCGAATGTTTGGGGCATTACGGCTTCAGAAAGTTCCAAGGGTTACGTTGCATGGGGAGGGTCCTCTGACGATTCCCCTATAGATGGAACAGTGGTTCCCAGCGCTGCTGCCGGTTCCGCCATGTTTGCTCCGGACATTTGTATCCCGGCCCTTCGCACTATGCTGTTGCGGTACGGAAAGAAAGTTTACGGACGTTATGGATTTGCCGATGCGTTCAATCCCACGACGGGCTGGGTCAGCCGCTACGTTATTGGGATCGACGTTGGCATCACTCTTCTCAGCGCAGAAAACTTGCGTACTGGAAATGTTTGGCGATGGTCCATGAGCAATTCTGACGTCGAACGTGCTTTGGATATGATTGGGCTCGTGCCGGCCTCAAAGGATCATGGACAGCAGACTGGACTGAGTTCGGACGTGAAATCACCAAAGCAGCCTGCGAAGGAACAGGTCGAAACGAAAATCCGGGTGAACGCGAGGCACCGGATTCCGGCATCCGCTTTCAAGTACAAAATTCCTATTCCGCCGCAACAAACTGAATGAAATAATCGCCAGTATCCTCAGGGATGATGCTCTTCTTGCGCCTGAAGAGGCGGAATGTTTCTGTCGGTCGCAGGGTGGCGCCCCGTTGCCTCCAAGGATACGTCGTCTGCCGCTTCGGTTGCTTCCACTGCGCCACTGAAGGCATAGGCTGGTTCCGGCGGGGTGCTCCGGGCTGCAGTTTCCTCTTCAATGATTCGCTGCGAGGGCAGAGGCTGCCTTGCCCGGCGGTTCCTTTCAGGAGGCGAGAGGGGAATCCTCTCGTGCAGCAGAAGCTCAGTTGCGATGACCTGGTGGTCCTGATGGAACCACCTCTGTAATGAAGAATGGGTAAGCAGGTTGCACACTGCCAGCAGGCTCATCCCCTGGTGATGGGCCATCCAGCATCGAATTAATTCATAATCTGTTGTTCCGCCCATCTGCCCGTTTGAGTAATCAGCAGATTCGTAGAAGCCGTAGCGGCCGAACCAACCTTTGTTGCGCATCACGCGGAGGTTTTTTGTGGCCGATGAGGGGTCGACCATTAACGCCAGAAAAGTTGCATACGGCGCGATAACTACGTTGTTTAAAGCACTCGGGTCAACCGATAAACCCGGCAATCCAAATGCACGGTATTGGTAGATTCCCTTATCGTCCCGCACCTTGAAAGCAGCTTCTGATATCCCCCAGGGAACATTCATTTTTCTGGCATACCTTTGTTGACAAACCACCGCGGAGTCCACGCACTGGTTCAGCAATGTGCCTGAATATGAGCGCATCCAGAGCAATGGCATGAGGTACTCGAACATCGTTCCGCTCCAGGAGGCCAACGTTATTTCACCTTGTTCATACGTTCGCTCCCTCCCAAGGTGGAACCATGCTTCCTGTCTGATGTCATCCTTTGCAATTGCAATGAAGGTTGCTGTTCTGGCCTCAGACGCGAGTAAGTCATAAACAGATTTCGCGAGTTTCTGGGCCTCAACGTCATATCCGATGCTCAGAAGTTTTCTTTTCTCATCGTAGAGGAAGCGGAAATCCATCTCTTTCAGGAGCCCCTTGGCTTCCTCCGCGAGGTGCCGGAGCCTTTCGGAAAGCTCCACCGCTCGACGAAGGCTGGCTTCGAGGCGCGAGCGCAGTGACTGCACCGTTTCCTCGGTGGCATTATCCGCAACTTCAACCGGCAAGTCGTTGAGTTTTAATTCAAGCTCTGGAATGACGGACAGAAGCGAATTCAGAGTTATCGGCCGTGGCGGGCTTACTAAATGTAACTTTCTGAACTCCGGCATTAACCATGGCATAAACGTTTGGACGATCCCTTGCATATGTTCAATTCGCTCAAGAGTTTCCGAACACCACCAGTTCAACTCCGCCGGGGGCGGCAAATGGTTATTCCTGGATTCTTCCCGCGTAGCGCAAAGGGCGGCAGTGGCCTCACCAGCCGCTTTTCCCAGGCCCGGAAGAAAATTGATCCAATCTGCCTGTTCTCCTATGTTCTCGGCGCTTCGGTCCAGTTCTTGAAAAAGGGGCATGACATCCGGAGAAATTGCTACTTGATTCAAAAGTTGCCCGAGGAGTGAAATATGGTCACGTATCCCTTGCCATGATGCCTCGGAAATGATTGGTTCGTTCGGTAGTCCATAGCACGCTTGTTTTAAGGTTATCAAGCAGGCAGCAAGATTTCCGCTGTCCACCGTGGAGACGAATTTGGGAGGAAGCGGTTTGAGGGTTTTGACGTCGTACCAATTCAGAAAGTGTCCTCTAAAGCGGGGAAGCAGCTTCGCAGTGCGTACCGTTTGTTCAGTCTGTTCGACGAACTCGGGCAGTGTGAGATAGCCAAGGTTGCAGGCTACAAGGCGCGCGTTCAATAGAATTCCGAGATTCGTAGGTGACATGACATCCACCACGGCGGGTGGTGTTTCCTGGACGCGGTCAGGTATAAGCCAATTAACCTCAGCACTGCTGAACTCGCGGAAATACCTCCATGTGGCGAGCGAACTAAGTCTCAGGAATTCGTTGTCCTCCGGTTTCAAAGGTTTCCTTGCCCTGCGAGGCGCTTGGTTGATCCATTTCGTAAATACTCCGGCCGACATCCACAGGCCCAATATCGGCGCGGCAACAAGCAACGCAGAAGGTCGCACCAATGCCAGAGAAAGTCCCGTCACCAGCGCGAACCATGGAGTCACAGCCAGATAAGCCTCTACCGCTGTCCTTTTTCCTATTCCAGCTTCAGCCTCGGCAGCCGTTTCCCATTCGAGCAGGTTCTTATGCGTAATCGTGAGGCGCGTGAGGGTCCGAACAATAGCGTCGAGCATCACGAACGCTTTGTGCGGCAAAAATACCACCATAACAAATACCCGCAAGTGCCCTGTCACAAAATCATTCGCACGCTTCCTCAAAAATCCCCTCAGGTTGTCTGCCCCCTTGGCCCGAAGCAAAGAGAAGGCTGCTTGTACGTATGTTGGGGTCAGCAGGAGCGCCAGGATGATCGCAGTCCAGTAGAGCGCGCCGCCGTGGAAGAAAAACCAGCCAGCCAGCAATAGCACAAACAGACTCAACTCGACCAAACTTCGCCGCAAATTATCAAAGATCTTCCACCGGGAGAGGAGCGTGATCGGATTAGGAATCTGTCTGCCGAAGGCGTCAGGCACGGTGGGGAAAAGCCATCGCAGGATTTGCCAATCGCCTCTGACCCATCGGTGCATCCGTCGGTAATATGCGCTGAAGTGCGATGGATAGTCGTCAATAACCTCGACGTCGGAGACAAGTCCGGCTCTCCCGTAAACGCCTTCGATCAGGTCATGGCTGAGCAGGGAATTCGAAGGAAATCGATTTGCCAGCACCCGTTGGAACGTGCGGACTTCATAAATGCCCTTCCCGGTAAAACTCCCTTCTCCAAACAGATCCTGATAGACGTCGGAGACGGCTCGGGTGTAGATGTCGAATCCCGTCTCGCCGGAATAAATGCTTGCCAGCCGTGACTTGCGTGCGGATTCAATGCTGATTCCAACCCGGGGTTGAAGAATGCCGTAGCCTTCGACAATTGTGTTAGTTCTTCTGTCAATCACGGCACGATTCAGGGGGTGTGCCAGGGTGCCGATCAGCTTGTGTGCAGTATCCCGGGGCAGTCGCGTGTCCGAATCGAGCGTAATCACGTACCGAACTTTGGACAGAATGGAGAGGTCACCTGCTTTAACAGGGAAGTTGTCTGCCTGTCCAAGAAGGAGGTTGTTTAAGTCTAACAGCTTGCCACGTTTTCGTTCCCACCCCATCCACGCTTCTTCTGCCGCATTATAAACATGATACCGATGAAAGTGGAAAAAGCTACCCTTGTGGTCATGGGCGTACTTCGCGTTGAGTTGCTCGATCAGGAAACTGCTGAGCGCCACCAATTCGTCACGCTCGTTGGAAGGGTGGGAAGCGTCAGGCGAGTCGGTGAGGAGCGCGAAATGCAAATTAGGGTCGCGGTTTCCCAGATAGCGAACTTCAAGAGCCTCAACAATGTGCCTGACCTCTTTTTCGTTAAGCAGCAATGAAGGAACCACCGCAAGGGTCAGGAACTCGTCCGGAATGCCGTCCGCGAAATCCAGTCTCGCAAGCCGCTGCGGGGGTACCAGCCACGAGGTCAATTGATTCACCATATCCACTGCCACCTGGCTTGCGGGAACCAACAAGAGCAAGCACGGAATCAAAGGAACAGGGGGACCAAGATGCCACAGAAGAGCAAAGACCATTACAAGTGTTGGTAGTTCCACACCTGCCACATAATAGATTTCGGGCCAGTCTAAGACCTTGTCTCTGAGCTTTCTTATGGGTGGCGAGCGATACCCTATGAGTTTCTTCAAAATCAGGACGCCGGAGTCGACCAGGTAGAATCCGACCGTGCTCCTGCGTTCTGCCGCTCTCGGATCCAAACCCGTTTTCCGGTCCCTGGCCTTCCTCGCACAATGGATGGCACGCGCGGCAATCTCTGCTTCGCTCAACTTGGTTCCTGAAGCCAGATCCGCTATGGCATCCCGATAGAGCTGACGGCTCTCAAAATCCATCTGCGGGTAAACTCCAGACGGATCAGACCGCAACACGTGATCCACCACACTCGCGGCCTCGAAAAATTCGTTCCACTGCATTTCCGAAATTTGATGCAGGCTTTGAATCAATGTGGAAGGAATTCCCCGGGGAGTGTCCGGACGGTCAGGTCCCCTGTCGGAGGACCCCCTCAATGTGTCAGTCACACCACCAAGCTCTTCTATCAATGCAAGCTGGAGCAAGGGTTTCAGCGCCCACAGTTCCCGCATTTCAAGGATGACCACTTGCTGAACTCCGGTGAGATACTTGCCGAAGGCCGCTTCGCTGAAATCAAATCCCACTGCCTGCAGAAAACTGCAAGTAATCCGGTAGACCCGGGGAAGAATCTCAGCGCTCTCTGGCGAAGTCTGCGTGCCCGGAAGCTTTCGCAACGATTTCAACGCCTCACGAATTTCCCTCAATACGCCGCGAAGGAAACGTGCGCTGTCCAATATCCATCTTTGTTGTTCCTTGATGTCCAGTTCCCCATGGGCTTTACCCTGGAGGAACATCAAGGCCCGCTCAACGGACGCCTGGGCGATAGTCCACCGCTTGTCAAGGATCTTCAAGGGCCTCCCTGACCCGGCGACAGCCCATTTCTTTGCCTGGCGATTGCCTTCGGCCCGCAGCCATTCGTTTCCGAACGCGTCCGAAGTCTCACGTACTTGCTCCTGACCATCCATCGTGAGTTCGAAATCAGAAATGCCGTTACTGGTTTTCTGCCCGTTCGGACAACCATGAAATTGCTTTTCGTATTCGTGGGCCATCATAAAGCGCTTAATCTTCTTCACCGGTAATTGGCGGCCTGGAGTTCAAACATTCTGGAGTAACGTTCTCCGCGCGCCATCAGTTGGCTATGGCATCCATCCTCAACAATCCTGCCATCCTCCAACACCAGGATGCGGTCCGCTATGCGGACCGTGGAGAAACGGTGAGAAATCAGGAGGGCAGTTTTCCCAATAGTAAGTTCAGAGAAGCGTTCAAATACTTCGCGTTCAGAACGAGCGTCTAGGGCTGCGGTCGGCTCATCGAGAACCAGCAACTGCGCATCTCGCAGGTATGCCCGGGCCAGGGCGATCTTTTGCCACTCGCCGCCGGAAAGGTCCACGCCGCCTTCAAAGCGCCTTCCGAGCATCTGTTCGTACCGCTGAGGCAGTCGGTGGATGACAGCATCAGCAAGGCTTTTTCGGGCGGCAATCGAGATCCGGCTGAAGTCATCGAGCTCTCCGATTTTCCCAAACGCGATGTTTTCACGAGCTGTCATTTCGTATCGCATGAAGTCCTGAAAGATCACCGCAATCTCGCGGTGCAAGTCTTCCAGGTCATAATTCCGGAGATCAACTCCGTCCAGCAGGATGCGACCCGAAGTGGGATCGTAGAGCCGCGTGATCAGCTTGACGAGCGTTGTTTTCCCCTGCCCGTTTTCGCCCACCAGAGCAACCCGCTGGCCCGGCTCGATTCGAAGATCGAGATTTTCAAGGATGGGACGCGTGGTTCCGGGGTAAGCGAATGTCACCTGTTCAAGTTCAAAACCGTGGCGGATGGGCCTCGGAGCCGGGATCGCATTGAGCGTTGATTTCACTTTCGGCTCAATGCGAAACAGGTTCAGGAAGTCCGTGAGGAAGAGCGCCTGGTCGGCAATACTCGTAAAACTCGAAAAGATCTGCTGAATGTTGCTGCTGGCGCCGGCGATGGCGGCCGCCAGGTAGACCAGCGATTTCAGCGAAAGGTCTCCATGAACCGTCCGATAGATCACGAAGGCATAGGCACCGTAATAGGCGCTCGCGCTGAGCAGCGAAAACAGTGAACTGGCCAGGAGCCTGCTCTTTGAGAGAGATACATTTTGTGTGTAAATCTCATCGGAAAGGCGAGCGTACCTGCCAGTCAGGTATTGGCTGAGCCCGAATAGCTTAAGTTCCTTCGCGCTTTCCTTGCTCGCCCCAAGAACCCGGAGATAATCGAGTTGACGGCGCGCGGGAGTCTGTCGAAATCTCAGCGAGTATCCAAGAAACGCGAAGTGGCTCTCGCCGACGAATGCCGGCAGGACACCAATGATCAGGAGCAGGAGGATCCAGGGCGAAAAGATACAGATGGTAACGGAGAAAACGACAGCCGTGACAAATTGCTGCAGAGCCCGGCCCACGGCCGGAATCATACTAACCCGGTCTGTCGCCTGGACCCTTGCCCGTTCCAGCTTGTCGTAAAATTCCGGGTCTTCATAGGTTTCCAGATCAAGCTTCGAGGCATGATCGATAACCTTGATGCTGACATGACGAATGAACTTGTCGGCGAGTACGCTCTCGCAATAGTCAATCGTACGGGAGAGAATGCTGCCCCCCAGCGCCAGCCCGAATTCTGCCGCCACTAGCCACCAGAACATAGGCGACAGAGGCCGATGGGCATTTGCAACGGCGGCGACTTCGCCGATGATGGCAGCCGATACCGCGGCGATGCCAATCGGAACGAGTGCCGAGAGTACCTGCAAAGCTAAGCCGGCGATAACAACGCGCGGCCCAGCCTCCCACACAATACGAAGCCCAGGCGGAACGTTTTTTAGTGCCCTCAGGCGTTCTATCCAGGCGTTCCCAAAGGACTGTTTTGAAGACTTTTCTTGCATTTAAACCCTGCACAGGTCCCTAATTGGCCAGAAAAACTTCAGGCTGATTGACGGATTCTCCTTGTTCTGGTACCCGCCACTATCCTTGTTGGCAATCCTGTTGCCTAACTCGCACCTCAAGTACGACAAATAAGTGGGTGTCTTTTTATTGTCTTACAGTTGGATGCGCAGAGCCGCCCCGAAAGAAAGTTCCAGGGTCTAGTAGAAACTACAGAGTGGATGAAATAAGAACCTGATTTACGGAGAGGCGGATGCTAACTTCGAAGCCAAAAGGGACAACTCTCGTAGATCTTGCGGGACTACAGATTAGGTGTCATCAGCGTGAGCAAGTGACAGAAAAGATATGGCTTGTGGCACTACCAAAAGGGACCGCATTCGAGGACTGTTCATGAGGTCCCGCTATACTTCGGGCTTGGCACGACACAGCCTGAGGACCGAACGGGAGGGAATATTGTTGGTCTTGAATTAGGACAGGCGGGAAGGTCTGACACCTGGACTGAAGCTTAAAGAGGTGAAAAGGAGTTTGGGACGTATTCTCATGGGACCCCTGCACGGAACGACTTGCAGGTGGGTACCAGACCGAAGCAAGTATCGAAAAGGCTCAACTAACTGGCTTCTCCGAAAAACAACATCGCGGTGGATTTCTACTATCTGGAAGGCCCGGCACGAACCGTCATGAGGAACCGGTCTGCCGATACATCACGGCCGGCGGCCTGAATGCAGATAGGTTGAGTTCACTGGAAGGCGCTCGGGCGGGGGCGACGCTCGGAGGATACAACAGCGAGGATTGTTCTCGCGCGGTAGATGTTGCCATGGCGGAGGGGGGCGAAGGGAAGGTTGTAGATCGCTGAGAATATGATCAGATAAGAGGCAACGAAGACCGCTCCACCTATCACCAGGGTTTTTATGATTTCTGTGTCTCCTAATCCTGCTAAGGCCCGGATAGGAGGTGCGGGTTGCTTTTCTTCCCGGCAATACCCGAGGGAAGAATTCTGCCGTCAGGAGGACATGGATAAGTGATCGGGTAGGGAAGGTAGCTTACGGTGCCACCTTCCCCGTAACAGCAAGCACCTACCTTTCTGTTAGCATCGCCTCCAGGGTTGAGGCCACCTGCTCCTTTTCTCTCGCGGAAACGTACCAATCAATAGTGCGGTGGAGACCATCCATAAACATCACTTTGGGCTCCCATCCGAGCAGTCTCCTGGCCAGCGAATTGTCTGCGACGCGGTTATAAGGGCCGGTGGGCATTTCCGGATGAGGTTCAATCCGCGCGTCATGCCCCATATACCGCAGGATTTCCTTTGCCGCATCGATAACGCGAATGCGCTCCTTCGTCCCGAGGTTGACCGCTGTCCCATCGTCGATTTTCTCGGCAGCGAGAATGGTTCCGTTGACGATATCATCGATGTACGTCCAGTTTCGGATCTGCTCGCCTGTACCCCAAACGACGAAGGGATCCTGCTTCACAAATGCGCGAGCGATCATGGCAATGACCGCATGATTTTCTACCCCGCGTGGGCCGTAGACGGTGAAGTATCGGCAGGAGGCGGTCTTCATACCATACTCCCTGGCATAGGCACGCAGGGTCATCTCTGCCATCAACTTGGCCCATCCGTACATATTGTCCGCGTCGTAAGGTGGCCCGACCATGTCTTCAGTCAGGTAAAGCATTTGGTCCGGGTCAGTCTGGATGTAGTTAGGGTAGACGCAGCCGGATGAAGCGTACACTACCTTCTCAACCTGCGCCTTCTGGCAAGCGCGGAAAACGACGCCATCCAGCATCAGGTTTGACGCGCAGGCCGCTTGGTGCAGGTCTACGTAGCCGCGGCCTCCGTGGTCCGCTGCAAGGTGAAATACCACATCTATCCCCTTTACGGCCTCTTCGGCAACACCCGGATCGCGGAGATCCCTTTTCATCAAATCAACTCTCTGATGCATCACGTGGTTGGCGATGTTTTCCAGCTTTCCGCTACTCAAATCATCGACAACCCTAATTCTCGCGCCCCTATTTAGCAGGGCATCCACCAGGGTCGAGCCAATGAATGAAGCTCCACCCGTTACTAAGACATTGCAAGACTTCCAGTCCATATTGCGCCTCCTTGTTGGCTAGTTGAATTTTCTGAGTTTGAGGATTTCCAGATTGACGTTCCAAATAAACTGCGAACCGTAAACCAGGTACCGCCGCCAAAGCCTGCGGGGTTCAGTGACAAGCCTGAAGAACCATTCGAGCCCGTGTTCCCGCATCCAGACGGGAGCCTGTTTGGCCCTTCCGGTGTGAAAATCAAAGGCGGCTCCAACCCCCACCATCGCGGGAACGTCCACCTTGTCGTGAAAAGCCCACATCCATTTTTCCTGTTTAGGTGTGCTCAGCCCCACCCAGAGCACGTCCGGCGCCGCAGACTGGATCATGCCGGCGACCTGCCGTTCTTCTTCCGCCGTCAGGTTGCGAAAGGGCGGGGAATAAGTGCCCGTGATTCTGATCTCATATCGGCTCCACATCTTCGTTGCGAGCGAGTCTGCCACGCCCTCGGCGCCACCATAGAAGAAGTGGCTATAGCGGTTACCTGTTTCTCTAAAGAAAGTTTCCATCAATTCGGGACCGTACACTCGACGGGGCATCGTGAATCCATGCCGACGGCCCATCCACACCAGCGGCATGCCATCGGGGACAACCATGTCTGCTGAGTTCAATACATCTTTGAATGCTTGCTGATGATGTGCTTCCACTACGCCGTGCATCCCCGTGACGGCGATGAAATGAGTGCCGGCCCGTTCGTGGATCCATTCCTCCATAGTTGCAATGACGTCTGGAATTTGAACGGCATCGACAGGTACTCCAAGGACGCGAAAGACCGGCAACCGATTTCTGGACTCTCTTGTAAGGGAAACAGGCAAGCTGGGTCCTATTGGGTGTCAGTGCTGGACACCATGAGGCACTCGTCCTGCGAAGCATAACGACGACATTCTGCGGGTGGTTGCTTCATGGCCTGCTGGTAAATATCCATCAGCATGGAATAGTTCTTTTCAGCGGTATATTTGAGTTCAAATTCGCGACGAGCCGCCATTCCCATCGCCCGCATGTGCGTAGGATGCGTCCAGGCCCAAGCGACCGTGTCGGCGAGATGCTCGCTGCTGTTGGGATCAAAATGAAGTCCGGTATGCTGATGTGCCACGATTTCTTGCATTGCCCCAAGGCGTGAACAAACCACCGGCGTTCCGCTGGCAAATGCTTCGACGATGGTCATTGGAAAATTCTCATAGCATACGCTGGGCAGGACCAGAAAGTGGGCGTTCTTAAATGCTTCCTGGGTCTCCACGCGTTCCAGGTGGCCCATGAAGCGGACCGACGATAGATCGTGTCGCTCGCAGTAGTCCATCAGTTCTGCGCGCAGAGGTCCGTCACCCGCAATGCGAAGCTGGATCGTGTTTCCCAGGCGATTCCACGCCTGCAGGAGCGTCGGCAATCCCTTTTCTGGCGACAAGCGTCCTACAAAGAGTACATAGCCGCCACTTTGCGTCCCCAGACCTGGATCCGGAGCTACAAAATTGGGTTTGACGCAGATCTTCTCTTTGGGAAGTTTCCCGTGGATGAACTGCTGTCGAGCAAATTCTGTGAGGGCAATGTAAACGCTGATATTTTTGCTCCACGTCGACAGTCGCCGGTGCGTTGCCAGCATGGCGGCCACGGCAGCGGTCTGGACACGGGAATCTCGATAACAGCCGTGTACGACGCTTCGGCTTAGACTGTGAGTAACACACTCATCGCATACTTGGCCGTTGCGGTATAGAGTGGCGCCGGGGCAAAGCAGCCGAAAGTTGTGAAGCGTCTGCACCACAGGCACGCCGGCTTTGCGGCACTCTGCGTAGATCGAGGGCGAAATTTGTGTGAAGGTGTTATGGACATGGACGATATCAGGTTCCTCTTTTCTGAGAATCCTGGCGATGTCCCGCTGCGTGTCTTCAGCCCAGGTGAGTTGCTTGATCAACAGTAGCCGGCGAAAAGCTGAATAGCGGCTGATTTCATGGTTGGTACGCTTGTATGTCACGACTTTGTGCCCAAAGCGGCACAGCAGTTGGTGCTCAAGGAAGAAGACTCTGTCTTCACCCCCGGGCTGCTGATACTCGTTATGAACCAGAAGAACTTTCATCCTTCAAGCGCGCAGCGGTTCTTGACAGGGAGTAAGTTTTTGGCGATACGGTAGCCCAACACCTCGCCGTTCGGAAGGTACAGCACATCTTCCCGGTTGGACACGTGGTCAAGAATCTCGTCAAGATCTTTCCAAAGCCTCAATTCATCGATTTCCCAGGAGTGGCCGTACAGGTGGAAGACTCCGCCGCCCAGAAGAATAGAATCAAACAGGATTCTTGCAAGTTCGACCCAGCTTTCCACCTGCCACAATCGGGTCAGGTATCTCCACGCCCTTCCTAAATCAACAGCTCGTGCCATGTTCCGAAAGTAGTCCGACCTGGAGTGAGGGAAGACGTGCATGGTGGTTGGCATTCTGTAGGGGTCGAAATGGAGTCCCAGTGAAAACATCTCCGTAGTTCGGGCCCCTACGTAGCCAGCCTGCTTCACGGAGCGAACCGCCACGTTGCTGTGGCGGCCCCTAGGGTAGGCAAACATCCGAACCTCGCTTCCCAGAATGTCTTCGAGGCTCTGCTTACAGACTTCCACCTCCTGAACGACCACTTTTCTGGAACATTGTGGAAGGATGCGGTGTGAGAATCCGTGTCCGCCGATCTCAAAGCCTTCATCTCTGAGGGTTATTAATTCGCTTCGCCCCAGGCCGTGAGAGCCATGGTGCCCGGTAATGGGGACATAAAACGTGGCAGGCAGGTTGCGCGCACGAAGCATTTCGGCGACCCTGAAGTCACGAACATCACCGTCGTCCCAACTGGTAGTAACGATTCGAGGCAGCGGGCCTATGGTTCCATGACTCTCGGCCTCGGAGAAAACAGGGACTGTTCTGGCTGCTGTGATCATACTCAACCTCGCAACAGGTTCGGCAGTGCAACTGCCTGAGTGCCATTCATACGAAATGCGAAATCAGGGAGATTGCCGAAAACTCTGTCTATGCTGCGCCTCGGAGTTCAATGACTCCGGATGCGTCTCTGCCATTCCGCCAGGGTTTGCGGGGAGTTCAACCATTCAAAGAATTTTCCAGCCTGCGATCCTAGATGATAAGTATTGTTGCTAAACCGGTTGTTCCAGGAGGTAAAAACGGAATTATCGAGTTTTGAAGACTTCACGATTCCGGCGGCGAAGCCGGTTTGCTGGGTAATGGTGTTGTTGTAAACGTAGAGGTTCTTCAGGTTATAAGGAACGCCCGTTTTGGCGTCAACACCGCGGTCTGTCTCGGTGCCTCCGATTCCG
>JAJYLL010000109.1 GCA_021787735.1 Acidobacteriota bacterium | reverse complement strand
GTTTCTCGCCTTTCTTGAACTTTAACGGGGGCAAAGGAATTGCGACTTCGGCAGGCGTGATGCTGCAGCTTTATCCCTTGTGGGCTGCCGTGGGCCTGGCGTTTTTTGTGGTGATGCGATTAACAGGCAGCAGCCTGAAATGGCCTGAGGCGGGCGCGATGTCTTCCATCAGCACGTGGGTCGTGTTTACCATCCTGATGCTCGCTTTCGTAAGCCCGCAGGCCGCCATGTACGCCGCTTTGATGACGCTGTTTCTCGGCTGGCGGCACAAGAAGAATTTCCAGAACCTTTTGTCGCATCGTGGCGCATGAAGGCGGCCGTTCATAGGGGTTACGGGAATAAAATGCCAATCTTGATTTCAAGGGCGGGAGCGCCGGCGCAGCGGCCCGGGCCCGCCGTTCCGCGCAGGCGCCCCGATGTGCGGACCGCGCCGCAGAACAGTCCCGAACCATGAGCCCAAACCAACGGCTGGCTTTTTACGATTTCGACGGAACTCTGACTTCAGGGAATATCGTCAGGCGGTACGCTTACTTTACCCTGCACCAGCCCTCGAAGGCACGGGCAATGCTGAAGTTTTCAAAGATGCTGTTGAGCATCCCGTGGTGGCTGGTGCTGGAATCCCGCTCGCGCCGCAAGTTTAACGTGGTTTTCTTCCGGGAGTATCGCGGCATGCGCGAGCAGGAATTGCGGGCACAATCGCAGAGGTTGTTTGACGAGGAAATTCTGCCATCCATTTACCCGCACACGACCGCGCTGCTTGAGGAAGACCGCAGGCAGGGATTTCTACCGGTGCTGGTCTCCGGCGAACTGGATGTTGCTCTTGACCGTGTAATCCAGTACTTTGGATTTCATTCCGCGATCTCGAACCGGCTGGTTTACCGGAACGAGGTCGCAACGGGAAAAGTGGAAGCCCCGCTGATTGCTGAGGATGAGAAAGTCCGCGCCATGGAAAGCCTGTGCCAAAAGTACGGCACGGAAATGAAACAGTGCAAGGCTTACTCGGATAGTTTTTCGGACCTTCCCATGCTGGAAGCTGCGGGAATTCCTGCAGCCGTCAATCCTGACCGCAGGCTCCGGCGCGTAGCGCAGGAGCGTGGCTGGACCATCTTGGACCTGAAGAGAGGCATCGATGTCAAACGGAGCCGGGAACATTCACCCGGCGGAGTCGCCGGCGCTTGAGTTCGGCGAGCCCACCCCCAACGCTGTAGGACGCAACGCGCTTGTATCACACGAGGGCACCGTGGTGCATCTGGATGGCAACTCGGCCAACCGGCTGATGTGGTACGGTGAAGACCTGCTCTCCGTCAAAATGCCGGCCGGCACGCGCGTGGTCTATCCTAATCCCACGATTCCCGGCCTCAAAAACCGCGAGGCCGGCATTCGTTACGCCATCGATCACCCCGAACAGATGGAACCGCTCTCGGCGCTGCTGCATCCGGGCATGAAGGTGACCATCGCCATTGACGACATCTCCCTGCCCCTGCCGCAGATGAAGTCCCCGGACGTCCGGGAATCAATCCTGACAATAGTGCTGAAGCTGTTGGCCGAGAAAGGCATTGATGACGTTCACATCATCATCGCCACTTCCTACCATCGGCGCATGACAGCGGCGGAAATCCGTCACGCGGTGGGCAGCCGGATCTTCTCAAAGTTCTATCCCCACCACCTTTACAACCATGACGGCGACGCGCCCGACGGAATGGTGGACCTGGGCAAGACGGACCATGGCGAGAGTGTCCGCATCAACCGGCGGGCGGCGGAATCAGACCTGCTGATTTATGCCAACATAAACCTGGTTCCCATGGACGGCGGAAGCAAGTCCGTCAGCGTGGGTCTGTGCGACTACCCCACACTGCAAGCCCACCACACGCCGCAGACCATACTGGCCAGCGATTCCTATTTTGACCACACGCGATCCGCCATGGCGCGGTCATGCGACCGCATCATGGGAGTGATCAACCGGTACCTGAAGGTGTTCCACATTGAAACGGTGCTGAACAATCAAATGTTCGAGCCCACCATGGCGTTCTTTACCAAGAACGAAGATCACTGGTCGGGTGTCGACCGCGCCATGTTTGAGGCCACACGCAGGGGCCTCGGACTGATTTCCCGCCCCATCAAGCGAAAAATCCTATTTGCGATTCCGGCGCCTTACCAGATGATCGCCGTCCATGCGGGAGCGACCCTGCCCACGCACGCCAAGACACTGGCCTATTGCTACGCCCAATACTGTACGCCGCTCCAGGGGCAATCGGACGTTGTGGTTTACGGCATCCCGTTCGTCATGCCCTACAACGTGCACTCCATCCTGAACCCGCTGCTGGTTCAGACCATGGCCCTCGGATATTTCCATAACATGTACCGCGGCATGCCGGTGGTGAAGAAGAACGGCGTGCTGATCATTACGCACCCGCTCTATAACGAATTTGATCCGCTGCACCATCCCTCTTATATCGAGTTTTTCAACCGGATTTTGACCGAGACGCGTGATTCGGTGGAATTGCAGCGGAAGTACGAAGAACAGTTTGCGCACGACCCCGAGTACATCCGCATGTACCGCACCGGCCACGCATACCACGGCGTACATCCGTTCTACATGTGGTACTGGGGAGAAAACGGGCGCGCACACACCGGTAAGGTGATCGTGGTGGGAGCGGAATCAAGGCGGGCCGCCCAGATCATGGGATGGGAAACCGCTGAAAATATGAACGAGGCCCTCAATATGGCCCAGAGCCATGTGGGCCGCAAACCCAGCGTTACCATGATGCACTTCGCACCAATTCTGATGGCGGACGTGCAGGGAACGCCAGAGAGCACCTGATGGCAGCACAAACCGTTCTTGTAACCGGAGCAACAGGCTTCCTGGGAAAGCACCTGGTCGAGGCTCTGAAGACCAGGAAGAACTCCACGCGGCTGCGAGTGTTCTGCCGCGGGTTGTCTCCGTGGGAGCAGGACAAGGCCGTGGAAGTGGTCCACGGCGACATCGTCAACCGCGAGCAGGTGGAGCAGGCGGTCGAGGGTGTCTCCCAAATCTATCACTTGGCGGGCGTTGTTTCGCGCGACTCAAAGGACCAGGACCTGCTCTACACGACCCATATTGAAGGCACCCGCAACGTCTGCGAAGCCGCCTTGAAGCATAAAGTGAAAAAGGTGGTGGCCGTTTCCAGTTCAGGAACCATCGCCGTAGGCACAACTCCGGTTGTGTATGACGAAACGTCCGGCTACAAAAACGAAGTGCTCCGGGAGTGGCCCTATTATCTGAGCAAGATTTTTGCGGAAAAGCTGGCGCTCGATTATCAGGCCCGCACCGGGTTGAATGTGGTGGTCGTTAACCCCAGCCTGCTGCTGGGCATCGGCGATGACCGGAATTCTTCTACGCGCGACGTGGCGCTGTTCCTTCAGGGCGAGATCAAAGTTATCCCCAAGGGCGGGCTGAATTTTGTGGATGTCCGCGACGTCGCCCAGGGCCTGACTCTGGCCATGCGCTGGGGAAAAGCCGGCGAGCGTTATCTGATGGGCAACGTCAACTGGACGTTCCGGCAGTTGATCGAAACCGTAGCGGAGATTTCCGGCTTGCGTGCCCCAACCATGGAGCCGCCCGTTGAGGTCACGCTCTGGGGCGCCCGGGCGTTGCGGGTTATCTATCCCTTGCTTGGAAAGAAAATCGAACTGGATGAGGCCTCGGTCAAAATGTCCGCGTGTTTCTGGTATTGCGATTCCAGCAAGGCGCGCACGAAGCTCAAGTTTGAAACGCGCGATCCGATGGAAACCCTCCGCGACACCGTCGAGGACGTTCACCTTCGGCTTTATAAAAGCGGCGAGCTCCGCCGCTCCGTATGAGCAACCCAGGTAAAATTGCCGCTGTCGTCAATCCGCAATCCGCGAGAGGCAGGACCGCCCAGGAATGGCCCCATCTCGCGAATATGATTGAAAATCGCTTGGGGCGCTTCACGGCGCGCTTCACCAGCGGACAGGGATCGGGAATCGCCATCACGCGCGGATTGCTGCGCGAAGGCTTTGACCTGATCATCGCCGTCGGCGGTGACGGAACCGCCAATGAGGCAGCCAACGGTTTTTTTGATAACGGTCGGCTGGTCCGGCCGGAAGCTGCGCTCGGGATCCTTCCGCTCGGCACGGGGGGAGATTTTCGCCGCATGCTCGGAGTGCCGGCGGACGTCCCTGGAGCAATTGAGGTTCTTGCCGCCGGAGTGCGAGCACAGATCGATGTAGGCAGAGCGACGTTCCGCGATACCAGCGGCGGCCAGGCCACCCGTTACTTTGTGAACCTGACCAGCTTTGGAATGGGCGGCCACGTGGCCGCCCAATCAAAGAATTTCATGGGGCGGTTCGGCGGAAGAGCGGCGTTTTTCTGGGCCACCATCAAGACGTTCCTGACCTACCACGGCCGGCAGGTCAATCTGGTGCTGGATGAAAGTTCCATCCGCCTGCCATTCTTCATCACCAACGTGGCCATCGGAAACGGCCAATACCACGGCGGGGGTATGAGACCCTGTCCGGCAGCCGTGCCCAACGACGGCGTATTTGATGTCACGGTTATCGAATATGCCGGGGCGCTGCGTCTGCTCGGCAGCATCTCCATGCTCTATTCAGGAGAGGTCTACGCACACACCAAAGTACGGCATTTTGAAGCTGCCAGGATCAGGGCCGAGGCATCCAGCGCAACCGAAATCGAGATCGATGGCGAACCGCTTGGTACGCTGCCCCTGGAGATTACGATCCAGTCGCGCCAGATTCACGTCCTGGTTTCGCCTTCAAGCGCGTTGGCGGGAAACTCCGAAGTGCTGGAACAAAGAAAAACCGTTTCGCAAAAAAATAGCCTGGGTTGCTTTAGCAACCCAGGCTGAGCCCCGAGTGCCGTGGGGAGGGGGACGCTGGCCTCGGGTCATCCGTCGTTTCCCTTGAGCATCGTGGCGGTGCCTGACTTATCTGCCGAACGCCTTCTCATCATCGCGTTCGCGGCTCGTCACCACGAGCAGGGAAACAATCTCAATGTCTCTCGTTCCGCCGTCCTGCTTACGGCTGGAACTTTGTCAACCGCTGTCCCTCTTCCGGCTGACGACATACTTCCTTAAGCAAATGCTGTTCCAATTCGTGGGACAACGCTCTTTAGGCTTCTAGGTTCAGCCCGAATCCCTTGTAAAACCACCAGGTCCGAGCTGCGACGGTCGCTTGCGCCGGGCATGAAACCCTGTCCGCCTTTCTAAACGCCATGGCGACCATAACTCCTGCAATAGCAATCAATAACGGTCGTTTTCAACTACTCCAAAATGTCCAAATTCAGCGGAGGTTTGATGCTCATTTTGCAGAATAGGCTCGCGCCCTCCCGCTTGCTATCCGTGCAGAGTGATCTCCTAAAAAGAATACATGAAAAACCTGAGTTACTTATAAATCAAGTATGCAATATATACACTGTCGTGGAAGTTTTTGCATACTAACTGAGAATCATTAAGAAAAAATTACACCAGCCCTCCACGCTTAACAATAGCCGTCAGCCTTGCCCATTGGCTGGCCCACGAATATCCAATTCTCCGCGCCATTTTAATGGATTTGTGGAAGGGCGTTGCAAATAAACGAGTTGTCGAAGGGCTTAAGAACAAGGTTTCGAAGTACCGCCAAAAGCGTCTCTTCCCCCAGCCTGAGCAACCCGAATGATTATCTTCAGGCGCCTTGGAGCGCTCTGTACTGTAAGTACCTGAATGGAGGGAACTATCGCAGCAACACTAACTTGCCTGCTTTGGAAGGACGTCGGCAAAGATGAACCCGTCGCGCTCCACCACAACACCGGGAACAACCTCAATGGGCGACCGGAACATTGGCCCCTGGAAGGCAAAGGTGTGAAACTCTCCGTTCTCCCCACATGGATCGACGCCCGCTGGCAGGTCGGCCAGCAGTTCGGCATCGAAGCAGCGACCGGCAAAAGATGCGCCCAGCTTGCTGGGATCAACGCAGGTCAGCAGCGCCCGCAGCCCTCCCTCCACCATCTCCTGGGCCAGTTGACGCGTATCAAGCCCCCACAGCGGAAAAACCGGAGTAATCCCGGTGTCGGCCAGTCTTTCCTCCCGGTAGCGGCGGATATCCTCCAGAAAGAGGTCGCCGAAGATCATGTGGGTAACGCCCTCGGCGCGCGCCCTGCTGATCGCCAACCCCATGGCTTTTTCGTAGGCCTCGTTCGGGCAAGGATAAGGGATTGGCACGGTCAAAAGCGGAATGCCTGCGCTTTCGGCCTGCGCCCGCAGCAGCGATACCCTGACAGCGTGCATGGCCACGCGCTGGAATTCAGCGTTCACTGTGGTCAGTAGAGCTTCCACTTTGTATTCTTCCTGGCTGCGCACGATTTCAAGCGACCAGGCGCTGTCCTTGCCGCTGCTCCACGATAGCCATGCCTTTTTGCGCCCCATCCGGCCCCCTTGAACACCAACCGTAACCCCGGATCGTACCATGAAGCCCCATCCAGGTTTGCCGGTCTGCAGAAAATTATACGCTACGGCTCACCATTGAACCGAATCGGCCGGGCGGAACATCTCATTACTTTAAGGCGAACATGCAGGGGAATGGGGTCCCGGGAAACATCCGGCGCTGGCCTCCAGCTTTCATGCCCTGCAAGCCATGACAGGGAACCAAGAATCCATCTTGACTCCAAACCAATAGTTTAATAAACTGACTAACCAGTCATTTTATTGAGCTCATTATTCATCAATGCCCATCCTCGGCAAAACTCGCAAGGAAGTCATCAAGGAGTTCCGCACCGCCGAGCTGATGGGGGCTGCCCGCAAGGTATTTGCAGAAAAGGGCTTTCACGCCTCCACCGTCGATGACATTGCCACCGCGGCCGGAGTCTCCAAAGGCACTGTTTATCTCTATTACAAATCAAAGCAGGACATCTACTGGGCGGCGCTCAAGCACGGGCTCACCGAACTTCACGCTGAAATTCAGGCCCGGCTGGCGTCGGAAGAAGCTCCCGAAAACAAGATTCGTGCTTTCATCGAGATCAAGATTCAATACTTCGAGGCAGACCGAGACTTCTTCCGGATTTATTTTTCCGAACTCGGAAGTGGCTTCACCCACCCGGACCAGATGCCACACTACATTGAAGAGATGTACCTCGAACAGGCGCGTACATTGGAGGCGGTGCTTCAGCGAGGCATTCAATGCGGGGCAATCCGGGAAATCCGCACCGATACGGCGGCTGTTGCCATCAGCGACCTGATCCGGGGCATCATTGTGCAGCGGGTTCTCGGCTGGTCGAAGAAAGATGTCGAATCCGATATCAATTTTGTTATCGATCTTGTTTGGAGAGGAATCGCAGCTTGACCATCAACGGACGGACGAAAGGTCTTCTTCTCGCCGCCCTTTTCTGTGCCTGGACCGTCGCAGGCGCACAGAGCGGGCCGACTATGAACAGTTACTCTGCCGGGGCCGGCGGAACAGGACCGTCTGCGGCGGACTCAACAGCGTCCTTGCAGCAAGCGGTGTCGCAGAACCCGTTCCTTGGGAGCGCCCCGCCAGGGCCAGCCCAGCCGGGGGAGATGTCGCTCTCCCTGATGGATGCCATCAACCTCGGACTGAAGTACAACCTGGGCATCCTGATGAGCGACCAGGCAACAGAGGCGGTGCGAGGCGCAAGGATTCGCGCCCTGAGCCGGTTGCTGCCCCAGATATCAGCCGGGGCGTCAGAAAGCAGCGAGCAGGTCAATCTGAAGGCGCTCGGATTCCCTAATTTCCCCGGCGTGCCTCCCATCATCGGGCCGTTCGGCGTGTTTGACGTCCGCGGATACCTTGACCAGCCGATTCTGGATCTGAAGGACCTTCACCAGGAAAAGGCCGAATCCGAGAACCTGAAAGCCGCGCAATACACCTACCAAAACGCGCGTGATCTCGTGGTCCTGGTGTCGGCCAATCTGTATCTGCAGGCCATCGCGGGATCAAGTCGCGTTAGCGCTGCGCAAGCCGAACTGGACACCGCGCAGGCGGTTTATGACCGCGCCGCCGACATGAAGAAAGCGGGCATGGTACCCGGAATCGATGTGCTGCGCAGCCAGGTGGAACTCCAGGCACAGAAGCAGCGTCTGATTTATCTGAAGAACCAGTTCGAAACGGAGAAGCTGGCCCTGGCGCGTGGGATCGGGCTGCCGGTGGCCCAGAAGTTTCGGCTGACGGACCCGGTGCCTTACACTCCACCACCCCCCATCTCGCTTGACCAGGCAGTTGCACGCGCGCTTGCGACTCGTGCAGATTACAAGAGCCTGCAGGCCACGGTCCGCGCGGCGGAATCACTGAAAAAGGCAGCTCGCAGCGAGCGGCTGCCCAGCCTGAATTTTCACGCAGACTATGGCGACATCGGACCTGCGCCCGGCAATTCTCACGGCACGTTTACGGTAGCGGCCAGCGTGAATGTCCCCATTTTCCAGGGCGGAAAAGTTCGCGGAGACGAGATGCAGGCCGATGCACTGCTCAAACAACGCCAGTCGCAACTCGACGACATGAAAAACAATATCGAGTACCAGGTGCGGACAGCGATACTGAACTTGAAGTCGTCGGAAGACCAGGTTCACGTCGCCCAAAGCACCAAGGCCCTGGCCGATGAGCAGTTGAAGCAAGCAAGGGACCGATTTGCCGCTGGAGTGGTCAACAGCCTGGAGGTTGTGCAGGCGCAGGAGGCGGTTGCGTCCGCGGACGAAAATTACATTTCCAGCCTTTACAGCTATAACGTGGCGAAAGCGTCGCTGGCGCGTGCGATGGGCCTGGCCGATGTGACCTTCAGGCAAATGATGGGAGGAAGCAAGTAATGGCAGAACCCACAGTAAGTGTGGAATCAAACGGCAAGAGTAATGGAAACGCGGACGGGGCGGAACGGGGCCGACCGTTCTTTCGGCTTCATCCAAAGGCAAAGTGGCTCCTGCTGGTAATCGGTCTGGTCCTTGTGGTGGGCGGCATCTCTGCCTGGAAGTATTACTCCACACACGAAACCACAGACGACGCACAGGTTGACGGCAACATTTATCCCGTCAGCGCGCGCATCAACGGGCACGTTGTCGCTGTTGAGGTTGATAATAACCAATTCGTAAAGAAGGGCACTGTGCTGGTGCGGATCGACCCTACCGACTACCAGGTAGCGATGGAGCACGCCCAAGCCAACTACGCGATGGCGCTGGCACGGGCCGAGGCATCGAACGTCGGAGTGCCCATCACTTCCGTCAATTCATCGAGCGGCATTTCGTCGGCACAGGCACAAGTGGAACAGGCACAGGCAGCGATCGCCGCCGCCCAGAAGGAGCATCTGGCAGCGCAGGCCCGGGTGAAACAGACGGAAGCCAACTACGCCCGAGCCAAATCGGATCTGGCGCGATATGCCCAGCTCGTCAAGAAAGACGAGGTTTCCGAACAGCAATACGACCATGCCCTGCAGGCAGCCCAGGCGGATTCCGCCGCGGTGACTGCGGCGCAGTCGGCTGCCGCGGCCGCCGAACAGGACGTTGCGCTGGCTAAGGCGCAATTGGCACAGGCAAAGGCCGGATTGCAGGCGTCACAGACCGGGCCGCAGCACGTCCGTGTCAGCCGTGCAGAGGCTCAGGCCGCCGAAGCTGCTGTGAAAACCGCAAAGGCCGCTCTTGACCAGGCGCAGTTGAACGTGGGCTACACCATTGTTCGCGCGCCGGTGGACGGCATTGTGGGTAAGAAATCCGTGGAGCCGGGGCAAAACATTGGAGTCGGCCAAGCCCTGATGGCCATTGTTCCGGTTGAAAGGCTCTACGTGACCGCCAATTACAAGGAAACTGAACTGAAAGACATGCGGCCGGGCGATCCCGCCACCATTCACGTGGATGCCTACGACCGCGATTACAAGGGCCACGTGCTGAACATTGCCGGAGCCACCGGCGAACGCTTCAGCCTGCTGCCTCCGGAAAACGCGACGGGAAACTACGTCAAGGTGGTGCAGCGGATTCCCATCAAGATCGTTTTCGATCCCGGGCAGGACAGCGAGCACCTCTTGCGCCTGGGAATGTCTGTGGAACCCACCGTGGCCACAAAAAAGTAGAGAGAAACCAATGTTCAACGTCATCACCATCAGCCGCGAATACGGCAGCGGCGGTGGAACCATTGCCGAAATGCTGGCCCGCCGGCTGGACTGGAAGCTTGTTGACAAGTCGCTGGTTACGGAAGTTGCCCGGCGGGCGCAGGTTAATCCCGAAATAGCAGCTCGGTTCGACGAGTCCGTCGACTACTGGTTCCACAAGCTGGTCAAGGGCCTTTGGCAGGGCGGTTACGAAGGGCTTGCCACCACGGTTGACACCGCCACCGTTGATTCGGAAAACATGATGGAAATTGGCAGAGAGATCATCCGCGAGGCCGCGTCGCTGGGGCAATGCGTGATTGTGGGGCGTGGCAGCCAATGCATCCTGCGATGCCATAAGAATGCTTTTCATGTTTCAGTTTTCGGGCCGGAACATGAAAAGCTGCAGCGGATTCAGGCCCGGCTGGGTCCCGGTGTTGACGCCGCCCGCGCCATGGATGAGGCGAACCGGCGGCGAGCTGCATACATCCGTAGCTTTTTCGGCGAGGACTGGAAAGACCGTCGGCTCTATCACTTGGTGATTTCTTCCAGCTTGGGGCTTGAAACCGTAACGGACACCATCATTTGTGCCGCGGGGCTCACTCCTAAAATATCCTGAAAATGACACAAGAATTCGAGGCGCCAAAGATCAATCCGTGGATCATCGCCATTGCGGTGATGCTGAGCACTTTTATGGAAGTGCTCGACACCACAGTGGTCAACGTCTCCCTCCCGCACATTGCCGGAAGCATGTCGGCATCGGTGGATGAAGCCACCTGGACGCTGACTTCCTACCTGGTGGCTAACGCCATCATCCTGCCCATGACCGGCTGGCTGTCCAATCACTTTGGGCGGAAGCGGATGCTGATGACGTCCGTCACGGGGTTCACGGCGGCCTCGTTCCTGTGCGGTCTGGCGCCTAACCTCCCTTTGCTGGTTCTGTTCAGGGTCATTCAGGGAGCCTGCGGTGGCGGACTCCAACCGATTTCGCAGGCCGTCCTGCTCGAGTCCTTCCCGCCCGAAGACCGCGGCAAGGCCATGGGCTTCTGGGGACTGGGCATTGTGGTGGCGCCCATGCTGGGGCCCGTGCTGGGCGGCTGGCTGACCGACAGCTATAGCTGGCGATGGGTGTTTTACATCAACATTCCGGTGGGCGTGCTTGCACTCTTCATGACCCAGCTTTTTGTTTTTGATCCGCACTACATCAAGAGGAGCAAGGGCGGCATTGATTATTGGGGCATGGGAATGCTGGCAGTCGGGATTGGCGCGCTGCAAATCGTTCTGGACAAGGGGCAGGAAAAGGACTGGTTCTCGTCAGCCCTTATCACCCGGCTGGCTGTCATCAGCGCCGTCGCGCTGATTGCTTTCGTGATTTATGAGCTGGTTGTGGCCCACCCTGTGGTTGATCTGCGGGCCTTCAAGGAGCGCACATACAGCGCCGGTGTTTTTCTGATGACGGTCGTCGGTTTCGTCCTTTATGGAAGCCTGGTCATTCTGCCCATCTTTCTCCAAACCATTCTGGGTTACCCGGCGCTCCAAGCCGGGGTCGCCATGTTTCCAAGAGGACTGGGATCTTTTATTGCCATGCCTTTTGTCGGCATCATCCTGTCCCGCTTTGATGCACGCAAGCTTCTGGTGATTGGCATCGCGGGTTGTGCCACTTCGTTGGTGTTGCTGGGGACACTAAACCTGAACGTCGGCTACTGGCAAATCTTCTGGGCGCAGTTCATCCAGGGATTGTCCCTCGGGTTCGTGTTTGTGCCGCTTACCACGGTCACCATGGACTCCATCCCCAATGAAAAGATGGGCAATGCCACCAGCATCTTTAACCTGATGCGGAATATCGGCGGCAGCATGGGCATCGCTCTTACCACCACCATCGTGGCCCGGAGCGAACAGCACTACACCAACTTTCTGGGGCGTGACGTCACTCCCTACAGCCTGCAAACCCAGACCATGATCAACAGCCTTCGCGGCTTCTTTATGAGCTCCGGAGCAGACGCCACCACCGCAACCCAGCGCGCTTACGCGGCACTGTTCGGCATGGTGCAGCGCCAGGCCTCCATGCTGTCGTTTAACCACGCCTACCTGTTCCTGGCCATAATGTTCGTCCTCGTTGTGCCGGCACTGCTCCTGATGCGCAAACCTAAAACCCGCCGCGGCATGCCGGCACACTAAGGCGACGGGTGGCGGGTGCCGCAGATTCGCGCTTTGTCGAGTCTGCGATCCCGCGCAGCGGGACGTTTCTGCCTGTCATCATGGCATCCGATCCATTGCAATGATCGATTCGTCTTCCAAAAAATAATATCTCCAGCTTGACCACGGCCATTCACTCGGCGAGCTCACCAGCCTTCGCTCCACCGGATTATTGTGCATGTAATCCAGTTTCTCGTTGATCTTCTTCGAACTCCGGATGTTCATGTCGTAGAACCGCCGCTGCCACACCCGGCCATTCGCCTCATCGTGCACAGTCGAGGGCAGGGTAAACCGCCTCAGCATCCTCGCGCACCAGGCGTGGCGCCGCTCCTCCCGCAGAGTCTTCAGGATCGACCGCGCCGTGCGCCCCTTCAGCCTTTGCATGATTTGGGAAGGATTGGCCGCCTCGGAGGGCCATATCAGCAGATGGAAATGTTCCGGCATCAGGACATAGCCCAAGAGGCGGAATCCCAGTTCGGCGCGCAACTCTGCCAGCGTGGCGACCAATTCGCGTTTGAAGCGCTCAGATTTGGAAACCGGCGTGCGGCGATAAGTGCTGGTGGTCAAAAAGTGAAGGTCGTTCTTGCCGTAGTATCGAGGCGGATGTGACACCCGGCTATTCTAACCCCTCTCAGTTCCGCTGATCGCAGACTTTAGAAATCAAAATCTGCGCCACCCGCCGAGCATCTCCGCCAGCCGCCTGCCCTACTGACTAGTCCCAGAAAATTCGCCAGAAGCTCGTTCCGCGCGATTCATATGTGGCTATCACTATCGAGTACACCGGCTGTCCCTGTGAGTTGGTTCCCGTAACACAGACGCCAACGCCAAACCGGGCCGCAGTTTTGCCGCTGTCCGGCTTTGCGGCGAGGCGTTCTGCCGCTTCCGGTAACTGGCTTGGGGTCGAGGTCTCGTATGCAACTTGCTCGATGAAACCTGATGGAAAGCGCATGTCGTGGGTACAAGCCTGTTTATGGAACCGATTCCCTTCCATTCGCATTAACTTGGGAAGATGGGCTGCCTGACGTGCATTCGAGAAAGCGGTTGCCACAGCATCGGCGGCAGCATTTTCTCCCTGCGACGCGAAACAGGGTAAGCCCGAAACTCCAAAGCATAAAATGAGAAAACAGATTACGTATCGGCCAAAGATCCTCATAACATGCGCCCTCCTGTGTAGTTGGTGCTTCTCATCACCAAGGGCAGCGCGCCGGGTCTATGTTTCCGCCCAAGGATTGGGTGAGATGGCCAATTAATCCGTCTACTCCAACGTGTCCGCCAACTCCGACAACATCCCGACTATTCGGGTTAAACAAGTCTATATGTGCAGTTCCATCTACGGTATAAGTACCGTTATCATTCAGCCAGGTATCAGTCGGTGAGAGATTTTCGAGATGTAATCCCGGTCCATTCCCGAACCGTGCTGCCGGACTAAACCCAGTCTGAGCCGATGTGTAATAGGCATTATAGAAATCAGTTGCGGACCCGTAGGATGAGAACTGCAGTTGCACCTTGAAGTTCCAATGACCACCCACCTCTGCAGTGGGGTTGCCAACACTGGCGGTTGCTCCGGGGAATAAGGCTTGCAAGGCCCTCTGGATGCAATTCTTGGTCTTGTCCTTGCATGCGCTTAACCCAAGGGGATCGATCAGATTTATCGGGTTGTTGCGGATGTAAGCGTAGGAATTGACACCCCCGCCAAAACGGGTGGGGTCTTCGCTGATGAACCTGCCGACGCTAGAATCGTAATACCGGGCGCGATAGTAATAGAGTTTGGTTTCCGTGCCATACTCGCGCCCCGTGTAGCGGAAGGGATTGGTGACCGTGCCCGTGGAGGCGGTCAGCTTGCCGAAGGAATCGTAAGTGTAGCTGGCGGCAATTTGGCCGGAAGCACTCGTCAAGGAGGTGATGGAGCCGAGGCCGTCGGCATTGTAATAGTAGCTCGCTCCGCCGCGAACCATGGCCAGCGGCTCGTCGATCCCGAGCCCCTGCGTGTACCGCGCCACAGCCGTTCCGCTGCCGTCGAGTTCCTCAACCACGTTGTCCCCATCATAAGCGTAAATCGTCGTCCCGGCTGGCGAAATTTTCTCGATTCTGCGGCCAAACGGGTCGTACTGGTAACTCACCGTCCCGCCCGAGCCCGGCAGCGTCACGCTGGTGAGTCGGTTCTCAACGTCCCAGGAATAGCTCGTTGTCCCGTTCGAATCCGTCTTGCTAATGAGGTTGCCGTTGGCGTCGTAGCTGTAGCTGACTCCGGGCTGTGAATTGAGCTCATTCGAGTTGTCGTAGCTGTAGGGCGAAACACCCAGCGAACTCAGCCTGTTGCCCACGTCATCGTAACTGTAGGTTTCCGTGGGCTGGCCTGCCTGGGTAACCTGCAAGAGCTGATAGATGGCATCGTACGCGAAATTGGACATTGTGCCCGTGCGGTAATCCTGCCGCGAGAGCCTGTTCCCGGCAGGATCGTAGGTATAAGCCGCGCCATCGAGCGTCCCTTTCCGTGACTGGTCCAGCACGCTCAGCAGGCGGGACAGGCTGTCGTAGGTGTAGTTCACATTGACCCCGTTGGGCCGCGTGAGCGAAATTCGGCGGCTCAGGCTGTCGTAGCCGAACGAGAAGCTTCCTGATGCGGCGCTTGCCACGCTGGTCAAGCGGTTGTCGGAATCGTAACCGTAGGTGGTAGCACCGCCCTCGGGATCGGTAAAGCCTGTGCGGTTTGACGCCGCGTCGTAGCTGTAACTCTCGGTCAGTGTCCGCCCCGAAAGGAAAGCGTAGGTGGTGCTGGTTCCCGTCAGACGCCCCACGTTGTCATAGCTGAACGAATACGTCCCTGTGGGGGCCGTTACCTGCATTAGCCGCGAGTCGGCATCGTACGTGTAGGAAACCCCGCCCGAGCCGGATCCTCTCTCAGTGCCCATGCATGTTTGGCTATGCATCATGCTCTGGTTCGCTCGCCAATTCGACCGCGCCGTGGAGCAAGCGCTCCGGGCGATCGAACTCGACCCGACCAACTTTATGGGTTACTGTGCGCTGG
>JAJYLL010000012.1 GCA_021787735.1 Acidobacteriota bacterium | reverse complement strand
GAACTGACCAGCCTTCTGATCCAGGTCTGGGCGGTTCGCACCCCACGTCAAGTTGAAACCGCCAGGCGCCTGGCGGTGGAAACTTGGTTACAGAGAAACGGCCTGATCACCGTCTCTCAGAACCCCAAAGTGTTACCCATTTTCTCTGAAAAATTCGCTCATAATTAGCTTGCCCCCACAGCCACGAACTCGCATTGATAGGGACCACGAATTCGCCCCTCCGCTTTCCTTATCCGCCACTTGGCCGTATAACGGGCTCCCGTGGAACTGCCCTGCTAGGGTAGCAGACCCATCGGTAGGTTTCCGGAGTGTGTTGCAATATTCAGTGACACGACCCGGACGTACCGCGACACCACGTTACAGAGGACGACCGACGGCAAATGGAACGACCCGCTTTGGGAACGTCTGCAATCGCTGTAGCGGCTGCAGCTGTCCCAATCATGCAGGTCTCAGAATCCGACTAATCCTTCGGTGGGAAACCGCGTGAGTTCTCGGGTGGAACCAGTCCTGGAGAAGTCCGGAGTCGCCGGCGTTCTTCTGCCTTCGCCTTGCGTGCTGCCTTGGTCTTGAGGAGGTTCTGCCTTACCACGGCTCGCTTCTTGGTTGAGCGACTCCTTCCCCCTTGTTCTTCGCAAAAACTGAAAAAGTGGCAGTCGTATGTTTCACTCCAGGCCTCCACATCGACCCCACCTTCTGCGTTGCGCAATCTCATTATGTTGCTAGTTACACGTTTTGGCCGGCGAACCCTTCCAGAAATTCGGCAATGAGACTATCCCTGTGTGGTGTCGCGCTTGCGTGATAACAGCAAGTCGTTAATGTGACAACAGAATCATATCGAACGCCGCACCTCTTCCAATGGTGCAGCCCTGCAGTTAACTGAAGGGAGTGTCGAGGTCTGGCGCCCCCCTTTCACCTACCCATACGCTTTCCAGGGCCGCCAATGTACCTCCTTCGGTCAATCCGGGGAATCGCAAGGGTCGTGGGCTTCCATACCTCGCGGGTTACCCCGATCCCCTGACAGGCTTCCCGGTGGAAGTCGACGGCGTGAATGCCGTGGTTGGAGGAACCTTCCGTGACGTCATACGAGGGAATAATGGCACATACCAAGCTCGGCAGGGATGGGACGCCTGTACGGGCTGGGGAAGCCCGGTAGGGGCAGGCATCTTGCGTGCACTGACATCACCGAAAGCTTCGTAGGGCTCCCCAGACAAGCCGCTGCAGCGACTGCAGTCATTACAGAGGGAACCCAAAACTCCTCCGACGACACGCATGAGCATTTCACTGAGTATCACCCGCCGCTACCAGAAAGGAGTCTGGGCGTATCGCCGACTTTGGACTGCGGGACACCCTAAGCCGTGCGGGCGGTGTCAGATTTTTCGTGACACCATCCCTCCCAAAACGGTCGGAGTCGTTCGTTCGCCTTGTCAATAATTTCGTGCCAAATGAAACACCTCAAACTGCGATCCGGAGCAGTCTTTAAGCGCCTCTTGGGGACTTCTGCCTCGTGTTGGTGAAAGTCCGACCATTTTGCGATTTGCCCCCAAAAAGACAGGTCTGGCACTGGCAAATGACACCGCGCGAGTGACACCGTGATACAAGCCGAAGGCAGCTCTTTCCAGGCCGCAAAATCCCTGCAGATCCTGCAGTAATCTCAGATGCTTGACGGTCTATGCCATCGGAGCGCGGCGCCCAGCGGGGCCAGTCTCCAGAACAGGCCTTACGCGCTGACCCGTCCTGACAACTTTCAAGCACCCTTCTCTCAGTTACCGAGTCTTCTTGAAATCCCAATACGCCCGTCGGGGTGCTAAGACCATGGGTCCGAAGTGGCAGGTCCCCCAAGCCCGACTGTCACCCACCAAAGCCCCATGGACACTGAAGTCGTGGCAGGTGTGGCAGGTTGGCTGTGGGTATGATTGTCTTGCCTGGAAGTCGTCATCCTGAGGTGCACCGTCAGTGGACGTAAATCTGCGGGGCCCGGCAAGGCACGCAGGAAACCCCGTTACTCAATCATAAGATTGGGCGATAGGCTGCGAAGGTACAGCTTTCGACCGGCTTATTGCTGGCATGGCATTCTCTCAGCAAGAGGCCCTGCACTTCACCCAAGACTGCCAATAGCCCCTGTTTGGCAACCTTCCTTGTGCTGCAGGGCTCAACCTCCTTCGAATCAAAGGGATTGCCGAAGGCTGCCAAGGAGGGGAAAACCCCTGGCAACCTTCGAAGCGATATCAACCAAGGTCGGCAAACTCGTTACAGATCCTTGCCATTTACTGCCGATGGAGCCCGCACTGCAGCTCCCTGCAGTAGATGCATAAACCCTGTCCGGGGCCAGCCGTAGGCCAAGCAGAAGAAGCGCCACTCGGAGGATATCATCCGAAACAGCTTGAAGTCGGACGCTTTTTGTAACTTCCCGAATTAGGTTTAACCTGGGCGACCTTTCTCAGTCCAAAAGTTTGAAATTCCTTCAAAAAGGACACCATGATTGACATATCACCTACTGGTAGGGGATAATGTTGAGCATGGATACCCAACTAAGACAAGTACATGAAGCGGCCCGGCTCCTCGGTAAACGGGGCGGAACGAGAACCCTTGAGAAGTATGGTCGCGACCAGCTCAAACTCTGGGGGGAACACGGAGCGGAGTTTGGCAAGCTTGGCGGCCGACCACCTAAGCCCTGGGATCAACTCAGTGAAGGTGGGAGGTATGCCCGGAGGCGCCGGGAAGCTAAAACGGCCCAGAGGGATCAGTGAAATGGTGTACATGCGCGTCAATTGCAGCGTTCGAGGCACGTGCAATAAGAAAGGTCCAAGCGGGACTTGCAGCAAGTGTGAAGAATTACCCAGAGGCGGCATATGGTGGTACAGGTTCCGCTTCGGCGGGCGGATCATTCATGAATCGAGCCGCAGTAAGAGCAAGACCGTCGCACTTCAAGCCGAAAGAGAACGTCGCCGCCAGCTTGAAGAGTCTTGGAACAACATCAAAAAGCGCACGATGCCACCCACGTTTGGGCAAGCTAAGATGGGATAGCTCGAAAGACATAACAGCATTGAGGCAAATACACGACCAACTTACAAGTACGCCTTGAAACATCTTGTGAGTTTCTTTGGCAACTACCTCGTCTGCGACATAGATGCACAAGTCGTGACAGCTTACCAGAACCATCGAATCACCCAAAAAGCTGCCGGGGCCACGATCAACAAGGAATTCGCTGTGCTTGCCTCCATATTGGCGGACCACGGGCAATGGAGTGTGATTCGCCGGAATGTAAAACGTGTTGCAGAGAACGAAAGTGCGGGTCGCGCACTTTTGCCGGAAGAAGAGGGCAACCTTTTGCAGGGTGCATCGCAAGTTGCTCTGAAACAAGGCCATTGGAGCCCCATATTCACTGTCACTGTTCTCGGGATGAATACGGGCTTGCGGCATTCCGAAGTCCGGCAACTTCGATGGGCCAGCGTTGATCTTGAAAGGCGGGTGTAAGTGGTAGGGCAAACGAAGACGGAAGCAGGAACCGGACGACCTGTGCCTCTGATAGAGCCCGCATGGGCGGCTTTGGACATGTGGGCTTCGCGCTTTCCAAACCGCAAGTCCGAGGAGTTCGTTTTTCAGCTTGCGAAACCGGCAATATTGATACAACTCGGCCAATTGCCAACTGGCGGACGGCTTGGAATAACGCGACACGCGCCGTGGAATGTCCCAAATGTGGAAGGCTCCAACTCCCGACGGATTCCTGCCGGAATTCAGGCCGCGAGGCGGAGATGCGTGGTATCATAAGTCCCTTGGAAGGAATTCGGTTTCACGACTTGAGACACTCGGCGGCGACCAAGATGCTCGAAAACGGCGTGCCTCTTGCCACGGTTACCCAGGTTCTTGGATGGTCGGCTTCCACGGCGATTCGGATGGCCAAACGTTACGGCCATATCAGGCCCGAAGCGCAGAGGCAGGCTTTGGAATCTATCGTCACGGCCTTGGCCAGTATCATGGCGGACGAAAGAAAGGCCGATTTTGCGCGAGAGTCACACCAAGCGCGGAACAGCAATCAGCTAAGTCCTTTCAGGCCCGTAGCTCAGTCTGGTTAGAGCGCTACCTTGACACGGTAGAGGTCAACGGTTCGAGTCCGTTCGGGCCTACCATTTGTTTTCTGTAAATTAGCACGCCCTGCAACCTCTTCCATTTCGATCTCAACCCGATGTTCAGCCCGATGCTCTTACTGTACTGCACTGGAAACCGGGCCTGCGTTCATTAGAGAATCCCGGTCCGGTAGAGGTGGAATTCCTTCCCGCATCAATGCACGCATGAACTCTTCCTGCGCCTTCAGATTCTCCTCAGGCACGCCATGAATGTACGTGCCAACCGTGATGTCGGGCTTACTGTGCCGCAGCATAGTTTGGGCAACCTTCACGTCCTTAGTAGTTGAATGCACCCAGGTGCTGAGGCTGTGGCGCAGCGAGTGGAACCCGAACCTCTCATCTGGTTGAACGATCTCCGCGGCGATTGCTGCCGGTTTGAGATAGCAGCGGTTGATCATTTGCCCGGTGCGTGGCTTCTTGCCACTGAGCCTGTCGCTGGCAAACACATAATCATTGTCCCTGTGGTATGGGCTCTGGCTTCGCCAGTTTCGGAGAAATTCAGCCACAGCTTTACACATTGGGACATCTGCCTTAGACGACTTGGTCTTTGTCGTGGTGATCTCCGATAGCCGGTAAGCCTGTTCGATCCGAATGCTATTTCTCTCGAATCTCACATGCCACCACTGAAGAGCCAGAGCCTCACTGATGCGGATTCCGGTAGCCGCGATCAGCACTACCAGAGTTCGCTCCGGCTCGTCGAGCCGACAGACGATCCGCCACGTCTCCCAAGGCTGTAGAACTTGAACTCCTTTGTCCTCGTCTTCAGACCCCGGCACACATACCTTGCTGATGGGATTGCGGCAGGTTTCCAGGTCATAAATATCAGCATGATCGAAGACCTGCCCCATCACCATTTTTATTTTGGAGACAGTTTGCCAATCATAGTCGTCCCCATCGTGGAGAGCGTATAGCCAGTCACGGATCGCCAGCGGCTTGATGCCGGCGGCGACTTCGTCCTGCCAGCGGGGAAGAATAAACTCGTCCAAATCGTGCTGGTAACAATAAATTGTTCCCTTCGCCTTGCGACGACCGTTCCGCTTGTTGAAGGGAAGTCCATGTTTGATGTAGTGGTTAGCAAGCCAGCCAAAAGTGGGCTGGGCATTGCCGGGGTTGGAAATGTACTTCTCTACCAACTTCAGCGAGCCAACCTTCATCCAGGCGGCGGACGGGTCATCTCCAATCTCAGAAACCAGACCGAGAGGAACGGAATTCTCAACTATATTCCCGTCACTGGGCCTGAGTTTTTGATAACACCAGAGCCACATCATGCCGTCTGCCCGCCTTCTTTTGCGAAGCCAACCTTTTGCCTTGTCAGCCATTGGATGTTTTCCTCCTTTGGCTCACAGGGGCTGCTGCGGGAATTCTAGCCTGAACCGGAGCGATCTGTGCAGCGAAATCGGAACTCACTTCACTGATGCGGTAGCGGTAGACATGCCGCTGTCGTCCCCGGTATGCGTAACCACGAATTTTGCCCTCACGAGTTAGCTTGAGCACTTCAGGTCGCCTTAAGGACAAGAACTCGGCGACCGCTTGAGCGTCCACAAAGGGTTCAAGCCCCGAAATCGGTGTTCCCGCAGTCCCACTGGCTGGGGGGGACTCTGCAACTGGCGTTTTCGGTATGTTCTCTGTATCAGTCCTCATGTCAACGCTCGTCCTTGGCACGGATCGGCAAGCGGTATTAGCTCTTTTTAACCTCATCTCACTTAGTACTGTCTGCACAGGAAATTTTTAAAAACTTTTGCAGACCAGGAGCGAAGGATGAAATTTCTCTTATTCTCCGGGAAAATCTACTAAGACTAGATCGAGGGCAATGGCTTGGGAAAGAAGGGGTTACGGTAAAGAGTTCTGGTATTCACGGCCTGCTAAGCCCACGGTGTCTATGTCCATCCGACCGTGGATCAAATCTTAATCTCCTCCCGATCATCATTATTTCGACCATCTTAATCATCATTTCGATCGCCCTCGGAACCACCTGGAGTACCACATGGCGGGAACAGGAGCTATTGTTTCGTCTGCTCGATACCTGAAGGGAAGGCCGTGGAATCAAGTTATCTTGCCCGGCTTGTAGCCATCCTTTAAGAGCCCCGTCGTCGCATATTGAACATCATGCTGTCTTATGCTGGGAGCAGGAGACTTTGTTTTTAATGCTTGATACCTGGCGTGAGGCCCGTGGGTATAAATAACAACATATACTGTAGGTCATTCATCACCAAAACACATTGATTTTGCTGTTTTCTAAAAATATTTTCACACTTTTTATAGTAGGTAGATTATCTACCACTGCTGCCTATTGTGTTTCCTCCCCTCTTTACCCACTTAAAAACCAACTACGTCTTTTATCTACGTAAGACTTTTAAAAGAGCGGTACAGATGAGAACAGAGAACCCAAAAATTAAAGATATAAGAGAGCAGATCAATCAGGAAATCCATCAACTCCTGTTAGCCGGGGAGTTGTCATATGAATCCATCGCCCGGAAGGTTGGGCGATCAACTCAGTTCGTCTTCCAATATGCCAAGAAAAACGGCTTGAAACGATCCGATCTGAAGGCCCTACAGGAGAAGAAGTAGATGAGAAAGCAGACATTAGTTGAAGAAGTATGCCATTTGGCATTTCCATTATCGAACCAAGCATGGTCAGTGCTTATGTGCGTAGCTGTAAGGCAAGGTCTGGAGATGAAGATTACGGATAAAACCGTATCGTGGATATCCTACGATTGCCATATCTCAAAGGAAGAAGCCACACATGCATTTGAACAATTAAAGCATATGGGATTTCTCACCGTAGCTGGCACACAGGAAAACAAAGAAGGTGAATTCGACTCGCTCTACAAGGTAGACATCTCTGATAGGGCCTTCAAACGAGCACGGGAATACATAAAAGCAAAAGTGCTGGTTTTGTTTCTTGAGAACGCTCCATATCATGAGATTTCTTCAGAGGTTGGATGTTCATACAAAACAATAAACTGGATTCTCGATGAAACACATTTGTTTGATTAATGGAGAAACAATGAAGGAAATTTTAAGATTTGCAGATAAATGGCAGAAGTATTTACCGCCAAATGATCATGGAACTCCGGCCCCTTGGAACCGAATCTATAACTCCACTCTAACCGATGTTGATTGGGTGGAGTGGAGTTATACGGAAAAGGGAGTTTGGATTGAATTGCTGTTGCTTCGTGGTAGGAATGGTCAGGAATTAGAGAATGATATCCCAAAGCTGTGGAGGCAACTTGGATTAACAAGCGGCCCGGATAAAAGGTATCTCCAGAGATGCGTTAAAAACAGAATTGAGGATGGTAGTTTTGTCGTTCAAAAGATCGAAGATGAAACTCAAGACGAATCTGAAACGGAGTCTAACGGAACTCAAGATGAATCCGAACAGGATTCTAACCGAACTCAAGACGAATCCGAAACGAAGTCTAACGGAAGTCAAGACGAACGCGAACAGGATTTAAAAGAAGCGGAAGTTCAACAGAATCAACAAAAAGAGTCAAAAATTACCGGGAAAGCCCCAGAATCATCCCAGGAAAATCCCAGCTTAGACTTAAGACTTAAGACTAAAGACTTAAAGGATAGAATAAAGGGGCCGCAATCAGAAGATGAATCTGAATCAGGATCACAGGAAAAACCAAAGCTGATCCCGATCCAATATCTGTCTCCGAATTCAGCAATGAGAAATTCTGAAGCTGAGAAGTTGGTTGGACAGTTCCTGTCCTATCTCAACAATGAGGGCTTCAATGAAAAGCATAACCTGTTGGACTGGCATAATAAATTCCTCTCACTTCTGAAACAATATAAAACTACCGACCTGTCCGAAGTCTTGAAATATACCTTTGAAGAAGATGGATACTGGCTTCCGTTTTTCCTGAAAGTTCAAAAGGTATCCAAAATCCAATATCTCGAACAAAAACTGCCTCAGCTTATTGATAATTTCAATTCCAAGAAAGCTGAAAAGGTTAAGAAGCAGAAGCAATCTAAGGTAACAACTGGAAGCACTCAGCCTGAACCATCCAGTTCAGTGCCTCCGGATTATGTTAATACCATCACCAAGTTCAGGGCCATTTACGCCGGTTCCCGTCATAACAACGGAAAAGAGTTACGGGAAATCTTTGTCAAGTTTTTCGATTATTACCGGAATGATAAGCATTGGGAAGACGAGAAAAACTTCTTGATTCAACTTGGATTGATTAATGAAAAAGGTGAATACCAAAGAGGAGAAGAAGAACAATGAAAACCAAGCGAGTAAAAAGAGTACGTGAAGATGAAGTAAAGCCTTATAAATTGCAGTCTGAATTCAGGAACGATCCTGAAATAGCGGGTAGTCTATTGTTTAAATTCATGGCTCAAGAAGAAGAAAAAGCTAAGGCAGAAGCTGGGGGCTATCATCCAATCTAGTCCATCATCGAGTTCCAGCGATGGAAGGTTTCCGGCCGCTAATAGCTCTATGCGATCAACGGCGGTTGTACCCAATAGGGGTCGGCTAGCTGGATGAATGTTCTGCGTGATTCGCAGTAATTAGTGACTTCTGCACGAGCAAGAAGGAAAAACAAACTATCGGCCCCATTATCAGGGGCACCTTCCGAGGTTCGGATTTTGCTCCAAATTCAAATTTGAGGTTTATGCAAATGATTTCATTGATCGACGCCCTCGACGGAATTGTAGGTTGCGAGGAGGAGCCCGAAGTACAGCCGAACCAGGTGACGGGGCAAATACTCGAACAGACTGAGAGTGTCATAATGCCTCAGCCCGAACCCCAGTCTAATCCGCAACCCGAGCATCAGCCGGAGCCCGATTCAACCGCCGCCACACCGGCAGAGGCCGTCCCGGTCCCCGAGACCGAACCGGGGCCGGAACGATTAGCCGAACCCACAGAGCCCGATTCAGTGCCGGACTCGGAGCTACAATCCGCAACCGCTTCGGGTGAGGACGTCACCACGGAGAACCAACTGACCGGAGAAATCAGCACACTCTGGGGAGACCACGTTCGGTTGAGTGCCGACCGAAGAGCGACCGCCGCCGAACTCCGCAAAATCCGTGCAGAACTCTCTGAGCGTTTGTACTGGGCCAAAGCGATTCTTTCCCGGCCTGATGTCGGTCGAGGCGGAAAGTGGAAATCGTGGCTTCGAGTGATGGGTATTCCTCGGAGTACGGCGGATCGACTTGTCAGTCGTTATGCGGAAACACTTGGCACTGAGAGAGAAAAGCTACTCACTGGGGCAACTTCGGAACCGGCGAAGGAGAACATTGAGAAGCTGGCCAAGCATACGTGGCAGCGGATTGGAAATCATCTGACCACCAGCGAATCGGTATTAGAGTTCATCGGCCGCTTTGCAGAACTCGCGGGGGTCAACCCCGAGCAGCGTGACGAAGGTCTGATGATCCTCAAGCCCGTTCCCCAAACACCGGAAGAGGTTCCCGACTCCACCGCTGCAAGTGTTCCGATCCCGCAGCCTTCCGATTGCACTTCGACAGACCCGGAGCAACCAGTTGTAGACTCAATTCCACTCCCGCTAGCAAAGCAGGCTGTTTCCACTGCTATGACTAGCAGTGCAGTGGCGGCCTAGCCAAGAAAGGGAGCGGAAGACTAATGCCGTTCTGGAAACCCCAGCCGAGAAACCGATTGGAGCCCGAGGTCGAACTGGCAGTGGGTGCATTAGAAGGCAACCCCAATCCGCTCGACTTAGACCTGAAGGGCATAGACCCGGTTCCCACAAGCCTTGACCTCGTCGGTAGCCAAGAGAGCAAGACGTGCACAACTCCACCCCGCCGTGCTCCCAGACATTGTGAATGTGGACGACTGCTCCCCCGGCCTTAGTTTTCCTTTGGCCATAGTTCCGCTGGCATCAATTGGTTCGAAGGCCGTGATGACTTTTTTGACCAAGCTGGCAGGGCGTTGACGGTTGCTTCGCATTGTGCAAGTCTGGATTGGGTATGCTTTGTATATAGCAGCTACAATCCTAGGACTCATCCCCACGGCTTTGCCAACCGTTCGTACCACTCAACCACACTTTGTTTTGCTTCGTCTCTTGTCCGACCGGGCTGGGGCATTAAACTCACCCTCCGAGCCATGTCTGTTTTCGCAAGGGCATGGCAGACGTATTCAGTTCCCCACTGGGTTTGGGTTTCGGTGATTTTAAACTCGTAGTCTTCAAGTCTTGGAAATTTGGGGTCTGATGGGCAGGGCCGTTCATTCCATCCCCCAGTACTATATCCACAAGCAAACACTTCAACAGTATCTTCGGTATGCTCGTCCAATTCAACATATCCAGTCGTGGACAACGGGGCACCGCAATACGGACACTTGTAGACGCTCAATTCTTCTTTGGTTTCCGATAGCTCTTCTTCCAGCTTCTCAATCCTCTTGAGCATTTCTTCTTTGAACAGCGAATCCGCATCTGCCGGTTCGACGCTAAAATCAACGGGGATGAAGATGAGTCTTCCCCTGTCTTGCCACCTTGCACCTCGCCGTTTGAGGTGTTCTTCGAGGATATTGCTCTCAATGATGTTGAAGACTAAACCTTCTGGAACACCTGATTCCTGAGCTAGCTGGGCGAGTTTCGCCACGCATGGTTTCTGTCGCCCCTTCACATACGATTTCATCGTCGCGAACAGGCGTCCCGCTTTCGTCGAAAGCAAGTCGTCATCCAATCGACCTGCCAATTTGACGGCTTGGAGCCAACCAAGCCCGGTGAACCTGTAGTGTTGCGTTTCCCTTATTTGTTCCACCCACCCATCTCGCTCTAGTTCGCTCCACGTGGTTGGAATGATTTCCTGGAAGCTAGCATCAGTGGGGTCGAATAAGGTGTCATCTATGGCACCGTCGCTGAGTTGTTCAAGCATTAATAACACAGCATCCCGACAATTCTGGGAACGGTCACTTCTTGAAAGTGTCAATCTTACCCTCCAAAACCATAGGCTTTGGGCATATACAAACTTCCATCATTCCTGGGTACCCGGTACCGGCGTTTTTCCAGTTTTCACATTTCGACGGCAACGATGATTTCCGCCATGATTTCAGCAAACCGTGCACGTCCCTGGTGATATAAGAAGTTCGGGTAATACGTTCTGATGACAGACCTTTCGGGAAGAAAACCTGAAGCCGTGATCCGAGCGAGTTGCCTCACTGGTCTGTGGTTTACCTCAGCGAAGGTTGTGTTTGGAAAGATTCGCTCGATATACCTGTCGTAAGACGGCCCCGCAAAGAAAACGACGATGTTGGGACTCAACTCACAAACCTCATAGCGGACGAGGTCAAACCACTTGTCTTGCCAATCGATAATGGCTTGGGGCGGAACGCCCTTTTCACCTTTCTTCCCAATCTTGATCAAGTTATTCCACAGGAGGTGTACGGATTTGCCGTTCGACCGGGAACGCTCTTGCAGCCTGGCCTTGAAATTCTTGATGCCGTTCCACCATTGACCGCCTTGCTTGGTGTAGCAATCGCCTTCATTGTAAAACTTTTGGTATTTTTCCAACATGTGGCTCACGCCGCCTTGATGGGGGAACGCTCTTTCCCAGTCGTTGTTTTCCTGCCCAAATACCATCACCTTGTAGTCCGCATTAAAATAGGCGGGAGGGACATTCAACAAGAGCGGGTTCGTGGGCCTTATTGTGCCTGCTGGTATTGGTTTACCTTGCAGTTCGGCCCATTCTTTTTCATACCTGTTAAGCAATGAGTGGATCATGAACACCTACCTTTCCTGTGTGTCCGACGGATTGTCTCGATCCCCGTCCGCATTGAAAAATTAATGCTAAATACGAGTTCGGCTCTGAGGCTCAAGTGCCATATTGGAAGGTGACCACATCGGGCCCAGCCTGACCAGTATCCCGTCCCGTCCCACATAGTATTCCTCGCCGCCGCCTTGATCCTCTTCAATAGTAATGTCGGGTACGTCCCTCTGCATCCGGCGTTGAGTTAATCCGACTTCTAAATCTGCAACGTCGGCGTGAGCTATGCGGAAACGTTCACCCTTCAGTTCAACGGTCTCTTCACTGCTGGACAAGAAAGTTCGGAAGGGACGGTAGTACCCTTCAATAAGCTGAGCACGGTTCAAAGGCAAATCCACTCGGCGTTGGTGCTCATCTGGTGGGGGATCGCTAACCCTAAACTGGAGGCGTCCCCCGCCAAAATGAGTAACCATTCCATTTCGAAGGGCTGGTTGCTTTCCTCCGACCGCGTGGAGCATTGCCGCCTGCCCCTTAGCACGGTTGAGCACAGCCATTTCGAAGCCGTTACTCCTGCCCTTGGCTTCTATAGCGATCCACTGTCCACCTGCGTTTTGGCCAACGAGGTCAGGCCGAGATTTCCCAGCTAAAGCTACCATCAACTCTTTGCGGTAAACGTCAAGATGCATCAGCCAAGGAACGTTGAGGATTTTTTCTGCGAATGCCTTGGCCATTGCCAGTCCGAAGAAATACGAGATCGCACCCTTCTCTGAAGGGTCTAACCCTATGTAAGCTGCCGAAGGTACAATCTGACCGGCACTTTCCTGCCGAAGGTTGGCATAAAACATGGCTGCCCGATAAACGATTTCGAGTAGGGAGTACTCTCCGTATTGGAGCAAGTGAAAGAGGTGTGCCCTCCCTACCGAGATTGCCGACCACATGAGAAATGGCCATGAAACGTCCATGGTGTGCTTACCGTTGACGGCGGCAAACGGTTTAGGAAAGCTATCAGCAATGTAATCGATTGTCGGCATTTGACTGACCCACCTGTCGCAATGCTGAAACGACTCCGGTCAAGGCCTGAAGCTGTCCATCTTGGTGGTTCATCATACACCCTAGTGTGGAATTCGGCGTCTCTCAAAGTGGAGACTAAGAGTTCCGTCCTCGTGTTCCACAGCTTTGTCCGGGGCTCTTTGCTATACATCAGGTCATGAATTTCTGGTGGAATGTTCTTGAAAACTTCACCGGAGGTGTTCTTGCCGCAGCCCTCATCGTTGAGTTCTACGCAGGGTTCCAATGGTTCCTCCGGGCAACGGATGTCACTGTCTCTTATTGTTGGGAATGGAAGGTTCGTCTGTTCCCTCCCGCTCACGATATACATCACTGGCTGGAACGTTGAGGGGGTGATTGGCTATCGACGTAAGGAAGAACAGCGGAAACACAGTAGTGGCTGTCGCACCGGCTCGTTGGTTTGGTGTATACTGCGGCCCTAGTTGAACTGTGCTGCTAATGCCGCAGACTAGACTTCGCTTTTGCAACGCAAAACAGTGCAGCAGTTTTGGATGTAATGACTAACCCACTTCGGCCATGAGTACCGCCTATCACGCAAAATATTTTGCGTTCGAACTGACCAAACGCTGTGCTTCAGACAGCATGGAGAAGCTGGGGGCTTCCCTCGCTGACGCACAGGTTGACCTGAACCCGCATCAGGTCGAAGCTGCCCTATTTGCTTTCCGCTCCCCATTCTCTAAGGGGGCGATACTTGCCGACGAGGTCGGCCTTGGAAAAACCATCGAGGCAGGTATACTCATTTCGCAGAAATGGGCCGAGCGGAAACGCAAGATTCTCGTCATCGTTCCCGCCAGCTTGCGGAAGCAGTGGCATCAGGAGCTTTCGGACAAGTTCTTCCTTTCCTCCGTGATCTTGGAAAGCAAGACATTCAACGAACAAATCCGTTCGGGGAACCTCAATCCTTTCGACCGCCCGGAGATCGTCATCTGCTCGTTCCAATTTGCTCGATCAAAAGAGCCGTATCTGTGTCAAGTCCCTTGGAACGTTGCGGTCATTGACGAGGCCCACCGGCTCCGAAACGTTTATAAGCCCTCGAACAAGATCGCTAATGCCATCAAGAGAGCCCTTGCACCATTCGACAAGCTGCTATTAACGGCCACACCGCTTCAGAATTCCCTGCTCGAACTCTTTGGCCTTGTCAGCATCGTCGACGAACAGATTTTCGGCGACATAAAGAGCTTCCGAACGCAATTTACACGACTAGAAAATGACAGGGATTTCCAGTCATTGCGTGAACGCCTGAAACTGATCTGCCAGCGTACTTTGCGGCGGCAGGTGCTCGAATATATTCCCTTCACGAATCGGATCGCTCTGGTGGAAGAGTTCGTGCCGACGGAGGCGGAGCAGAAGCTCTACAATCTCGTCTCCGACTACCTGCAAGGGCAAAACCTCTATGCACTCCCGGCAAGCCAGCGGCAACTGATGACTCTGATCCTAAGGCGGCTATTGGCTTCTTCCACGTTTGCAATTGCCGGGACACTCGAAGGGCTGGCAAACAAACTGGAGGAAGCCGCCAAATCGCAAGAGTCCGTCCAGGAGCCTCCCCAGGAACTCGATGAAACGTTCGAGAGCTTTGAAGAACTTGCCGACGAGTGGGAGGAAGAGGAAAACGAGGGCGAAGATAATGGCGAGGAAATGTCAAACAGGTGGGCTTTCACTCCTGAGCAGCTTCAGGAAGTCAAAGCTGAAATTCGGTCGCTTCGTTTGTTCACCGAGTTGGCGAAATCGATTTTCAAGAATTCCAAGGGAGAAAGACTACAGACGGCACTTAAGCGGGGACTTGCTGAAGCCAAGAATAAAGGCGGTGCAGAAAAAGCGATCATCTTTACAGAGTCCATCCGGACGCAAGAGTACGTGCGTTCGATCCTTGAGTCCACGTCCGTTTACAAGGGGAGAGTCGTCCTGTTTAACGGCTCTAACAGCGATCCTAAGTCGAAAGAAATCTACCAGAATTGGCTAAAGAAGCACGAAGGCACCGACCGGATCACGGGCTCGAAGACATCGGACATGAGAGCCGCCCTGGTCGATTATTTTCGGGACGAGGCGATCATCATGATCGCCACTGAAGCTGCTGCCGAAGGAATCAATCTCCAGTTCTGTTCGTTGGTGATCAATTACGACCTGCCGTGGAACCCGCAGCGGATTGAGCAGCGGATCGGACGCTGTCACCGGTACGGGCAAAAGCATGATGTGGTCGTGGTAAACTTCCTCAACAAGAAGAACGCAGCGGATCAGCGTGTATACCAACTCCTCGACGAAAAATTCAAACTCTTCAGTGGCGTGTTCGGGGCAAGTGACGAAGTGCTCGGAAGCATTGGCTCCGGTATCGATTTCGAGAAGCGTATTGCTGGCATTTACCAGAAATGCCGTACCGAAGAGCAGATTCAGTTCAACTTCGACCAGCTTCAACAGGATATGGAGCGACAGATTGACGAGCGAATTAGGCAGACTCGTCAAAAACTGCTTGAGAACTTCGACGAAGAGGTTCACGAGAAGATGCGGGTGAACCTGCGAGAGAGCAGTGAAGTCCTGAGTAAGTACGAGAACTGGCTATGGGAACTGACTCGGTTCTATCTTCAACCTTATGCCAAATTCGAAGACGGGCAAAACTGCTTCATGCTAGTCAAGAATCCGTTCCCTGAGGAGCAGATTCATCCGGGGCCGTACCGCAGTGGCAAGAATGTCGAGGATGCGAACTTGTATCGGTTAGGTCACCCCCTCGCCCAAAAAATCATCGAGCAATGCAAAGCGTTTGTACTTGATTCGCAGATGGTGGGGTTCGACTATTCTAATTGTGGCAAGAAGATTTCCATTCTCGAACCACTGGTCGGGAAGAGCGGTTTTATGCGTGTTGTGTGTCAGACCGTCACGGCACTCGAAATTGAGGACTTCGTTCTTCTGAGCGGCGTCTGCGATGACGGCAGCCCGGTTGATGCCGAACAGTGCCGCCGATTCTTTTCTCTAGCCGCTTCGGGAAAATCATCAGACTGTCCACTGATGGCCGAAGCTGTTGAGCGTCAACTGAATGATGCGTTGCAACGACAGCAGAACGAAATGCTGGTAACACTGACGGAACGAAACGCGGCATTCTTCGAGATTGAACTGGACAAACTCGACCGCTGGTCAGACGATCTCAAGGTTGGGCTTGAGCAAGAGCTAAAGGAAATTGACCGGCAGATTCGAGAGACTCGACGATCCGCCCAAATTGCTGCTGCTTTGGCTGAGAAGCTTGAAATCCAAAAGCACGTACGGGAGTTGGAGTCGGAACGCAATCGCAAGCGTCGGGAGCTTTTTGACGCACAGGACAGGATTGATAAACAACGACAAGACCTGATCGAAACGATAGAGAAAAAGCTTCAACAGGACTGCACTGTGACTCCGGTGTTCACCGTCCGTTGGTTACTTATGTAGGGGTGGTATGGACAAAACGACGAAATTGGAATTGACGTGGATCGGGAAGGACAATCACCCACGACTTGAACCTCGCATCCTCCTGGAGGATGCGACCAAGTCCTACCACGCCAATGCTCGGCTATCGGCTGATGATATCTTTGACAATCGATTGATTTGTGGCGATAACCTGCTTGCACTAAAAGCACTGGAACAGGAATTTGCAGGGCAGATTAAATGTATCTACATCGATCCTCCGTTCAACACGCAACAGGCAATGGAGCACTACGATGACGGTGTTGAGCACTCAGTTTGGCTAACGTTGATGAGGGATCGCCTTGAACTGCTCCGCAATTTGCTGAAAAGAGACGGGACGCTGTTCGTTCACATTGATGATAACGAGCTGGGGTACCTGATCGTTCTGTTGGATGAGATTTTTGGAAGGAACAATCGACTTTATGCGATTACATTCAAACAAGGTGCCCCAACAGGGCACAAAGCAATCAATCCGGGGTGCGTGACTACGTCGAACTTCGTTTTGATGTATGCACGTGAAAAGAGTGAATGGAAGCCGAATCGAGTTTACGTCGGTCGTGCTCAGAGAGACAAAAGGTATTCGCAATTCATCAGCAACTTGGACGCTGATTTTAGATGTTGGAAATTCACAACACTGATGAAGGCGTTCGCTCAACGAAACGGCATTACAGATAAGCAGGCACGTGCTAGAGCAAAGAGTGCCCCGTCTGAACTTGACGATTTTGTGGCCCAGAATTCCAAGAACGTGGTACGTCTCGCAAGGCCGGATTATGACAGTGTCAGTTCCGCTGCTCGGGAACTTATCGATAAATCAAAGAACGCTCAAGATGAAGTGTTTCGGTTGCAAAGGGACGGCTACTCCGATATGTATTTCGTGCGTGGCGAACGGGTTCTCTTTTATTCCGACAAGCTTAAGATGATTGATGGCGAATTTGTCGCAGGTGAACCACTAACGACGATCTGGGACGATATTCTGTCCAACAACCTTCACAACGAGGGGGGGGTTTCCTTTCCAAAGGGGAAGAAACCGGAGGGGCTTATAAAGCGGGTGCTAGACTTGGTGACCTCGGACGGAGATTGGGTTTTGGACTCCTTCGCTGGCTCCGGTACGACGGGAGCGGTAGCACATAAGATGCGGAGACGGTGGCTGATGGTTGAAATGGGGGAGCACTGCGACACACACATACTTCCTCGAATGAAAAGCGTCATTGACGGCTCCGACCCAAGTGGAATCACGCAGGCCGTAAGCTGGAAGGGTGGGGGTGGTTTCCGCTATTACCACCTTGCATCTTCCCTGCTGGAGAAAGACAGATTTGGAAATTGGATAATCAGCAGGCAGTACAACGCCGCAATGCTTGCTGAAGCCATGTGCAAGTTCGAAGGATTCACGTATGCCCCGAGCGACACGGATTATTGGAACCATGGGTGCTCTACTGAGCGTGATTTCATTTATGTGACCACCCAGATGCTCACTAGAGATCAACTGCAAAAGCTCAGCGATGAGGTTGGGGAGCACCGATCTTTGCTTGTGTGCTGTTCTGCATTCCGTGTTAGAGATACTGCTCAATTCCCGAACTTGACGATTAAGAAAATCCCCAAGATGGTTTTGAATCGATGCGAGTGGGGCAGGGATGACTACAGCTTGGAAATCAAGAACCTTCCAGTGTCAGAACAACAACCGGAGCCTCCTACACAGCCTTCAAATGGACGCAAGAAGATCGTTAACGGCTCAATGGACTTATTTACGAATATTGCGGAAACGGGGAAGCAATAAAAATGGACTCCATCGTAAATGCTATTGCGAATCGCCTCAGCCTCCGGCCCCCACAGCGGGAATCTCTTGAGATTCTGGCACGAGTTGCCGAAGTGTTGGCACTTGATCGCCTGGTCTCCGGCTTACAGGAACTCGACCTCGCCACCGCATTGAAAACGATTGAGGCGGATTTCCCGTCAGTCACCGACTTCGAGCGTGACTTTCCGTCAATGTGTTTTGCTTTGGCGACTGGCGTGGGCAAGACCCGTCTGATGGGTGCATTCATCACGTACTTGTTCAGACAGAAAATGAGCCGCCACTTTTTCGTCCTTGCACCAAATCTGACGATTTATAACAAGCTGATTACCGATTTCACTCCGAATACTCCGAAGTACGTGTTTGAGGGAATCGCAGAGTTTGCCATGAACCCACCCGAAATCATCACGGGCGATAACTACGAGAGTGGACGGGGCATTCGGAGCGAAGAAGCAACGCAAGGTCGGATGTTCGATACGAGCCCGATTCACATCAACATCTTTAACATTTCAAAGATCAACAGTGAGGTTCGGGGCGACAAGGCTCCGAAAATCAAACGTCTCAGCGAGTACATCGGGCAGAGCTACTTTGATTACCTGGCAGGCCTCCGCGATCTCGTTCTCCTGATGGATGAATCACATCGTTACCGGGCGAGTGCTGGGGTGAAAGCTATCAACGAATTGAAGCCGATTATCGGCCTGGAACTCACTGCTACACCGCAGATCGAGACTGGCGGACGGACTGAGCCGTTCAAGAATGTGATCTACAGCTACCCGCTCTCCAGTGCGATGAAGGACGACTTCGTTAAAGAGCCTGCGGTTGCCACCCGAGAGAACTTCGATGCAAAGAATTACGACAAAGCAGGACTGGAGAAATTAAAGCTGGAAGACGGCGTACGAGTTCACGAAAACACCAAAATCGAACTCGAAGTCTTTGCTAGAGACAACGGCAAACCCATTGTTAAACCATTCATGCTCGTGGTTGCTGAGCATACCGATCACGCCAACGATCTCTTGAAGCGAATCGAAGACGACTCGTTCTTTGAAGGACGCTACAAAGGCAAGGTGATTACCGTTCATTCGAACCTCCGAGGGGAAGAAAGAGACGAAACCATCCAGCAATTGTTGTCCGTGGAGAGCCGGGACAATCCGACCGAAATCGTAATCCACGTCAATATGCTAAAAGAGGGTTGGGATGTAACCAACCTTTTCACAATTGTTCCGTTACGGGCCGCCAACTCCAAGACGCTCGTGGAGCAATCGATTGGACGTGGGTTACGGCTGCCCTATGGCAAGCGAGTCGGCGTTCCGGCTGTAGATCGGCTGACCATCGTCTCGCATGATCGTTTTCAGGAGATCATTGATGAGGCAAACAGGCCCGATTCGATCATCCGTACAGGCGTGGTGATTGGGCGTGACATTCCCGACCGTGACCAGAAAGTCGTGGAGGTTGTGCCAGTCATCGTGAGTAGAATCGCCTGGGACGCCACCCGCCCGGAGCAGAAGCCGTTGTTCAATACCGAGCGAGAGCAGACAGTCGCCAAGGCGACTCTGACGGTGATTAAGCAGTTTGAACGGCTCTCCCGTTCCCGTGATCTGAAGTCGCCAGTAAACCTCCAGAAGCTCGTTGAAAAGGTTCAACTCACAGTTGCTCCAGTGCAAGGGGAACTCGCAGGTGTAACAGAACAGGTCAACGTGGCGGATGTAGTGGCGAAGATGGTCGATCTGTACGTCGAGAGCACTATCGACATTCCGAAAATCGTCGTCCTCCCGAAGGGTGAGGTGAGGGCGGGATACGGAAACTTCGACCTCGATCTTAAAGGGGTGCATCTCCAGCCCGTTGCAAAAGACATCCTGATAGCCCACTTGAATGACCATGCCCGATACCGCCTAATCAGCGGAGACGGGATCGTCCCGGAAGAGCGGCTGGAGGATTATCTCGTACGGGGTCTGATCGATTTCGACGACGTGAGCTATGACGATCATGCTGACCTGCTGTATAAGCTGGCCAGACAGGTGGTTAGGCATCTCCAGTCATACTTGACGAACGAGGACGATGTCCTGAATGTGTTGCAATATCACCAAGCCCAGCTTGTGAACATCATCCACTCGCAAATGCAGGATCACTTTGAAGAAAAGGCCGCTGACTACGAAGCGAACGTGACCAAGGGGTTCACGACATTACGGCCTAGTAGCTATTCGATTCCAGTTGGTGAGGAACCCAGATATTTTCGGACTCCGATTGAAGACAAACTGATGATCAGGGGCATGCTCTTCGGAGGATTCACGAAGTGCCTATACCCGGTACAGAGATTCCATTCCGACACTGAACGCCGTTTTGCTGTGTTGCTTGAGAACGATGTAGACGTGGTGAAGTGGTTCAAGCCCGATAAAGAGGCAATCCGTATTTACTACAAAGGCGTTGACGGTGATGTCCCGTACGAGCCGGACTTCATCGTCGAGGCGAAAACATCGAAGTTGATTTGCGAGACGAAGGCGGCAAAGGACATGAACTCGCTTGAAGTCCAGGAGAAGGCGAGGGCTGCTGTGAATTGGTGTGAATGTGCTACCGCCCACGAAAAGCAGGTAGGTGGGAAACCATGGGCGTATCTTCTGATTCCACACGACACTGTTACAGAGGCGAAGACAATTCAGGGACTCGCAGCGGCGTACACGTTAAAAGCAGCAAAGTCTGTCCTTGAAGACTGAAAATCGGTGGGTGGCTCTTAATGACCAAGGACATGGTTTTTATTAGCCATGCAAATCCTGATGACAATGAATTCACTCGTTGGCTGGCACTTCAGTTGGCGAAGGACGGATATGGTGTGTGGTGTGATCTCACGAAGCTGCTCGGAGGCGAGACCTTCTGGAAGGATGCCGAAGAGGCAATCAGGACAAGGACGATCAAATTTGTCTACGTTCTTTCTCGAACGTCCAACGACAAGGACGGCCCCCGAAACGAGTTGCAGATCGCCAAGAACGTGTCGAAGCTCGATGCATCACTGCATGACTTCGTGATTCCGCTTCACATCGACGATTTGCCGCATAGTGAAATCAATGTCCTTTTGACCAGCATCAATGCGGTTCCATTCGAGAAAAGCTGGGCGAAGGGCTATTCGCAATTGGTCGAGGTTCTCGAACGAGAAAAAGTTCCCAAGAAGCCGAACTTCAATCCAAGGGCCGTGTCCTCCTGGTGGAGGTCGCAATTCAGTGCGAACCGTGGTCTTAGGAATGATTCGGAGACCTATCTTTCCAATCTGCTCCGAATCCAGAAAGCACCTCCTTCGCTATTTCTGCACACGTTAGTTCCGACTAAAACAGGGCGTTCGGTTGAGCCCGAACACCGGCTGGAGTTCGCTGGATTCATGGATGGCATTGACCTCGTCACATTCGCCTCGGCTGCTGCGATTCAACCGGCTCTTGGGTCATCGATGTCGCTGTTCGAATCAAAGACGTTCCCAGTCTCAGACATCCTAGCGGGTAAGTCTCAACTAAACCCAAAGAAGGGGACATACTTTCTGTCGAGGCTCCTGCGGGAGTGCTGGGAGAGATGGATTGGAGGGACTGGGCTCGGCACGTACCAACTCTCAAACAAGTCACATTGCTATTTCTTCCTCAAAGGGTCTCAGCCAAACCTCGACATCTATTTCACAACGCTCGGCGGCAAGAAAACCTATCGAAGCGTCGTGGGATATGCTACACAGGCGGACGGCACCAGGCGATACTGGCATTTTGGTATCCGGTCACGCCCGGTGTTCCAGCCCTCATTGGCTTACCTAATCTCCTCACACGTGATTTTCACGAGTGACGGCTCGACCCCTTGGACAAGTCATCAGAAGATGCACAGTGCACGACGACGGCAGTGCAAAAGTTGGTTCAATCCAGAGTGGCGAGATCGCTTGCTGGCGACTTTGCACTGGCTATCGCAGGGCGAATCGAATCTCAATATTCCTGCTGCGGAGGACGAGTTCATTCAGGTGTCCATGCGTCCTGAAATATTTGAAGGCGAGGTCTCATATGATGACCCACCAACTCGCAAAGAGCGTCTGCTCATTTCAGAGCAGGGTGATGCCATCGAGACCATGGAAGAAAATATGGAGATCGAATCTGATGAGGACGAAGACGATTCCGATGACGAATCAGTCGAAGAGAATCAACTGTGAAGTTAATCCACTTTTCAGAACCCAGCCTGCTCTTCCGACATGACCAGTCGGTGGAAGACCCCCGTGACGGACTGACTATTTTTGGCCCACTCGACAAGGGATCACCTTACGGGATCAGGGCAGGTGTTATCGGGACGAGCATCGGCATTCGGCGGTTCCGTGAATGGGCTAGAAAGATTCAAAAACCCGTCATTGAGCACGACCCTGATGAATTGTTCCAGTTGTCACATCCGCCATTTCCCGGATTTGAGGCAGCATTCCGAATCCCCCTAAACCCAAGTCCGGTGTTCGAGATCGAGATTAAGCGGGAAGAGATCGAGAAATGCTTGTTTCTTTCAAATAAGCATGAGCGAGTCTACAAGACCGTTGACCTATACGCTGAGGGGATATTGAGAGCTCTGAAAGATGAAGACGTGAAGGTGGATGTCTGGTTTGTGATGGTTCACGATGATATCTACAAATATTGCCGCCCAGAGTCTCACGTGCCCATTGGACAACGCATTCAGGTCGTGCAAAGAGTCACTCCGAGTAGGGCACGTCGTCTACAGGTGGAGCCGAGCCTTTTCATGGAAGAGAATATCGAAGCAACTCCGTATCTGTACGAACCCAATTTCCACAATCAGTTGAAGGCTCGGCTCCTCGGACACGACGCACCGACGCAAATCATTCGCGAGAGCACGATTGCACACCGGGAGCTCGACTTCTTGAACAAACTCGGTAACCCACGCCGCAAACTGGACTCGTTGCAATCGAGAATCGCATGGAACATCTCGACTGCCGCTTTCTACAAGGCAGGCGGACGTCCGTGGAAGATTGCACAAATCCGAAAAGGAGTGTGTTACATCGGACTGGCCTTTAAGCAGGACGGACGTGGTGGTGACCCACGGTCGGCCTGCTGTGCCGCACAAATGTTCTTGGACTCAGGGGACGGTGTTGTGTTCAAGGGTGCTGTCGGGCCATGGTACTCGCCCAACCGTGGTGAGTTCCACCTTAGCAGGAAGGCCGCACAAAAGGTTGTCAGCCTCGCAATTGAGACATATAAGAACGATCCCAACAACCGAGATCAGTGTCCGCCCAAAGAATTGTTTCTGCACGGTCGCACGATGTTTAATGACAAGGAGTGGGCAGGGTTTCAGGATTCGATTGATTCGACCAAGACGAACCTCGTTGGGGTGCGAATAAAGACCGAAAAGTCCCTCAAGTTGTACCGATTGGGATCGCACCCGATCCTCCGAGGTATGGCATACATTCAGGACACTCGGACGGGCTACCTGTGGACAAGCGGGTTTGCACCGAGGCTCCAAACGTACGATGGAAAAGAAGTTCCCCGCCCGATGCATATCAACATCTGTCGTGGCGACGTGGCAATCAGCACCGTTATGGCCGACATCATGTCGCTGACAAAACTGAATTACAATGCCTGTAAATTTGGCGGTGGTTCTCCGGTCACGCTCCGTTTCGCTGATGCCGTCGGCGAGATTCTTACAGCCGGGCCGCTGGAATCTGGGGCACCGCTATCATTCAAGTACTACATCTGAGTGGCTATGGCTCTGTGGGCTGAAACCGTAAAGTAAAGCGGTTCACTTGGCTCCTGGTTGGTGTGGGAAGGTCGCTAATACCTGTCGGAGGTACGGTTGTCCCTTCTTCTTCCGCCGCCATATTCCTTCGCCTCGCAGTCCACCGCCACGAACCTGTTCGACTGCACATCCTTGAACTGCACAACCTGATGGCGGCTCCGGGCAAGCCCCCCCGCACGGCTAATCGTGAGGATATACCGGGTTTTTCAAATTGAAATACTGACTAGCTTATCCAGCAGAATGATTATCAATTCTCGCGTAAGACGGAGTAGGCCGCACCGGTTCAATCATTTCACGTATCTTTCCAATTTTTACGGGCCTTCAAGACGAAGGTTAGAAAACCGTTTGAGCCAACTACCCAAGCCGCTGCAACTCCAAGCAAAGCAATCCCCAAACCCTTTCCAATTACCGCTCCGTTAAGTAGGGCCAGCCCGGTAACGATGAGGGTCAAGAATAACATCGCTTTATGCCTGCGATTGAGTTTGGCATAGCCCATAGATCGTGGCCTTGCTGTTCCTTCAGATTCGATACGAAATGTACGTAATTTCTGAGCCCAATTTCTTAACGCGTTCAGTTTTGCATGATTCAAAAATATTGGCGTTGCAAAGAACCACCCAATTTTCCCTGCCAGCGCGGAGTCTGATGTTCGGTTGAGAAAGAGGGTCGCGACTCCATAACCAAATAAAAGGAATAACAATAAAGTGCCGAGGCCAATATCTTTGCCTGCTTGCTCGAACGATGCGGCTGAGACTATGCCGTTTGCGTAGAGTTTCTGTAATGAAATGGCGTTGGATACAAAGGGCACTGTTGACCAAGGATGTCCAGCTATCCTGTACGCGAATTCCATTGGATGAATGGCAGCTATTGCAAGTCCCACAATTGCCGCTGGTATCGAACCTACCTCTCCCTTTGCAAAACGAAGTGTCCTCTCTTTGAAACCAGCTTCTTTGTATTGCTCTTCAATTGCTAACCTCGCCTCATACATCTTGACTTGAGCGGCAGTTGCTTTTGCCTCTGCGTCATCAAGTAGCTGCAATGATTCAGCAACATCAGGTCGATGATCTAAATGAACTTTAGTGGTAAATCCACTACCAGGGTCACGTAATGTATAAATTCCTTCTTGGGGATTACGTTTTCTGGCAGAAAGAATTGGCGGGTAGAACATAAACGCGGATGCGGCTAAGAATGTTATTACAACCGTGTGGAAGAATCGCGTTCCATTGCTGGGTTCTCTACTCCGCGAGTGTGAGGCGGAAGGTGTGACGATGTGAAGCTCCCTTCGACACACGGGGTTGCCACATTGGTATCTGACCCCTGTTTTCGCTTCGTCAGGAATCCGATTCTTACGACCGCACTGACATTCAACAATCACAACAACACCTAGCGGAAGACAGTTGTTTCTGCAATGTTTTCCACTTTGCAACTACAAGACTGAAAGCATAATACCCATCGTCGGTGGACGCATCAACAGCAATGTTGAGAAATATGCCCTCGGTGGTCACTCAAAACCGGTCAACGGGAATGAATTCCTGGACATTGACTCCTGAGCTTCGGCCACGAACCTGATGGTCTTCCCCTCAAAATTCTCATGACCCAACTTTCCCCGAGAAAACTCTAACCCACAAGGTATATCACCAATGTGGATCAGCCTTCGGAAATCACGCCCCGAATGTTCGCCATTGAGTTCGGGCACCCTTCAGCTCATCTGGCCTTCACGGTTGTCCTTCTCGCCTTAACCCCCAAGCATGCCCTAGCTCAAGCACTCTGGATGTTCCCAGGATTCCGTAGATCGTTCCCGACCTGTCGTGTGCAGGAGGTAGCCTTTGTGGACATCGACTGGGAGATCGGACTGGCGTTTGTGGCCAAGCGAAAGGGTCGCCCTCCTATGCTGCTAATGGATATATATGGACGCAAGAAGAGTGAAGGCGGAGGGCAGACTTGGTGACGCAAGTCTGGGACAGGCTCTATATCGGGGGGATCGGCGATGCTCTGGAACTCGCCGAGTCGAACCCCTTCAAGGTCACGACGGTCATGAGTCTTTGCCGTGAGCCCATCCGCATACGAAGGGGTGACGTTAATTACTTGAACTTCCCAGTCGTGGAAACATCGCCCATGCCAACCCGGTGGCTCGATCCGATCATCGATGCCCTCTTTGAAAACATCCGTTGGGGGAAAGTGCTGGTGGCCAGCAACGGCACAAGCGAGGCCCCGGTCATCGCTGCCGCATGGATGCACACCGTCGGCTTCAAGGATTTCGATGCAGCCCTAGCGGAAATCGGGAAGCTGCACACCATCGAGCCCAGTCCTATTTTGCTCAGGAGCATAAGGAAGGCGGTTCGCTAATAGAAGGAGGAATGTCCCGAATGAGAATCGCATTGTACGCCCGTGTCAGCACCTTGAATGGCCAGAACCCCGAGACTCAACTTATGGAGCTTCGGGAGTACGCCTCCCGACGAGGTTGGGAAGTCACCGGGGAGTACGTCGATGCTGGCGTCTCAGGCTCCAAAGATTCCAGACCCAGCCTGAACCGCCTGATGGCCCATGCCCATCAGCGAAAGTTCGATGGAATCTGTGTTTGGAAGCTTGACCGATTCGGCCGGAGCCTGAAGCATTTGGTGACGGCCATAGCGGAGCTTGAGGCACTCGGTGTCACTTTTGTGAGTCTCAAGGATCACTGGGACTTGTCCACACCGTCAGGGAGGTTGATGTTCCAGATCGTGGCGGCGATGGCGGAGTTCGAACGATCTCTTATCTCCGAGCGAATCCGGGCTGGCATGCGGCGACGGAAACTCGAAGGGTACGTGTTGGGCCGTGCTCCGCTGAACGTTGACCACGAGGCAATTGTCGATGATCGGGTCGGTGGAATGTCCCTGACCCAAGTGGCACGGAAGTATTCGGTTTCGAGGGCCACCGTCGTGCGGTTTACGAAAGAGGCCCTAAGAAGTAAAGCTCCACAAGGCGGCGAATTACATTCGGCAGAGACGACCCAGCCGCAGCCCGAGTGCGTGGCTGTTTAATTCAAGCTGCACCAATCAGCAGGTTTGAGGGTGAGATGGCAAAAAGATTCATCACTGCTGTCGGGGCAGTTTGTATCGCCGCTGCAATGGGCTCCGCCTCGTTTGTTATCGGATACCGAGTCACAGGTTCCCGGAGTCCGTCAGCGGCGAACGGCATGGGGATCGGGCTCCTGCTCTCTATAGCGGTTGGTGTATGGGGAATCTTCGCCTTGCTGCTGTGGGGAATGCCGGGAAAGAGATAGTAAGTTCCAGCAGAGTCCCAGCCCGAACCGTTGCTTGAAAGGCAGATGCTTATGAAGGATTCAACAGCAGCATTGACCGAGACTATCAACTGTCCGCTCTGCTTGGGCAAGGGCAGGCTTGGCCGCTCAGAAGTGCTGGAGCGACTTGGGATGAAAGATCACGCACGGGTGGCACAACTCAGTGCCGAAGAGGCTGTCCGCCTGCTGGTGGCCAGAGATAAAGATGCCGAGCAGTCCCGTTGGACGAGGTTTGAGGCGGAGTTGGCAAAACGAACCAGCGAAGCCGCAAGCAAACACAGTTCTGAGACGCAGAAGTTGCAGGCAGAGAAAAGCGAACTTGCCGCACAGCTTAAAGGAATTGAAGAAAACTTATCCTCTACGCTCAACAACGCCCGGCAGGAAGAAAGGCTTGCTGCCGATAAAGCATTCCATCAGCAGCTAGCCGGGCTGACGAAGCGGATTGCAGAGCTTGAGGCTGCACAGAAACTGGCTGAGGAGCAGAAGCAGACGGAGATCGCCAGAGCAAGGACAGAGGTCGAAGCGGCATTCAACAAGGAAAAGTCGAAGGCAGACGACCTCAGCCGACAGTCAAAGGATCATCTCCAGGAGATAGCAAGCCTGCGTGAAAGGAACAAAGAGCTTGAGACTGAGATGGCGAAGGTTGCCCGAATCGGAAAGAAAGAAGAAGTGGATTTCGCCGAGGAGGCGAGGTCGTGGCCGGGCATCTGGGTTGGTGAGAAGCTTCCTAGAAACGGTGACTACCTGATGGCCTTCAGCGATGCAGCCGGGAATGCCCTTGAGCCCATCATGCTCGTGGATAACAAGGACAAGTTAACCGTGTCCGAGTCCGATGTCAGGAAGTTGGTCAGTGACGCGAGAAAGAGGAAGCTTCCAGTGGCAGTTCTGGTTGCTCGGGAAGATTCGCAATTAAGGCAAACAGACAGGCAGCGACGGTGGGCACAAGAGGATAGGATTTGGCTCTTGCGGACTTCCCGGTCATGGCTCCCCCGAGACCTTGAAGTGCTTCGGCCGGTGTTCGAGAGGATGAGGGAAGAGGGGCCTGATTTTCTTAAACGGAACGCAGCCCTTGCGGACGACGTTCGCAGAACGCTGGTAGAGGTTGACGAGATCGAGAGCCAACTCAAAAAGGCTGAGACCGCCATTGGGAAGGCACAGGAATTGACGGCGAAGCACCGGACAAAGCTGGCGGGGCTATGTGATGCTGCCGCTGTTCAGGAAGCACCCCTCCACTGTGTGGGAGCAAACGGAGCGGCAAAAAACGGCAGTGGAAACGGGAAACTGTGCTTATCGGAATTTCGTGGAATTTGATTTCGGGCAGGCTGGCGTTATGGCCTGCCACATTCTAACCAAGGAGAACATCATGGCAAAAACATGCAGCAGTTGCAACGGGACTGGCAAATGCCAACAGTGCAAAGGCACCGGACGACTGGGCTATCCGGGGTACGGCACGGTGGACACATACAAGACGCCCTGCACCACGTGTCAGGAGTCTGGCGTCTGCCGCGATTGCCGTGGAACCGGGCAAAGATAGAGGCACTTACAATCGGTCAAGGCGATCAGCCGCAAGGGAGGAAAATTGAGCCATCAGCATTTCTGCCATATCGCAGGGCACTATTGGGATTGCGATGGGAAAGTCCTACGCCCCGCCGACACGGAGCCCTCGACGTGCATTTGCCTTCCTTGCGGTCTGCCGGTTGAGGGCTTCGACCACACCAAGTGTGGCGACGCTGTCGAGCTTCTCGCCTGCCCGAAACACCGGGAGGAAGCACTTCGGAGGCTGGCGGTGGCCAGACAAGAATTCCATCGCCGGGCCGGAGAGTTCGGGCTCAGTGAGAAATGCAAGAAGATGCAATCGCTGCCGGAAGGGGCGGAGAAGGACACGCTGCTTCGGGAAATCAAGGCATGGATTCTCCAGGGTTGCGTCGAGCGGCAGCACGAAGCCTGAACAGGAAGTCCCACCACAATTTTTTCAGGAGGTAAACGATGAGACTGACCTCTATTGCGGTAATGTTTTTTCTGCTGTCCATTCACGGCATCGCAAGGGCGTCCAAGAGCTTCCTGCCAGCGGGGCTCCCAATTGCCTGCACGATGCAGGAAGACAACTTCTCTCTCAAGACGGCGGAAGTAGGTGATCCTACCATCTGCTATCTACCTACCGTTATGGGCTTCAATGGACGACCGATCTTTCCACGAGGAAGTTACCTTACGGGTCATCTGGTCAGTGGCAAGAAGCCAGGCAGGCTGTTTGGTAAGGGCAATCTTGTTATTACATTCGACCGGGTAGTGGTTTCCAATACAGTTCGAATTCCCATTTCCGTCAAGGTTATTGCCGCCCCCAAATATCATGTCTCTGCGGATGGGAAAATCCTTGGAAAAGGGCACAGGAAGCGTGACATCGCCGAGTGGATGCTACCGCCCCTGTGGCCCATCGACGCCATCACGCTGTTGAAGCGAGGGCCGTATCCAGCTATGAAGGGTAAGGAAGAAAGACTCCTTCTACGGGTCATGCAAGATGCCCTGATTCCAACCGTGGAGGGATCGACCTCTTACTATACTGACAGCATCCTTCCCGGCGTTGAGCCTAGTCATCCGACCTATTACGAGAACCGTGTCCATGTGGGTGGAGATGTCGTGCTGATCCGCAAAGACGGCAGTGCCGTATACACGATTGACTATTGGTATTCGGTACCGGACGTGGTGAGCTATGTGCTGCCGGGAAACCTGTTTGGGAAGATGCCGCTGACGGAACTGAATCTGAAGGAGACCAAGCGGGTCAACGAGCAGCGGGGTATCGAGTTCAGGGTCGTGAGGTGAGCCAGCCTTGCTAGCCTGAGCCGGAAAGAAGTCTGCCAAGTCAGCGGAATCCCGCCTACGTGAAGAGGTCGGTAACTTCTCCTGGTATCAGAGTGAAGCTGCCGAGAGACTGAAGAAATTGGAATACCTGATCTGGGCTAGCATCAGACTGGAGCTTGTCCTGAAGCTGGCGGATGTCATTGCCATCGCACAAAACCAATCCAAACTCACTGGCTTCTCTTCGGTTTTGAACTGTCGTGCTGTTCCTGACGAATACGACGGGAAGGATCGTCTCTGCTGGGACGCCTAGGTATGACCCAAGATCAACTTTTCGCTTTGCAAAATCCGAGAATTTTTCGGCAGGATTCTTGAGGGTGCATTCGCCAAAAATTATTCTCTCTTCTCCAAGAGGTTCCTGTACATACGCCACGATGTCAGGGAGAGACCCTTTTTTGCCCCTCCCGAACCAGAGCACAGCATATCCAGCCAAGCCCAATAGCTTCGCTACCCCCAACTCAAAGGGGTTCACATTTTTCAGGTTGATCTCATCGAACAGGAAATGAGACAGGTCGGTTTGGCCGGGATCGAAGAATTCGCATAAGCGAAGTAGTATGTTCTCCCATTTCACCCTGAGCGAAAATGTGTGAGATTCCTCCCCCACGGCGATCAGCTTAGCCTCCACTTCGGTCGCTCCTGGGGGAACCGTCACGTTGATCTGATATGACTTTGGCACCTCGGGATCACCGCGAGGGACGGATTCCTTTTTCGTTTGATGGGTTGGAAACCATTCAATCACGAGTTCAGGCGTCCCGACGTATTCCGCTCTAAGCTCAAGACACTTGCTCTTGCGATTTACGTCACCCGAAACAAACCGTGCTGGCAGTTCAGCACATAGCTCGAAATGGGGCGTGGACTGGAGTTGCTTATAATCCAACCCCAGATTTGCACAAAGCCCCACATATCTATTGAAAGGCGGGTCATGTCGCAGGAGATTCCTGTCGACCTCATTCCAAAAATTCGATGGGAAGAGAGATTCTGAAAGTGAACCCATCCCATATGTACACAAGATACTCGGCCATGGTCGGCCAGAGTTTAGTCCTAATGGACTGCTTCGCACAGAAACAGGATACCAGCGATAGGGACTGGAACCAGTTGGCATGAGCCGGATGTCGTCTCCGGAGGCGGATTCCGAAATGACCATCGACTCCGCAAGGTTCCTTATCAAACTGTGGATCGTCTGCACTTGAAAGGACGCTTCGTAGGCCCGTAAGTAATCAAGATCAACAATCCGTTTGAGAGCAGAATGCGGCTCATATGGTTCGGTGCTGAGTGTAGCTCTCCCTGCAAACTGAACCCACTCATTTCTGAGGTTCACTGCCATGCAGGCGAATTTGAGTGATCTCCACTGACTCAGGTAGGGCTCAATTCTAGCCAAAAACTCGCCAAGGTAATCCTGCTCTTCGGCCAATGGACTCTCCCATTCGTACTGCCAGATAGTCTGAAATCATAGCATGCCGAAGGACTTTGTCTGCTGTGGTCAGTTGACCTGACGCCACTGACCTTCCGTTTTTAGGGGTGGTTTTCAAAGTCTCAAAATCAGCGTTGCCGCAGGTGCCTGTTTTCAGGAGGTTGCGGATCACGCTTGCCGCTGATTCTCCTGGTTCACCGAGTAAAGTCTGTGAACTATAACCTAGGGCGTTTGGAAGCTCCACGAACTGAGACCTGTTGCTGGATGAGTGAGGGAAATGAATGCTCCGATCCATCAGTTCCAACTCGATTGACATGCCCGGCATTGCGTGATAGCTATTTAGCCATGACAAATGATCAACCCACAAACGCTCTTCTTAAACTGGAAAAGGAATACGACCAACTTACTACTCAAGCCAGAGAATTGGTTGGCAAGATGAGGCGTGAAGCTAGTCAGAACGTTCGAGCTTCACTCATTAAAGAGCTTCGTCAAAATGACAAACGAAGAACAACTATTTACGAAAAGATGGACGACATCTGGAAATCAGGCTGCTGACCTACAACCTTTCTTGGCCTTGCGTGGCTTTTTGAAATCCAAAAGAACGTCCGAGATGGCTGTTCCTTGCGCCCCAGCGAGAGGCTGGCTCTGGTGACCATATACGGAAATGGGCCTGCCCATCAAGTCTAGAACAAAGGTGTCGCTCTCACTCATCCCAGGAAGGGTTATGTCGATACCTTTCAAATCCTTGTCTAAGGACTCCCCGGCCTTGGACGCATCCAGATGTGGCTGGATGGTTCTTGGTATGAATAATGGGTCAACTATGCCATCGGATGTCAGACGCATAATCTGACAATTGCCGCCCGATCCCTCCTCGACGAACCGTCCAACTCCAGTATTTGACTCGATGTTGATGTTTTTGCTCATTTTATACCCTCTATATTAGGTTTCCATAATCCGCATACTGAGCAACGAACGATTGGCGTAGGTGGAATTTTGGTTTTGTGCATCATATTTGGGCTTGTCGCTCTCCAGTATGTGGCCGACAAACATTTCTATCAGCGGGTGCGGCGGATAGTTTGGATTCTTCCAGAGAAATGGCGGGTCTGGATTTTTGGAGACAATCCACATTTCCCAGGCAATACTCGCTAGCCCCCGACGCACCATCGTTGGTCGAGCGACCTGATAACAGCCCACAGAGGAGCCCCGGAGGTCTGAATCTGCGATTCCCACGCTAGCTTAGGGACAACACATGCACCATTAGCGAGACCGGTTGATGTATGTTCCAAAACAGTCCTATTCCATTCCTCCGGCGAGTCAAAAGGCTTGCCTTGATCCTGCATTTCGGTTGCGTGAAGAAAACCCAGGTAAACCAAAATCGTCGGAACGCCAAGGGTGGCGATTTTCCATGCCCACGCAAAACGATTGCAAAGCTGATAGTGCGAATCACGGCAGAGGTTCCAGCCGGGGATGATTTGCTCTAATCCCATGGTTGCCTCTTTGATTGCGAGTTCTATTTGTTCGTCATTTTCCGCATTGCCCTGAGGCTTCCCATCACGTTTCAACTCCCCAGCATGTGCCTTTCCCTCGACGAGAATGATCCCCTGCTTGCCCTCGACCGTGCAGGTGCTTACCAAGTCCCAATTCGGCGTGTTTGCCCTCTCTGGAACCTTGAGCCACCACTGGGTCAATTTGCTTCTGATTTCCGGTCGAAGGAACTTCTCGCACTCGCCGAGTCTTGCCTCCTTCGGATGAAGAAATCCAATCGGCATCCAGCGGTCATGGGACGGGTCAACAGACGCTAACGGTGAAACGAGCCGGGTCAGCGTCTCCGCAATCTGCTCCTCGGGTGCCGAAGTGAGCATCAGAAAACGCAGCCTGCTTCCACGCAGGGCCCTCTTGGGGATCGCAACTGTCTTCCCGTCGTCCGATGTCGTCATGCAGGTGTGCTCCCTCCGCTAAAATCGGCAACAGGATACACTCGGAATTTCTTCGGCACAACGAGGATTCTGGGACGTCAACAAGCGGCGTTTACACGAAAAGGTTCGTGCACCACTGAGTTTGGCTTCGGTGCCTTAGGGTTGAATCCGTACCTGTTTGGCCGGGATGCAAATTAGATGTGAGACGGCCTCACCGGAATACTACCCTCATCCATAAGCCGCAGGAGTTCGTTGCGAGGAATACGAACCAACCTTCCAAACCTTACCACCTTGATTTTCCGCTCCATCGTCCACCTGCGGATGCATGCCTCACTCACCCCAATGCACCGTGCAAACTCCTTCGAGGTTAGAGCTTGCCTTTCGTGGGGAATTTCATTAGCCCTCTGGAGCACTTCGGAACTTAGGGGTTGGTATCGACCTTGACGACCTTTGGCTTCGGCCAACTCCAGGCGGAGTTGCTCCACCTCATCTATCAACGCCGGAACGCCGTTCTCAAGGAATTCCAGCAATTCACGCAGTCTTTCTGACGCCAACAGCAATCTGGCTCTTGCCCGTGTTTTTTCGAGTGTTGGGCCCATGCCTTTCTCCTTCCATATGCTAAGCTCGGCTGAGCATATCTCGCCGCATTGAATGGCAGATTCTAGTCCCATACATTGAGGCAAATCTGACAAAAAGCATTGGTCGTTGACAAGTCCACATGTGAAGCGTATACAACGTTCAAGACTGGCCAGTGGCACCTGAGATCATGCGTCTCTTCGTAGCAATTACGGACAACGACTGGTTTGCACTCCACGCCTCCAAGACGAACGTGGAGGAGGTGAACTTCTGGCGTCCGTCCCCCAATGCATCTTTCAAGGCTCTCCAACCTGGGGAACTGCTTCTCTTCAAACTCCATGCTCCCCACAACTATATCGCCGGAGGCGGATTCTTCGCCCGGTTCCTCCGCCTTCCTTTGAGCCTGGCATGGGATGCATTCGGGGAAGCGAACGGTGTTCGTTCTCTGGAAGAAATGCGGGAGAGAATCGCTCGTTACCGACGAATACCTGTCGCTTCTCATGACAATCCCAACATTGGTTGCATCATGCTTGGCGAACCGTTCTTTTGGAACCGATCTGACTGGATTCCAGCCCCTGCCGAATTCAAACACGGCACCCAGGTAGGGAAGGGCTTCGACTCGGAGACTAATCCCGGCAGGACTCTTTGGGAGGCCGTTTGCGAACGGTTAAGCCGTGGCCCCGCCACCTGGCTGGAGCAAGGCTCTGCTACCGAAGCAGCCATTGAGTCGAGTGGCTTCGGATGCTCCCAGATCATATACCCCCGACTGGGCCAAGGATTGTTCCGAATTCTGGTGACGGACGCTTACTCTCGGCGATGCTCCATCACCGGGGAACGAACCCTTCCAGTCCTTGAAGCCGCCCACATCAAGCCCTACTCACTTGCGAGGTGCCACGAGGTCACGAACGGCCTGCTGCTCAGGGCTGACCTGCACAAGCTGTTTGACGGGGGCTACCTGATGGTAGACCCGAAAGACCGGCGTATCGTCGTGAGCAAGCGGATCAGGGAGGAGTTCGAAAACGGGAAGGATTACTACAGGCTTGAAGGTCTTGCTCTTCGGGAGCCTTCCGAGCAGTGGGCAAAGCCATCCGCTGATAACCTGGAGTACCACGCTTATAATGTCTTTCGCTGACTCGGCGGAAAAGTTTTGTGGCCTGCCCAACGATTTCAAGCATAGTGGGTGGAATCCGTGTCCAAAGGCTCACCAATGTGGATTGAAGAATGCCGTGTTCTGTTCCAGGTGGCAGCAAAGAAGTATGCTGGGCGGAACCAAAACTTGGCGAAAGTAGAGGAAGAGCTTGAGCAGGGCAAGTACCTGTGGAAGGTGGGTCGACGAGAGCTTGAAATCATCGAATCCTCGGATGCCTGGGGCTATCCAGATTGGTGGCCCCGCTTAAGCAGACAAATCGAGACTCCGATCCCCCTTCCGAAGGACATCTATTCCGCCAAAGGACGGCTCACCGCAGTCGAATCCTTGCACAAGGCCATCAAGAACATCGAGATCGTCTCAGTCGTGTTGAGGTTCATGTGCCCGGATGGCTTCGGCATCATGTCGCCACCGGTCACCTCATTTCTTTGCCTGTTTCCCTCATCAAATGAGATTGAGCAATACCTACATTACTTGAGAGTGCTGGGCGACTTTCGACGGCACTACGCCAGCGAGGCTTTGAAGAGGGTGGCAGACATCGACATGGCCCTATGGGCCGCATCGCATCTGTCACATGACCCCCAATACGCTCCCATCGCCGAAGAGATACGAAACGATGAGCACCTTCAGGAGACTCGAATCTCCAATCTCGCCAGCGGACTCGGGCTGTTCTGGAAGCGAACCAGCCTTCAAAGGATTGTTCTTGCCCGAACAGTGTTGCCCTATGACTATGGGCTGGCTGGCCTGATCGCTGCCAGGATTTTGGAATCGGTGGTGCGGGACTTGGGCAGACGCCTCGGCATACGCGATGAGATTTCTATGACGATCAACATAGCTCTCGTAAAGATGCTTGAGCGTCGGCCGGAAGTAGCTAAACTCGGCCTGAAACCGGGCGAGTTGACAAAGCTTTGGGAATGGCGGAACGATGCTGTACATGCAAAATTGAATTTCACCAGGGACAAGGCTGAGATTTTTGTTAAGAGAGTTGAGAGACTGTGGCATGACTGGCAGACGCTCGGCAGGCAAGTTAACGGCAGTTTGAAGTAAGCCTACTTTCCGGAGGCATGGACAATGAAGATGACGCTTGCAGAAGCATCCCAAATCCTATCCAGGTGGATCACGGAGAGACCTGCCGAGGCTGCCGCACAGAAGGCCGCACTGGAGACCTACGGCAACTTGTTCCAGCCAAGGAACATTCCCAGCCTCACCGAGGAGCAGTTCAAGGCTTTCCTGTTGTTGAAGAACAACAAGCATTGGACTGGCATACATCGCCAGCCAAATATCTATGCCGACATGGAACGTCTCAAGGCCACGCTGCTCGTGCTGCTGGATGAGTCGCAGCCGATCCAAGACCGACTGGACAAGATCACTGATAAGAATGAGTCACTATACATCAAAGGGCTGGGCAGGGCTGTGGTGACTCCAATCCTGATGTGTGTTTATCCCGACAAATACGCTGTGTACAACCGAATAAGCGAGGAGGGGCTGAATTGGCTCGGCCGGAATACTGCCCGGCCTTCGGACAATTTCGGCAAGCGGTACGTGGCGATCAACGAAGCTTGCCACCAGATTGCCGATGAGATCAGACAACCGCTCTCTCTCGTCGACTCGATGTTTTCGCTCATGGTTCATGGTGTTGATTCTCCTCTGGCCTCCGCAACCCCGCCGGGGAGCGGGGCGGACGGAGAAGAGGATGCAGGTGTTGCACCTGTTGAGGCTGTGGCTGTCGGCGAGTCCTTGGTCTTCCCCTTGGAAAGATACCTTGAGGATTTCATCGTTTCCAATTGGGACAAGACCGCCCTTGGCAAGACCTTGACATTGCATGTCGAAGACGAAGAGAGTGCAACGCAATACCCTACCGACATCGGCCCCATTGATATCCTCGCCCGTGACAGGAGCAATCAAGATTGGGTTGTGATCGAGCTTAAGAAGGGAAGGAGTTCTGATGCCGTCGTGGGACAGTTGCTCCGCTACATGGGCTGGGTTAAGAGGCACAAGGCGGCGGATGGGGAGGGCGTCCGAGGCATCATCATTACCGGTGCCTCAGATGATCGGATCAAGTATGCGATGCTTGTGAGCCAAGGAATCTCGTTTTACACGTACCGGGTAAGTTTTGACCTCGTGGAGGAGGAGACGGCGTAGCAGCATTCTGCGTCGAAAGGACAACCACATGCGACCGCTGTTTACGATTCACGCTGGAGAGTACTTGGTCGGCTCCGAAATCGAGCAACATTTCAAGAAGGAAAAGTTGAATGTCTGGATTCCATCAAAGGATACGGGAGTTGACTTGCTGGTTACGGACTTCCAGAACCGCCGTACGGCTTCCCTTCAAGTAAAATTCGGGAAAGATTTCCTGCCGACACATATGCCTTCTGAGTTTCAGGAGCCATTGCGTGTCTGTGGTTGGTTCACAGTCAACAGAGACAAACTGCTTAAGTCACAAGCCGATTTTTGGGTCTTCGTGATGATCGGATTCAAGCGGCACTCACGTGATTTTGTCGTGATTCCGAAAGCAGAGTTGGAACGCCGCCTCAGCCAGATTCACGATTTCGATAAAAAGACGATACACAGCTACCTTTGGGTCACGGAACAGAATCGGTGCTGGGAGGCAAGAGATTTGAAGGGAGGCAAAGTAGACCGGCTTCGGATTAAAGATGACGATTTCGAATGCCCGGTTCGGGATTTCACGAAATTCCTGAATGAGAAGGGTTGGGCCGCTCTGACCAAGAAGCTCAGTCGGTAGTTCCCGCTGGGGTTCTCTCATCTTGGCATCTAAGCTGTGTCCTCTGGGCACCGACGAATTCCTCAGGCATGCCTTTCTTCTTCGTCGCCGAATCCCACCACCATACAGTCGGCTGCCCTGACGGGCCACTTTCCGCCGTATCCGTCCATCTATATGCTTGCCCCGCAATTCACTTTGTGATAACTATTATCGGCAGTTGGTATACGCCACGAAAATGTACGCTCGAAGACAAGGTTCCCTAATTAATATGGCCGAATTAATCAAATGGACATTCTTTACTGATGCTCACAGGATGTTTCAAGAGATTCTTGCCTGAACAATAGGTCGGCCTTATTCCCGAGGCGGCGGCAATGAGTGCCCGTAATTACTGGCTCGACCTCTTTACATGGACTACTTGGAAGGAATTTCTCGATGCCGGTGGAAGAGTGTCGGGATTCCGTGAGAGCCGATGGAAGGCTGTCCAGAAAATCAGACCCGGTGACTATCTACTCTGCTACCTGACTGGAATTTCCCGCTTCATCGGCCTCTTAGAGGTGGCATCCCCGCCATTTAAGGACGATAGTCCCATATGGAAAGACGAGGGCTTTCCAAGCCGCGTAAAGGTAAAATCGCTAGTCTCTCTTTCACCGCAAACCGCAATTCCGGTTTACGCACTGAGAGACCGATTAAGCTTTTTTCAGGACATGAAGAGTCCCATCGCCTGGACGGGACACTTCCGTGGCTCACCTGCCAAGTGGAAAGTGGCCGACAGTCAAGTTGTAGTCGAGGCCCTGATCGAGGCGAGTAAGAACCCTGTTTCCCGCCCCGTCGATCCCGCGAAACTTGCCAGAAGACCCAAGGCACTCAAGGCTAAAATCGGGCCCGTGACTGTACCTGATAGCGAAGAAACACCCGCAAAACGAACCGAAATTGAGCAAGTACCAACCGAACACACAGAGATTCAATGGCTGCTTCTTAAGCTCGGCAGTGATATGGGGTTTGATGTTTGGGTGGCTCGGAATGACCGGGGGCGGCAAGTAAAAGGTAACCGTTTCGCAAGCCTACCGAAGCTAAAGTCTGAGCTACCTCTTCAGTTCGATGAAGCGACCAACAGGACGATAGAACTCATTGACGTTCTGTGGCTGACAGGAAATGCCATCGTCGCAGCTTTTGAGGTAGAAAGTACGACTTCGATCTACTCCGGCCTTTTGCGGATGTCAGACTTGATTACAATGCAACCAAATCTCAACATCCCTCTCTACCTCGTTGCTCCAGATGATCGAAGAGACAAGGTCATCTCGGAAGTAAACCGTCCCACGTTTTCAAGGTTGTCCCCGCCAATGTCCGCGATGTGCCGATTCATCTCCTTTACCTCATTACGCGATCGCCTTAAACAGGCTGAACCTTTCATTCGATATTTGAAAGCTGACTTCCTCGAAGAATTATCTGAATCATGTGAGATTGAGGAGACGTAGAGCAAGAATGCTCATGCAAGGAGTTTACCTGCCACACTGAGCCAAAGACCGAAGGAAAGTATTTATGGGCCTTTCCGAATTCAAACTTGGAATCTACGATTTGCTTGGGTTGATTATTCCCGGCCTGATTATAATCTGCGAGGTTTGGGTCACATTAGCGGGACGGGTGCATTTTGCAGATTCAATCACGAGCCTCTCCGGCGTCGCGTTCACCGTCCTACTGCTAGTTTCGTTCGGTCTCGGGCATCTTATTCAAGAGTCGGCCGACAAGCTCATCAAGTGGATTTTTGGTGACCGCATTTTTAAGATCGGCAGGGACAAATTTTGGCCGACCGATGAGGGCAACCAAATCAGATTGATAATCGCAAAAGACTTAGGAGAGGAAATCCCTACCGCAGATGCTGCATTCGACTTTTGCTTGACAAAAATTGGTGATCGCTTTCCAAAACGAGACGCATTCATTGCAACATCCGATCTCTGCCGTTCCTTCGTTATCCTGGCAGTTATAGGAATCGTCCCAGGTTTCCGTTTAGTTCTAGATCAAGAAGCGTCCTTCCATGGGATTTTGGTTTTCGGCCTGCCAATCTTGGGCATTCTCGCATTAATCGGTTACCTCTCATGGACACGAATGAAGAGGTTCCGCGAATTGTCCGAAGTAACGGTTTTTAGAACCTACCTTGCTTCCGTCGCTGTTTCCCATTTAAAGCCAGATAACGGAGAGACCGGCGAAGCGTGAATATCAGGAGGTTAAATGGGCTTCTTGATTGACATGATAAATGTGGGAGAGGGGGACTCATTCTTACTTACCTTAGACCACCCACAAGGTGGCGAGTCATGCGTATTGATCGACGCCGGTCTTCCAGAAAAATCAGATATCGTTTTAGAGTTTCTTGAAAAGTACGCACTGCATGGCCTCAACTTAGTAATCGCGACTCACATTGATAAAGATCACATTGGTGGCTTGAAATCGGTGGTGGAAAACTTCCATGTGGATGAATTTGTTATAAATGTTCCGCCTGCATTTGAAAAGACGTGGTTCAGTTTGCGGGGGCAGTTGAATAACTTCAAGTTTGCTAAGGGTGCTGATAGGTTGAGTGCAGCCATAGATACGGTTAATGACTTACTTTCGACATTGGAGAAGCACCGCATCCAGCCTACCGAAGCCCTGCAAGGCCGATATTGGAACTGTGGAGATGTAACGCTGGTTGTGCTTAATCCAACCCCTGAGAGGCTTGCAGATGCGTGGCAAGAATCAGAACTGCTTCAGACCGTAAAAGGCCCTAAGCCTTACTTGAATGCCCTGCTTGGGACAGTAGTACAAGGGAGCCCCACCCCGCAAATACTTCCATCGCTTTTAGGGAATTCTGCAATCCCTTACTCCTCCCCGAAGCATTCCAACCTGGCTTCGCTTTCTACACTCCTGGGGAGTATTCCGACTGCGAAAGCAGAGGCTCCCAAAACATCTCTTGAGAATGACTCCAGTATCGTGATAGAGCTTCAGTACAAAGGAAAGCCGTATGCTCTGATGGGGAGCGACGCGGGTGCAAGCGTGTTAAAAGAAGTCACGGTAGGGAAACAATATACTTTTCTCAAAGTCCCACATCACGGCAGCGAGACAGGATTGGACGAGGAATTAATCAAACGGTGGCGTCCCAGCACTGCATATATCCCGGTTGGGGAAAATGAGCACGGACATCCAGCCCTTAAGATTCTGGATATGCTGAAGCAATATGGAGTACATACTTATTGCTCGACCAAGACAAAAGATTGTAGGAAACAGTGTAAAGCCGGAGGATTTGGAACCCTGTGCCACCGTAAGGATAAGGCCTTTCACGCTGGATGGACTAATGTCGAGGCTGCAAAATGTTCGAACAATTCGTAGTCGGGTCGACAGACGATAAGGGCCGCCCCGGAGATGGTGAGTACGAAGGCGGGAGCCCTGCCTCCCTCGGACACCGAACGGAGCCAATCACGAAGTTCATGGTCGGGAGCAGCCTTTCACCGTTCCCGTGCGGAATCGAAGGAGAAAAAGGACGGCTTCCAGCCCGATGTCCAACCCGATGCTGAACGAACTTACAAGCACTTAGCGGAGTTAGCAGCACCTGTGAGCGTCTGTAAGTTGTTGTAAAGTCTATAATCTGTTGATTGACACGGTAGAGGTCAACGGTTCGAGTCCGTTCGGGCCTACCATTATTTTCAATAACTTGCCCCGGTACCATGCCCCCTTCACCCTGTTTTGTGACGTGTTTTGTGACATTGGCCCCCTCTGAAGTGGCGTTTTGCGGGCGGTTTGAGAGGGCCTGTATTGCTGCTCTTTTGGCTTCAAGCTGAATGTGTGAGTAGCGCCGGAGCATCCTCATGCTGACATGGCCGGCAATATCCATAATCACCCTGTCAGGTACACCCGCTTCCCCTAGGGCCGATATTGCCGTGTGCCGCAAATCGTGAAAGCGGAACCCCGGAAGCTCTGCTTTCTTAGTCAGGGTTCGCCATGCTGTGCGCTAGCTACCCACGGGCCGGGTCGGGTCAAATTGGGCAAGGCTCATACCCTTGGGAGTCAGTTTGCCGGCCTCATCATGCTCAAGCTCGAACTTGGGCCGGAAGGCGGCTAAAACGTAGTGTGAGGGGTCAACTGTCCCGAACTCTTGCGCCCGGCGGTGGAGCTTCAGCAAGGCGTCATAAGCCTCTGGCGTGAGGGGAACAATCCGAACCCCGGCAGCGGTTTTGCTCTTGGGAATTTCAAGCGTTCGGCCAATGAAATCCACATTGCGCCACTGCAAGGCCCGCAGTTCACATCCTCGCGCCGTAGTGCTCACCGCAAGAGTGGCCGCAAGATAGGCCGTTTCCCATTCCGGTTTCTGCGCAGCGGTCTTAAAGAGGCGGGTCTTTTCCTCGAACGTCAAAGCCCGGCCAATGCTCTCCGGTTCCTTCAGGGGTTTGATGTCGGCCCCGACAACGTTCCAGAGCTTGGCCCTTTTCAGAATGCGCCGCAGGCAACCCACTTCCATGTTGATGAGGGCTGGCCCCACTTTGTTGCTGGCCCGCCATTCCCGATAGGCCAGAACGTTTTCTGTCTTGATTGCTGACAGCCGCTTGACCTTGAAATATTCCTTCAGGCGGGCCGCAAGGTCGGTTTCTTCCACCATGCTGGAAGGGGCCAATTCCAGACGGCGGCTGGCAAGGTAGGCGTCGGCGGCCTCAGTCAAGGGCAACCGTCCAAAGCGTTCCTTCTGCGGGGCCACTTGCCCTCTTTCCGCCTTCTGAATTTCACGCTCTTCGGCGCGAGCGGCCATTTCGCGGTGGCCCTCATCTGCGGGAATCCTCCGACTCCGGCTATCCTTTAGCGGCACGCGATACCTCAAGCCATTGACGCTGAAATCTGCCCAAAACCATTTTCCCCTCTGCCAGAGTGCCATGCTATTCCCCCCCCTTTTTTGCCCGCTTAGACTTTCGAGCTTGCTTGGCTTTGCGTTTTTGTCTCCATTCCTTTCCGTGTTCGGCCCACCATGACTTCTTGAACTGGCGCTGCGCCGGTAAAGCACATGCATCAGAGCAATACTTCTGTCGTCCCTTCTTGGCAATGAAGTAGGGCGCTGGACACGAAGGGTTCGGGCAGTAACGCATCAAGTCCACGAGATCCAAAGCCCTTAAGAGGACCAGGGAGAAACCGTCTATTCTAGAAGTTTCCTGTTTAGCCCAGTAATCCTCGTTGTAACCGTGGACGGCCCGGTCTACTGGTCGTGGCTCTTCATGTGTCTCCCAGTACCTGCCAACTGTTCTTACAAGGCTGATCTGACGCGCCAGGACAGTTGGTGCCCGCCACGTTTCTGCAAGGTGCATACGCAGGCGACGCAGCGTTCCGAATTGGCTGTCCGAACTAATTGCAATGCTCTCCCACTTATCGAGCCTGAATACGATGTTGGTGGGCATGAGATCACCGTAACGTTTCTCGAATCTGGACCGAGCCTGCTCACTTTCGAACTCCAGATTCAGGAGTTCTTCCAAGAACCGTTCTACCCTAGCCCGATCAACCTGCCGTGCTAGAGCGTTAAGCGTTTCCGGTGTGCTAGAGTTCATAACTGTATATAACTCCTGTTGACTTCTAGCTCATACTGGCATACTCTCGAATTGTAGTCAACTTCTTTCTTTGTGCTGGAGGTTGCAGGAATGGATAAACAGTTAGTGAGCATCGGAGAAGCCGCGACGGTTCTTGGAGTCAGTAAAGACACGATCAGGCGTCTCATTCGCACCGGGGCACTGAGGGCGGTTCCCATAGCGCGACGGGTCATGGTACCCATGAGCGAAATTGACCGGGCTTGCGCTCAAGGCCTCAGCGGCCAGGTCAAGTAGTTGACGATAGGTTATCACCATGAACAAAGCTGCTTCACATTCCCACCGCACATCCGGACTAGATGAGCTTTCCAGGTTTATCTACAAAGCTCTTGAGTCTTACAGTGAGCCGGAACTGGGGGCCGGTGAGCCGTGGTGGAGCCCGCTCTGGCACGTAGTGCGCCAATCCAAGGCACATCCGCTCTTGCAGAACCTTGACGGCATCGAGTCTTGGAATCTGGTTCAGCAGGCTGTGGAAATCAAAGCGTTTATGGAGGCAGACAGTCGCCTTTTGGGTGAGGAAGACGTTGCGGTAGCCTGGGCCCGTGGGTGGGATAAAGTCTTCTACCTGCCAGACGAAACCTTGCTTGACGTTGCGCTTCGTGAGGCCAATGAAAATCCCGCTGCACCGCCGCGCGAACGTACCAAAGGCTATGCCCGGTTCCTTTCGGTGTGCGCTGCGCTTTGCCGATTGTGCGGACACCCGGAAATCAGTATCGGCGTCGAGCGATGGGGAGAGCTTCTTGGAGTGCGCCCTATGACGGTCTCAGATTGGCGAGTATGGGGCGTTCAAGATGGAGTCTTGGAGGTAACGCGCGAGCATTCCCATGCAGCAAGGCGCGCCAGGGAGTACCGAGTTCGTGGTGACCGATTAACGATGCTACGTGGGGCATTGTGATTATGCGCGCAAGTGAATTACTGGACACGATTCGAATCCGCGGAGGTATTGTTGCTCTTGATGGGGATCTCATCCGTTACGATCTCTCCGGGGATGCCGCGCCCCTGATAACGGACCTGATAGCTAGGCGAGACGAGATTCGCCGAGAACTCAAAGAGCGTCATGTCATGCCGATTGTTCCAACAGGCTTTCGCCTTGTGGCCTGGAATCCTAAGCCTGCACCTGTCATTATCGAGAGCATTGCGGTGATCGGCGATTCGGATGCATTCTCCCGTGAAAAGCTGAAGCAACTCTCGGCGGCCAAGAAGGACCCCATTTGGGGAAGAATTATCCCGCAACTCCTGGATCAACTCGCCCAAGTTGGAGTCATCCTGACCGATAAACAGTGATTTACAGGACTATCAGAAGAACAGAATTACAGTGATTTTCAGGATTCAGATAGACCTGGAGGGACAGAGAGTGGGTACGAACGCAAAGCTGAATAGCCCAAAACGGCACGATTAAGGTAAATATGGGTGGGCATGGGAGTTCAAGATGGGGATGGACACCTCGGAAAAGGCAAGTCGAGGAGTGTTCTGTCTTCGACCTGGATGCGTGGATTAGTGCGGGATTGCTCTTGCATGAGGCCGGCCGGATACAGTGGAATGACCCATACACGGGAAGCGAGAAGACGGTCGTCTATTTCTTGCGGGCAACGGACGTGCTGGATTGCAAGTACGTTGAAATCCTCTATGCACAGAGCGACGGCACACTCCAGCACGAGCCGACCACGATTGTTTCCAGGCCGCAATCGTGTGGAACCCGCTGGTATTTCTTCTGCCTTTACTGCGGGCGGCAGGTCCGGAAATTGTTTTCCATTCGGGCTGGTGGTACCTACCGTTGCCGCCACTGCTGCGATTTGACCCATCGGAGCGCGCAGCAACACAATAAGAGTCATGACGTATTCCGTCGCAACCCCTACTACTTGTTGCGTGTCTTAGAAGCGGGATCTCTGCAAGCGGCCTCTTTTCTTTTCAACGCTGCAATGGGAGCTCGCACCCCGTTGAACGTGCGCATTACACCAATGGAAGGGTCTTGGGACCAGTGCGGCTTAGGAAACCCAAACTAGCCCGATCCTGGGATGGATATCCCACCAGGGAAGAAGTCAGATTTTTCTTGTACGAGAATTGAGGGAATGTGAATCGAAGAGGCAGAGACAACCCGCGTCTGATTTTTCCTCTTGAGACCTGGTTCAACGTTCCGTATGCGATCTATCGGCCGGGTTTCGCAGACCGCATGACTGGCGCCATGTTCAAGAGGTACGCAACGATTCGTTACCTTGCAAATCTCAAAAAGAAAAACGAATTTCAATTCACCTTAGAAGAGCTTGAGCGGCTGGACGGAATTTCTCCCCGGCAGGCGCATGAGGTGAATGCGCTCTTATCTGAAATGCGCATGATCTCAGTTGACCGAAGGACGAAACCTTACACCTATGTCGTGTACGCTTCGACAGAGTGGCAATCCATCATGCCAGTACGATCCAGAACCAAGCAACGACATGAAACCTGCCTGAGTGGTCCGGTTCCTGTTCCATGGTAAAAGCGATATGCGGCAATTTTCGCTGCACGTAACCGGCGCTTTTCGCTGGAAGATGCTGAAGTTTTCGCTGCATGTCAATTTTCAACCAACAGAAACCACTGGGGTTCCTGAATTACGCTTTTTCTTTTAAGAAGGGTTTTGTCTTATTGGGTTTTCAGTATGTTTGGTATAAGAACCCCGATTCTGGGTCAAGCAAGCGTGATAGGTTAAGGCAGAACTGCTTGCTGAAAGAATTCTTCGGCCAATTTCGGGTCAAGTGTCTTCAGTTTTTTGTAAACCTTGATTACCTCCGACTTTTGGCTATCCGCCCACAGAATGAGACCTAGCCCGTACCAAAGCTGCGGGTCTTTCGGATCAAGCTGGACTGCTTTTCGCAGTGCACTGATTGACTTTTCATATTGGCGGAGCAGAAAGTAGGCGACCCCCAACAACTGCCACGCTCTCGCGCTGTCCGGCCTTAGTTGTACGGCTTGCTGCTCGACACTTACTGCCTTATTGAACTGCTTAAGCTGTAGATACGCCTCACCCAAGTCCTGCCATGCGTCGCCATCATCAGGCTTCAATCGTAAAGCTTCCTGCTCAGCATTCACTGCCTTGTCGTACTGTTCAAGCCGGAGGTAGCCCGAACCCAAGACTTGCCACGCGTTCGGGAAATCGGGCTTCAGTCGAACAGCTTGTTGTGCGGCCTGTACTCCCTTCCCATACTCGCCAGCGTCGTGGTAGGCCATGCTCAGAAGTAGCCAAGTTAACCCATTGGGCCTTAATCTTAGGGTTTCATGGAACGCGCTAATCGCCTTCTTGAAATCTCTGAGACCGACATAAGCAGTGGCCAATCCTGCCCAAGCAACATAATCATTCGGCATCACACTGATCGCCTCTTTATAGGCATTGGAAGCAACGCCGTATTTTCCAGAATTGGCAGCCGCATCCCCGATCTCACGCCACAGTAGTGCCTGGAACTTCGGGCTGTGTTTGCTGGTAGCTGTTGCCGTCCCGGTAGTCTTGTGTTCAAGCGTAACTGTCCACTCTGCTGGCAAGGCAAAATTGAGGCTCTGGCCTTCCTTCAGGTAAAACGTGGTGATGCCTATTAGCCTCCCCTGGGCGTCGAATAGTCCACCACCGCTCGAACCGGGTGAAATCGCGGCAGAGGTTTGGATGACTTTGCCTTTGCCAAAGTCCCGAAGGCCGGAAATTAAACCTTCGGAGATTGTCAGTTCCAACCCTTCCGGCGCGCCGATGGCATAGACTTTCTCGCCGACCCCAAGAGTGGATGAATCTCGTGTGACGACCGGAGCGGCATTAGCAGGTAACACTGGCACCGATAGCTCAGCAAGATCGTGGTCAGGATCAACGCGGATTACCTTCGCGGGCCACTCCTTGCCCCCATGCGCCACGCGAAAACTCACGCCTTGCTCGATCACATGCCGGTTCGTTATAACGTGGTCTGACCCGATTACAACGCCACTCCCAAACGCAATCACGGACCCCTTAGCGTCCAACGATTGCACCACCATGACGGACACTGAGACACAGCTGAACAGTTTCTGTGGGGAAAGAGTCTTCTGATACGCACCTCCATACTTGTGACTCAAGCCCTCGTCGGCTATGATCTCCTCGGTCAGGGGACATCCCTGTCCGAATGCAGGCCCGGCAGGCTGCCCTAGATTCGGTCCCGCTTTCGGGGTTTGTTTCTGTTCCTGACTGCCCAAGGCAGCACAGCAAACAAACAAAACTGCCAGTGTGGTTTGAAATACGCGTCGCTGGGTTAGCATAGTCTCTCCTGCGACTCAGCAGGCAAGCCGTTGTCGCGGATTATAACACTAGAATTCGCATGCTGAGAGCCTGAAGAAAAAGATCAGCGAATAGCCAGAACCAAGGTCTTGGGATTCAGTGTTGCTCTGACGCTCGAATGCGAGCTTTTGTAATTGACTGCCTTGCGGCTCTTTGGTAATGTTCGATCCAATTTCGTCGAAAGTCACAGAGGCAGGAGTGATATATCTACTGTATTCCGCTCTGATCGTTATAGCGTTCCTTACAGTCCTCAATGGCTATCTGAATGGTTCCAAGAAGCACCATATTGACGCAGTTCTGAGTGTACTGTTGATTGCGTGCTTAGTCGGCGCTTTCGTTCTCTCGGGATGGAAGTCTGGTTTATTCGCCATTGCCCTCTCATTCATTGCTGCGGTCACAACCCGTCCGGTTGCTTTTAGAATCGCGCACAGGTTACGCGCCTGGAGTGGGCCGTCTTCGCACAGAATTGGCTTCTGAGGCATCGGAAGGGCTGAGGCAGCGGGAACCACCTGCACGAAGCCAAGCCCTAACGTATTCGCGAATTGTGACGTGTTTTGTGACGCAACAGGCTTGTGTATGCCTGAAAATGCCGTCAAATGCCGCAAGCGAAGAAACCCAGTAAACATGCGCCTAAGCTCAAGGTGCCATTAACCTTTTGCATACTGTTGCGTATCATCGCTGTTGTCACTTTTTGACACGGTAGAGGTCAACGGTTCGAGTCCGTTCGGGCCTACCAATGCTTTCAACAGCTTACCCAGAATGCCACCTTTTCGTGTTGCTCCACATTGCTCCAATAAGCACCTAAGTTCGTGAATCCTTTGAACCGCCCACGCCATAACACCCCACCTCGGTGATTGCATTCACTCCATGTCGACCTGTGAGTGGCCCTGAATCGCGGGGGCCAGCTTATCAGCCTCGTCCGCGAGAATCATCCGGACGAGACGCTGCTGGGCTTGCCGCTTTGCTTTGATCTGCGCCTGCGAATAGACCTCCAGTGTGCAACGGCTGCTGGCGTGACGCATGAGTTCTTGAACGACCTTCACATTCTCGCCATTGGCAATAAGCAGCGTCGAGAACGTGTGGCGAAATGTATGCCAGCCAATTCTCTTGCTAATTCCAGCCCGCAAGGCCGCGGGACGAATGACCTTTTGCAACACGGCGTCTGGCCAGAACGGGTGTTTCCCTTGCGAATGAGGGCTCGCAAAGATCCAGTCGTCGGCTTGCCGGTACGGCGTTGCCTCCCTCCACAACCAGAGATCAGCCGCAACGCGCTCGTCCAAGGGGACTGAATTGTGTGATGCCTCGGTTTTGCAGTTGCCGACGTATCCCATATAAATCGATCTCCGGATTTCGAGGCGCAAGCCGGAGAAATCCACATCGCTCCACTTCAGCGCAAAAAGTTCGCTGCGTCGGAGTCCCGTCGTTACATCCAGAAGCACCATCCAGCGAAAGCATGATCGCAGTTGTGCCAAAAGGCTTTGGATCTCACAAGGCTCCAGCACGTCGGGAATCCGCATGCGCTTGGCGCTCTGACGGACGAGGGTAATGGGATTCCTTCCCTGTTCAAGCCATTCGTAACGGATAGCGTGGTTGAAAAGAACGCTCATGAGATTGCGAATCTTCGCCTTCGTAGCGTTGGCCAGAGGGATGTCATCAGCACGTCTTAGCTGTCTCAGCCACTGTTCAACAGCAATAGTCCGGACATCACAGATGTTAACGTCGGCCCACTTCGGCCGAACCCATCGTTTGAGAAACTGCTGATAAATAAGTCGCGTTGCGGGCGAGTACCAGTCAGCATTATCCGAAAGCTCGGTCTGGACGTAGTGATCCACCAAGTCCGCTACATCAATCGTCTGCTCACGTCGACGAACCCGGTTCTGGTTGATATGGATTCTCAGTCCATTAACGGCCGCCCGGGCTGAGTCTTCGGTCGGAAACTCTACGACCGTTCCGATCACGAGCGTCCGGCGCATGCGCTTTCCGGTTTCGTCGTTTTCACGCCAGAGGAACTCCCAACAATCCGGACCTGATTTACGATGGGTACGTCTGATACAACCGCGTTGGCAGTATTCTCGCATCGCTGCGCCCTCCCTCCGCAGGGTGTCAGAGGAACCCTGTTGGGCGCTAGGACTCATTCGTTTCAGGAACCAAGTGGGGGATGGGTTACCATCTCAACTCTGACAGACTCGGTCAAAGGAGGTAGATGGTGGAATTCGTTGTGAGTTTCGTGGGGGGGGGAACTCTACGTGGCCGACGACAGGTCATTCGAGTGATCGTGACGTCGTCTTATCTCTCAGCTCGAAAGTACTGCCGCCGGGGGTCTTTGGGTCCAGTACCCACTTCAACAATGAGGCCTCGTTTCACCAAATCAGACAGGCGGGTCCGCGTCGCGCGCGGAGAGAGGGAAATGGTCTGGGCGATTTCCGCTGTGGAACGGCCAAGGCCATCTTCGAGAAGGTGGAGGATCGATTGATCCACCGGATCAGTGCGAATAGGCCCTGTCTGTATGGTGGAGAGTGTTACGCGGAAGTGGCTTCCAATTTCCTCAAGGATCGGAGTGGACAACCCTGCATCCTCGCATGCCGCCGTCATGCGCTGAATCCCACTCCCCCATTGCTCAATGAGGCCGAGTTCATGGAAGATGCGGCCGATCACTCGGTTGCGCAGCTTCGATACTCCCTTCCGAATGTCCTCAATGGTCAGGCCAAAAAGCAGGATGCCGGGATTCTCCACTTCGATGCGGTCATCGAACACCGCGACCCGGATGGGCGCGCCTTTTTCTGCGTAGTTCGCGTGCACGATGGCATTGATGATGGCCTCGCGAAGGGCAATCATCGGAACCGTCCAGCGATCGATGCGGTGCGCCCCTTTAATGACTGCTTCGCGGCTCAGATGCTTTTGCACAAACGCGATGGCGTGATCGGCAGCGTGTGGCAGGTAGCCCCGGATTTCGCTTGAGTCCAAGATCCTCGTCCGGTCCCTTCCGGCGAAACGACCAGCTTGCAACCACGCGTCAGGAAAGCGATTAAATCGATTCCTGGCAAAAAGGAGAAATCCGCCGACGGTCGGAACCTCACGTCCGCGGAGTTCGGTAGTGACTCGGAGGTTGCGAAATGCAGATGGCGCCAGTTTCCGGACGGGTGCAAACAGCTCGGAAGCTGCTCGGAAGTCGAGCACTTCCGAGTTCAAATCCGGGATGGGCTGCTCGTCAAACGATTCGGACTGGCCAAATCGCCGCATTTCGTCGATTTGCGCCTCGTCGGCACGCCGGTTCGTGGATCCCAACCGAACAAAAACGCCTGCCTCCGGGCCAAGACGCTCGAGGTAGTGGGGGCGCGCAGGGCTTGGGTATACTTGTACCATTAACACCTGAGTTTTTCGCCATGGCACGACTTCGATATCGGGAACCAGTCGCGGCTTGATCGAATCAGCGATTAAGTTAGCCAACCGCTCCTCGGTTTCCAGTACGTCACGAACGCCCGTCACACGCCTGATCTTGTCTTCGATACCTATTGCCAGAATACCCCCGGCCGTATTGGCAAATGCGACCAGGGTCTTCAGCAGGCCGTCTGGCGAAGATAGGTCGCGTTTGTATTCGAGGGTTTTTCCTTCCGGTTTACGAAGAGCTTCGACGAGGTTCACAGCTCTGCATTATACTCTGAAGCCCGGACGTTTGCAGTACTTCTGAGCTGTGGTTCTGAGCAACCCTCCTGTTAATTACTGGTGCTTTCAGGCAAATGGAACCAATTCAGGGGCCGACCAATCTCTACGTACTTCCTGACCATAACTTTTAGAAGGTTTTGGATTCCTGATGGGATAGAGCTCGCAAAATGGCATCCAGCACTTGATCGAAATACCTACCGACATCCTCGGTGAGAAACCGGAGGACCAGATAGCCGTTCTCCTGAAGCAAGGCATCCTTACGACGGTCTCGCCGGTACGCGTCCGCGTCGCCCAAATGCTGCCCACCGTCCAATTCGATGGCAATTCGAGATGTCGCGCAAAGCAGATCGACCTCCATTCGGCCCCAGCCATCAAATGAAATCGGCAACTCTGCGTTCAAACGAAACCTTCCGGTTGTCGCGGCCAACGTTTCGAGTCGGCTAAATAGAAATGCTTCGCTGGCGCTTCGCGCTCGATTGGCGCCCTCAGCATCAGGAGATGGCACTACGGCAACATCGACAAAGAGGTTCGCCAGAAGAGAGTCTACGCCATCGCGCACTAAGCGACGCACGCTGGCGGCGTATTGGCTCTTCCACTCGGGATCGGTGGGAAGCGGCACGTCCGCCGGCCAGCCGGGCACGGCACTACCCGGAAGCTGCATCCTATAACCAACCGCCTCGTAGCCGCGACAGCGGCGATCAAACATCCGCGCTAGCATTGGTACGTTGAGGTCGGCGTAGTCGTACACACGGACTTCGCGCTTGCCGTCGTAAAGGCGATGCAACCTGCCGACGTACTGCGCGATGGTCCCATGCCACGAGATGGGTAGAGTCAGAAACAAGGTGTCAAGCCGGGCGTCATCGAAACCCTCGCCCACGAAACGACCGGTGGCAAGGATCACACGGGCCTCCTCCGTGGGAATCGCGGCCAAGCGGGCGGAGATCGCATCAAGTTCCTTTTTGCGCATCCCTCCTCGGAGCACCACCAGATGTCGTACCTCAGGTTCCAACTGCTTGGCCAAAGAATCCAAGTGCTCATTGCGCTCGGTCAGTATCAGCGGCGAACGTCCCTCACGAACGGATTGGAGCACGTCCTGGAGTACAAGCCGATTACGTTCTTCATCGGCAATCAGCTCCTCATAGAGTTCCTGGAATTGTTGCCGAACATTAGGATTGGCCGGTCGCAGTGGGCGAAAGTCGGTCGGGCGAACCGTCACCGTATGCTGAAAGGGGTGAGCCGCCGCCTGTTGTTTCGTATTACCGCGGTATCGCACAGGACCACACTGCATGAAAATGATCGGATGTTGTCCGTCTTTGCGGCTGACAGTCGCCGATAAGCCGGTGACGAACTTTGCCTTGGCCTGACGTGCAACCAGCTCAAAGCTCTGGGCAGAAAGATGATGGCATTCGTCAACAATGACGTGCCCATAGTCGCCGACCAGATCATCGACGACGCCGTTTCGGACCAAGCTTTGGATCACTGCGACGTCCATCTGGCCGGTGAGCTTCTTGCGGCCACCACCGATCCGGCCAATGCCCCGAACCGGTATTCCCAGGAAGGTGGAAAGTCGCTCAACCCATTGCTGTTGCAATTGCCGTCTGTGCACCAATACGAGCGTATTAACGCCGCGTTGAGCGATCAGCCACGCGGCCACGACGGTCTTTCCGAACGCGGTGGTGGCGGCCAGTACCCCTGTATCTTGGGCAAGCATGGCTTGGGCGGCGATGGCTTGCTCGGGCCGCAGTTCACCCTGGAATGTTACCTCCAGATGTCGGCCGGGGTTGCGCTGATCCCGAATCACTGCTTTGATGTTCAAATCTGACAGGGTTTGAAGCAGTTCATTCAGGCAGCCGCGCGGCAGTCCAATGTGCTGAGGATAATCCTCGGCGCAGGCAATAATTCGAGGCTTGTCATAGGTCGAGAGTCTCATGGACTGCGCTCTGTAGAACTCGGGGTTTTGGAACGCGGCAAGCCGGATCAAGCGATTGCGGAGGGCCGGGGGCAGTCCCTCTTTCGCGATGTAGACCTGATTTCCCAAGGTGAGCTCCAAAGTTTTTGGCAGTGGCCCAACGATTGGAGCATCCTTCTTCCGTCGGGATGGTGGAATCATCCACGGCGTCGCCTCAACTTCATCACCCTCAGGCGCTAGCCGGACACCAACAACCTTTCCCCCGGCCTCAGCGAGGCGTACCCTTTCCTCGATTTCGCCACGGCCAATCCTGCGGATCGAGGACAAGAACTCCCACTGGTCAGGGAACGGAGCAAATTCCTCATCCAGGAAAACGCTATTGCCCGATCTCCTCGGCCGCTTTTGTAACGGCAAGGCGATTAAGTTGCCGAAGCCTCCTTGCGGTAGAGTATCTTGATTGGGAAAGAAACGGTCGTAGGAATCCAGACCGATGTCGGGGCGACGTTCCATGGTCTCCGTCAAGACGTGCGCCCCCAACTTGCGCGCCAAAGTGGCAGGAACGGCTTCGTCAAAGAAGAACCAAACGTGGCCACCTCTTCCCGACCGCGATTGCTCCAGCGCTGCGGGTAGGCCCATCTGGCGGCAGGTTTGCAAGACAGCTGCGGCATCCTCCTGCCACGTTGCTTTGTCGAAATCGGCGGCCAGCAGGAAACAGGTTTCATCCAGCAGCATGGGATAGATACCCATGACGAAAGGACGGCCATCATTATCCTGACCCGAAAGATGCCAGCGAATCACCGCATCAGTTACGGGAAGAAAGCGTTGGTGGGGACACTCGGAGCATTTGATTCTGGGCTTTTCGCAGATTCCTTGGACCCATTCATTACCACACGCCGGCGAATAGCCAGCCTTGCCCGTCTTGCGGCTTTCGAAGCGGTGCGGGTAAATATCCTCACGTCCGCGAAACAGCGAACGGAAGAGCGCGATTTTGGCCTCGACGGGAGATCGCTGGTCCACGCCACCTTGCGGCAAACCTGGCAATGGGGTAGCGGTGTCCACAACCCTATTCTACATTCGTATCTCCCGGGGGTTCCAAGCACAATCGAAATCGCTGGCGAAAACTGAAGTTGGGCGACACAAAGCGTAGAGATATGGCATAACAGAACCTCAAGCCAGTCGTGGAGGTTCCCATGGGTGTGCGGAAACCGAAGCCCCATCTTCCCCCAGTCAGCAAGGCGAGACTGAAGGGGATGATCGAGGAGGCGGTGGTGGATGCCTATACAGAAGAGGAGCAGGCCGGCGGCTTCCTCGTGATGATTCAGGAACATTTGGCGCTGCCTTTCCCGGTGAATATTCTCGGCGCCGGTGCGGTTGTAGAGAAGATTGATATGGCGCGGGATGGCCGGATCGTGGCGATCTGCCGTTGTGGCAACGTCCGGCAGAAAATCGGAATTCTTGATCTGCCGTTGCCCACGCCCGCCCCAGCAGGCGCGGAGTGGATCACCGCGTATCATCACTGGCACAAGGGGTTCTGAATGAGCGAATACCAGTATTACGACTTTCGGGCGGTGGACCGGGCACTGACCAAGGCGGAGATGGCTGCACTGCGGTCCATTTCCACGCGTGCTGAGATCACTTCCACGAGTTTTACCAACCACTACGAGTGGGGAGATTTGAAGGCCGACCCCCTCAAGCTGCTGGAGAAGTATTTCGACGCCTTTGTTTATGTGGCGAATTGGGGAACGCACCGGTTCTGTCTCCGCCTTCCCCAGGGATTAGCCGACTACCGGCAGCTCAAAGCACTACTTCCTGGCGAAGCTACGTGGGTGCGAAAAGCCGGCAAATACCTGATTATCGGATTTGAAAGCGAGTCGGAGGGTGACGATGACTGGGACGACGGCAGCAGCTGGATGGGCTCCCTGCTGTCGTTGCGTTCCGACCTGCTGCGGGGCGACCTCCGCTGTCTTTATCTCGGATGGCTTCTTAGCGTACAGTGCGAGGAGTTTGATGAAGACGAACTGGAACCTCCGGTGCCTGCTGGTTTGGGTGAACTGTCAGCTCCGCTCCACGCTCTGATCGAGTTTCTGGGAATCGACGAGGACCTTATTGAGATTGCCGCATCGGCTTCTGCCCCACGGAGTGCGGGCCCGGGCCGGGAGGAATTGGCGGAGTGGATTCAAGGTCTGCCCGCGAAAGAAAAGGACAATCTGCTGGTAACCGCGGCATTGCAAGCCGGTGAAGGTTGGCGAATCGAACTTCTGCGGTGCTTCGAGCGGCAGGCAGCGCAACAAACTTCGCACGCTGCCACCGCGATTCAACGCCGCACCGTCCGTGATTTACTGGCTGCGGCTCAGGCGCGTACGGAAGAGAAGACCCGACGACTCGAAGCCAAACGGGAAGCGGAAGCGGCGCGGGAGAAAGCTAAGGCGGAGGCCGAGCGGGCGCGCTATCTGGACCAACTGGAGAAACGCGAAGCAGAGACTTGGGAACGCATCACAGCACTTATCCAGAGGCGGCAGCCGGGCGAATACGACAAGGCGGTCGGCTTACTGATCGACCTGCGCGATCTCGCCGTCCGCAAGCAACGTGTTGCGGCATTCCAATCAACGTTGGAGGAACTTCGCCAAGCCCACGCCGCCAAGGAGAGCTTTCTGCGCCGACTGGCAAAGGCTGATCTTTGAGGGAACGGTTGGCTTGCCATCCCATCAAGTGCCGCGGACCAGAACGCGAACCATCCCAAAAGTCAAGTTTTTATGCAATAAAACTTGACATGTTGACGCGAAAACACCGGGATCTCAGGGGAGATCCCAACCCACAACCCAACCCACAAAAATCGATGTCTTGTACGACTTCCGCGAACTTTGGCAGTCCCCGCGGTCTTGTAAGTTGTTGTAAAACCAATTAACGCAGCGTTGACACGGTAGAGGTCAACGGTTCGAGTCCGTTCGGGCCTACCATCTGTTTTCTAAAAGTTAGTAAGCCCTTTTCCCTCTTCCATCTCCATCTCAACCCGATAACCAGCCCGATGCGGCTATTGAACCGAATTCGACGCTGGCCTCGCTTTCATCAGAGAGTCTCTGCTTCGTTGCGTTATGCTCTCCTGCTGCATCATCGCAGCCATGTACAGTTCCTGTGCTATGAGGTTGTCCTGCGGAACACCGTGGATGTACGTCCCGGCCGTGATATCTGGCTTGCTGTGCCGCAGCGAGTGGAACCCGAACCTGTTATCGGGTTGAATGATCCCCGCTGCGATTGCTGCGGGTTTGAGATAGCAGCGGTTGATCATTTGCCCGGTGCGAGGCTTCTTGCCGCTGAGCCTGTCGCTGGCAAACATATAATCATTGTCCCTGTGGTACGGGCTCTGGCTCCTCCAGTTTTGGAGGATTTCCGCCAGAGCTTCGCACATGGGAACATTTGCCTTCGACGATTTGGTTTTGGTAGTGGAGATCTCAGACAGCCGGTAAGCCTGCTCGATCCGGATAACGCTATCGCCGAACCTCACATGCCTCCATTGAAGAGCCAGGGCCTCGCTTATCCTGACTCCCGTGGCCGCAATCAGTAACACCAACGCCCGCTCCGGGTCTTCGAGCCATGATACAACCTGCCACGTCTCCTGGGGCTGTAGAACGCGGACTTCCTTGTCCTCGTCTTCAGACCCCGGCACACATACCTTGCTGATGGGATTGCGGCAGGTTTCCAGATCATGAGCGTCGGCATGGGCCAACCCCTGCCCCATCACCATTTTTATTTTGGAGACAGTTTGCCAATCATAGTCGTCCCCATCGTGGAGGGCGTATAGCCAGTCACGGATCGCCAGCGGCTTGATGCCGGCGGCGACTTCGTCCTGCCAGCGGGGAAGAATGAACTCGTCCAAATCGTGCTGGTAACAATAAATTGTTCCCTTCGCCTTGCGATGACCGTTCCGCTTGTTGAAGGGAAGTCCATGTTTGATGTAGTGGTTAGCAAGCCAGCCAAAAGTGGGCTGGGCATTGCCGGGGTTGGAAATGTACTTCTCTACCAACTTCAGCGAGCCAACCTTCATCCAGGCGGCGGACGGGTCATCTCCAATCTCAGAAACCAGACCGAGAGGAACAGAATTCTCAACTATCTTCCCGTCACTGGGTCTGAGCTTTTGATGACACCAGAGCCACATCATGCCGTCTGCCCGCCTTCTTTTGCGAAGCCAACCTTTTGCCTTGTCAGCCATTGGATTTCCTCCTCTGGCTCACAGGGGCTGCTGCGGGAATTGTAGCACGCGCCAGCTTCTCAAAGTCTTCGCTCACCTCGCTCAGACGAAAGCGATAAACGTGCCGCTTGATGCCCCGATAAGGGTAACTGCGAATCTTGCCCTCACGAGCCAGTTTGAGAACCTCAGCCCGCGTCACTGACAAAAAATCAGCCGTCACTTGGGCGTCGACGAAGGGCTCCAGGCTTGAAGCAGACGTACCCCAGACTATATTCAAGTTAGAAGTGCTTCCATCTCCTTCGTTCCGTACTTGATAGCTATCAGCGGGAGTAATTGTTTCCATAGCTTCTTATGGCATGGGCGGGAATCTATCCGAATCGTTGGATATCATTCCGCCCTCCTCCAAAAACTTTGCGAGTAACACTTTGAATCCTTCGATCTGTCTCCGGTGCCGGCAGCGGTTGCGGTGAATCCGCTGGGTGCTGCAGGCACCGAACATCACAAGCAGGTCTAGACAGTGACCTCTTCGACCCGCTCGACCTCTGCCTCTCCGGCCCTCCTCGCCTTGAGCCGTTCTACCAACCGGGCTGTTTCCTCAGGGTTCGGATCCGGAATGACCGTAAACGGTTCGGCAATTCCCAACTGAGCCGCCGCAACGCCCATCGCACTTTGAGCTACTTCCAGGCGCTGTTCCTCAAGAGGAATTTCGCCCTAATAAGCGGTTGCAACGGATTCCATGGCATGGCAGTGCTTCACATAGGCTTGAGTCGTCAACTCCAGCCGTTGTTCCAGCGTCAAGGCGGAAGGGTCGGGGGGTGGGTCAGCTTGCCACTCGATTCCTTCTGTTTTGCCAGGACTCCATCGAGCCACGCGTTAGCTTCGGCCCGTGAAGGATTTTCAGGTACCGGAATTTTCTCGATCACTCCCTCGAACTTCTCTGCCCCCAAATCAAGATTCCTCTTGTCGGCTGCACGAAGTATCGCCTCGGGCAGGGAAGAGAGCACCTTAAAAATCCGCATCCAACGGTAAGCGGTCCGGCGCGGAATATCGAGGACTTCCAGATATTCTTTGAACCGTTTATCACCGATTACCTTTTCAGGCAGTTCAGCCACCAACCTGCCCAGCTCAAGCTCATTCCTCCGTTGTTTCTTGAGCTCCTTAAACACCTTGTACCTCAACCCCTTCTCCTGCTCGCGTTGCTCAGGCGAAAGGCCCTTCAAGATCTCATCAATTTCCGTGAACGACCTCTCCCGATTTTCCTGAATTACCGGTTCGACATTACCGAAGCCGGTTTTGTTGCCAACCATCGGATATGCTATTCGCGAAGGCGACGATCACATAAACGGATCGAAAATCTATTACGAATAGCATACCATGTATGATTACCATAATAGATGTTGGATTCCAGCGTGTCAAGAATTATTTTTAAAATTCCCGCCTCCCACAGGGGTCCGGTCGCTATCCTCAGCCAATATATGTAGCTAAGTAATTGATATAGAAATACTTGTAATCGATTAACTGCTTTCCAATAATTGCAGATCCAAAGTGAGGGGTCTATTGCCGCGCCAATTTCGCGGTCACCAGAAACTTTCCCCCCTTTAGAACGAGGGAACAAGTGCCTTGCCAGCAGCAGTGAGTTCCATTCAAAGCCCGTTCATCGGGAGTTGGTTGGTATCACCGGAACAAAAGATCTCCGGGGTAGTTTTGTGGTTGGTTCTGCTTGGTCGCGGCTGCCGATGGAAATGCGAGTGTCGAAAGTTGGACACGGAGGGCGGATCTGGTCGGCACGGGAGGGCTTTCGTCTTTGGCTGGATCCGGGCTCAAAAAAAGTCTCTGAGGGCCCAACTTTGCATCCTCTTTTTTCTGCGAGGGCCTATGTAGATCATCCCCTTCTAAGTCCGTATATTCCACCTTGCCGGGAGGTCGTGCTTCTGTCTTGCCGTGCCGCACTTACACGCGAAGGCCGTTTATCAGCCAGGTGGATTATTTCGTGGTAGCCCACTTTCCATGGGCTAATTAGAACGGTTGCGTGGGTCCGATGTGTGTCCTTGTCGAAGGGCGGAGGCTTGCCTAATGTTTTCGCGGCTACTCGGTGGTGGTGCGAAACCCGAAGCCGGAGGCCAGATTTACAACGCGATCAATTATCGACCTTCCCCGAGTGCCCATCCGCGTGCGTTGCCGGACACTCGCTCCGACGCGCCGCATCCAGGCGAGTTCCTCATCCCTCATCGGGCCGAGGTCCAGAGCACGCATGGCGCCGTCAAGTTCCACTCCTGTCTTTGCCCCGGCATAACACGCATCGATGTAGGGGCTCGACAACACGAACCGATAACAGTCGGCAGCGGTTGGAACGCGCTCGCCTGCCGGGACTAGCGCGGGATTGAGAAGCTGTGCCCAACTCGTGGTTGTATACGCAACAATCCCCGGTCTTGGAGTTGCCAGATATGGGAACACATCCTGCTCGGCACCGGGATGAGCTGCATTGTAGCGAATCATAAGCATGCTCACGCGTGGATCGCGGGCCAGGACTGGGAAGCTAGGCCGGTTATGGCTGGAAATCATGATGTAGCGTGCTTTCCCCTGGTGGATGAGCCCGGCTGCGGCATCGAGTAGTAGTTCCGGCGGTGGCAGGTTCCACCACCCCAGCAGCAGTACGTCCGTGTAATCGAGACTGAGTTCTCTCAAACCCTTCTCAACAGAGGTCGTCATTCGATGGGGAGAACGAGCATACGATTGAATAACTGTAACAACCTTCTCGCGGCCCCGCTGTGCGACGCGTTTGAGCGCCCGGCCAAAATCCGCCGGACGTGGGAAAACGGGTGCGCGCAACGCTCCCCAGTAGAAAAGGTTCAATCCTCGGTCGAAGGCGCGCTCGACGTCTTTACCTTTGATACCGTAGGAAGCTGCGAGACCAAGCGGCGCGACCTCAAGGTCGGTAGAAGCGATTTTCACGCGGGTCCAGGAACAGGACATGGAGTTTCTCCCTGCGGCTTTGGTTATTCCACTTAAGTGAAACCTCATTTGAAAGTATAGCGCCGGCAAATTCGGCAAACAATTTGGCCGATCGGCCAGCAGCCTGGAGTTCTTGAGCCACCTTGGCGCAAACAGTCAGTGTGTCAAAGCGTGCGGGGAATTCAATGTGGTTGGCCAGCTACTCGCAAACAATCTGAGTGCTCACTTTGACGTATAGTCGGCAAAGCGTCCTTGTGACCTGGAGTTTGGTGGCAAGCCAAAGCACGGTTAGGCCGTTACATGTCAAAGTGGATTGCTACCGATTGCTTCCACAAGTAGTAACGATTGTAACTGCATATTCGCCGTTAAACAGTAAGCGACTACTTGTTAATGATGCCAAGACCGATGAGAGTCCTACCCGCTTTCAAAACACCGCCGGCCTGTTTTCCAGGAGGACCGTTTTTGATTCTTAATGCGAGATATTACCTGCTCAGCACAGCTTCCGAGTGCGCTGGTGTGGGGCAGAAATAATCCGGGATTTGACACAGCTATTTGAATATGCAAATCTATATATGCAATTCGCGACTGTACCTCTCAGGGGTAGGCACGAGTTGAGATCAGGCTTGTCCTAATTAGGCTTTCGAGATGTGCCTAATTTGGACAGCCACTGCCTGTCGCTGGCCATCTTGCCAGTTGGCGGCGCTGCAAAAGGGACGATATCCGCCCCATTTCCAGGGATTTGTGGGCATTGGAGCCTCTGTGGGCTGGTCGGTCAGAATTTGAATGGGAGAGCACCAAGATAGGAACCTGATTTCGAGATAGCCAATGCCCTGGATGAAGTCAAAGGGCTTAATCCACCCCCAAAACCGTTGACACAGCTAATTTGGACAGCGGTGGGCTGAGGTTGCCGCTAAAAGAGGGTTGAAGCATTTGACCTCATCTTTCAAAGGGGAAGCAGTGCGATCAGCAGGTCGGGCGGGGGTGGCCGGTTTCTCTTTCACGGCACGCAAGGTCAGGTGCGTGCCCTAGAGTGCTCACGCGATTGGGTGGAACAGTGGGGTTCGACTCTCAACAAAGCTTAAGGACGTCGGGCGGATGCCTGTTCAATCCCCGATCTAAAAGAGCGAGCAGGTTCTTCGCAGTGCTGATGGCGGTGGCAACGCTGGCAGGCTGTGGCGCCAGCGGCCACAGTCTTTTGAACAGTGAAGTCCGCAAGCTGAATCCTTCCCTCTTGACTCCCTTTCCGTTCACCTTTTCACTCGATCCTTTGGGCTTGTTTTTCCTGATCCTGATCTGCACCGTATCACTTCCGGTCGCTCTCTTCTCTGTTTCATACGTAAAGCGCCATTACAGCGCGGCGCGGCAGAAATGGCTTTGGGCGTTACTGTTCCTGTTTGTCACCTCTATGGCCGGGGTGGTCGCTGCCTCTTCCGGATTCGCATTCCTGGTCTGCTGGGAAATCATGTCACTGGCCTCGGCGGGTCTGATCCTGATCGAGGGGAGTTCGGGTGATCGCCGGCACAACCTCTTCATCTATCTGCTGATGACGCATGCCGCCACTGCCGCGGTGATTGCAGCGTTTCTTGTTTTTCTGCCCCACTCGCACAGCCTGGATTTTGCCGCCATCCGGGCCGCGGGAGCAACGCTACCACCGGGTGTCCGGATTGCGCTCTTTCTGCTGGCCTTTGCGGGATTCGGGACGAAGGCTGGAATCATTCCTCTTCACCTCTGGTTACCGAGGGCTCACCCGATTGCGCCAAGCCCCGTTTCAGCCTTGATGTCCGGAGTGATGTTGAAGATCGCCGTCTATGGATTTGTGCGCTTCGCTTTTGATTTTCTTGTTGGGGGCCCCGCATGGTTTGGGTATCTGGTCCTGGTGGCCGGGGCGGTCTCAGGACTTTTGGGGGTTCTCTACGCGATCGCCGAGCATGACCTCAAACGGTTGCTTGCGTACCACAGCGTCGAGAACATCGGAATCATCTATCTGGGGCTTGGCGCCTCCCTAGTATTCATGGCGCACGGCGCGCGCGTTTGGGCGGCTCTGGCCCTGGCCGGGGCACTGCTGCACACCCTTAATCACGCGCTCTTCAAGAGCCTCCTCTTCCTTGGGACCGGCGCGATTGCCGATTCCACGCACACGGTGGACCTGGAAAAACTCGGCGGCTTGCAGCGCCGGATGCCTGTTACCGGAGCGGTTTTCCTGATTGGGTGCTGCTCCATCATTGGACTCCCGCTCTTTAACGGTTTCATCAGCGAGTGGATGATCTTTCGAAGTTTTCTCGGCGGTTCGACCCTGACGAATAGCATCGCACAGACCCTTCTGCCCTTGATTGTTGGGGTCCTTGCCCTCATCGGCGGGCTGGCTGCGGCCTGCTTTGTCAAGGTCTTCGGGGTAGCCTTTCTCGGACGTCCCCGCAGCCAGGAAGCAGAACACGCAAGCGAGGCGCCCCTGGCCATGCGCGCCGGAATGATGTTGCTGGCGGCGGGGTGCATGGTGATTGGGATTTGGCCGGGGGCTTTTCTCAGGCCGATCGTTTCTCTTGCCCAGAGCCTGGTGGGAGCGCCTGCGGCGCCACCAGAAACGCTCCTGATCGCCAGGGTGATTCCATGGGTGGCGGCGGCGTTTCTCGCTCTATTGGCTGTCGTGTCCGTGTTGAAAAGGGCGAAACGGCAGACCCCAACCTGGGCGTGCGGCCTTCCGGGGCTGACAAGCCGGATGCAATACACTTCAACCTCCTTTTCCAAGCCCATCCGTTTCGTCTTTGGCAGGGTTTACAAGGCTGACCGAAAACTTGAAGTGCTTCCGGAGGATCAACCTTATTTTCCGGCGTCAATTTCCTACCATTCCGTGCGCACAACCTCCTATGAAAGATTCCTCTACCGTCCCTTTGTCGACGGCGTGGTGGCAGCCGCGAACCAGTTGCGACGCCTTCAGACAGGCAATATTCAGGTGTACCTGCTCTACATCGTTATGACATTGGTTTCGTTACTCCTTTACCTGAGGTTAGCGGGATGACAATCGCCTTGGGCGTCCTCCAGGTTGTCCTTTTGGTCATCGGCGCACCGCTTCTGCGCGGTATCGTGGGGCGGCTCAAGGCCGTACTTCAGCGCCGCCGAGGCGCGCCCATTTGGCGGCCCTACGCGGACATCTGGAAGCTTCTTCACAAGGAAGACCTGGTGCCGCCGTCCGCTTCAGGGATTTTCGGCCTAGCGCCGCTCCTGCTGCTCGTCACAAGCATTCTGGCGACGGCATTTGTCCCGTTGCTGGCGAACTCTGCGCTTCTCGGATCCACCGGCGATTTCATCCTCCTGGTCTACCTGTTGGCCTTCGGGCGGTTCTTCCTCGCGCTAGGGGGAATGGATGGCGGCAGCGCTTTCGGGGGAATGGGCGCCAGCCGTGAGGCGCTGGTTTCAAGCCTGGCCGAGGTGCCCCTGGTGCTCGGTCTGGTGGCGGTTGCCATCCAGGCTTCCAACGCGAGTGTTGTGGGCATGACCGAGTGGGCGCTGGAACGGAACTTTTTCAATATTTCCGCCGTCCATCTGCTGGCTTTTCTGGCGCTGGGAATCGTCGCATTGGCTGAGACTGGACGCATGCCGGTGGACAACCCGGCCACCCACCTTGAATTGACGATGATCCACGAAGGAATGGTCCTGGAATATTCCGGTCCAAACCTGGCTCTGATTGAATGGGCGGGTGCCATCAAGCTCAGTTTCATGGCCGGTCTGCTGATTGCGCTCTTCGCTCCGTGGGGAATGGCGACGACCTTCTCTCCCGCGGCCCTGGGATTGGCAGCCGTTGCGATGCTCGCCAAGACGTTTGCCCTTGCGGTCGCATTGGCTGTTATCGAGAGCGGAATCGCCAAATTGCGCATGTACGCGGTGCCCGACTTTCTGGGCGTGGCGGCAGCATTCGGCACCCTGGCGGTCATCTTCACCGCCCTGATGAAGAGGTAGAGATTATGGGTATTTTAGAAACGACGGCCGGCAAAGTTCTAAGCGCCTACTCCGTATTCCTGTTTCTGACGGTCCTGGCTCAGGCGGCGGCACGACGGTTTTCCACCAACGTGCTTCTTTTCAGCCTCCAATCCGCCATTATCGCCATCCAGGTTGCGGTGATTGGTTATCACGAGAAGTTGGTGGAAGCCTACGTGGTGGCGGCGCTCATCGTGCTTTTGAAGGTCGTGGGAATCCCTTACGCGTTCTTCCGCCTGATTGAGAAGCTGCAGTCGCCGCGCGAGGTGATCAGTGCGACCAGCGCCGCTGAATCGGTGTTCGTTGCGGTCGGCATCATCTGTCTTTCCTATGCCGCTGTCCGTTCCTATGCCAGCGGCGTCCATGCGCCCGAAGATAGCCTGGCCGCTTCGGTGGCTCTGATCCTCACCGGCGCATTTCTGATGGTCAGCCGCAGAAAGGCCCTGGTGCAAATGATCGGGCTGCTGGTGCTGGAAAACGGAATCTTCCTCGCCGCGTTGACCACCACGTTCGGCATGCCGCTGATCATAGAGATCGGAATCTTTTTCGATGTGCTGATTGGACTGCTCTTGATGGGGCTTTTCGTTTTTCGCATCCGCGATACCTTTGACCACTTGGACGTCTCCAAACTGCGAAAGTTGAGAGGTTGAGGCAATGATTCTTCTCTGGCCTCTCGGCATCGCGATTTTCGGAGCGGGCGTTCTCTTCTGCCTGGCGAACCCCAGAACGGCCACGCGGGTGGCTCTGGTATTGGGCGCGGTGGAACTCGCCGTGCTGGGTGACATTGCTTGGCAGGTGTATCACCGTGGGGTTCTGACCTGCGGGAATTATCTGCGGGCGGACGGACTAACGGCCTTTTTCCTGATCAACATCGGCCTGACCACCGGGCTGGTGCTGATCTACAGCTCGGGGTACATGCAGGAGGCGGGCGAAGAGCGCTTCTTTTCGCCCCGCTGGTTCTACGCGCTGGTCTTTCTCTTTCTGTTCACGATGCTCGGCCTCTGCCTGTCGGCAAATCTGGGCTTGCTCTGGATCATGATGGAGGGAACCACGCTGGCATCAGCCCTGCTGGTGGGTTTCTACAACACCGAAGGCGCGGTGGAGGCCGGCTGGAAATACCTGGTGGTCTGCACGGTGGGGATTGCATTTGCGCTCTTCGGCACCATCGTGCTTTATCTTGCCGCGGTCCGCGCGGGCATCAGCCCCAGCGCGGCGCTGGACTGGGCGTTGCTGGCAGACGCGGTTCCACGCGTGGCGCTTGATCCCCACCTGGTGAAGCTCGCCTTCGTCTTCGTGATCGTCGGATACGGAACCAAGGTCGGTTTTGTTCCGATGCACAGTTGGCTGCCCGATGCGCACGCGGAAGCTCCGGCTCCCGTCAGCGCTCTGCTGTCGGCGGTGCTGTTGAATTGTGCGCTCTATGCTCTGCTGCGTTACGACAACATTGTCTCGCGCGTGGTGGGGCCGGCGTTTCCACACACCCTGCTCCTGATTTTCGGTCTCCTCTCGATTGTGGTTGCCGGGCTGTTGATTCTCGTCCAGCGCGACCTGAAGCGGCTCCTGGCATACAGCAGCATCGAGCATATGGGCATCGCGGCGAT
>JAJYLL010000108.1 GCA_021787735.1 Acidobacteriota bacterium | reverse complement strand
TCGAGGTCGTTGGGCGGTAACGAAATCGCAGCGACTTTTGCGTGGCCGCCTCCACCGAATCTTTCGCAAATGCTGGCCAGGTTCGCGTCTTTCGGGGTTGGGTTCCAGGGATTGCTTCCAACTGCGACTTTGATGCGTTCTTTGGAGCGGCTGAGCGCTACGTTATAAACCGATTCAGGAAACAGATAGTATGGAATGAACTTATTAAAGCCCTCAAAACCCTGGTCAGAGAGGTCTATGAACGCAACCCCCCCAGCGAGTTGAGCGCGGTCACGGATCACATCAATCGTCGCCACGTGCTTTTCGTACAATTGTTCAAACAACTGCCGGACGCACGGCAGCGCCGCAATTTCCGCCAGCGGTCTCGAGAGAAGATCGGGAATCAGCCCAGGGACAAAATCGTTTGAGGGCACTCCCTCAATCACCAGAGTGAGTTGTGTGGCGGGGTCGCGCATTTCAACCGCTGTCTTCGCGTCGGGATACTGCGCACCGTCAATGATGTCCGCCCAGTGAATCATATCCGCCAGCTCAGGGGCGCAAAAGTTGAACCTTGTGGCAGCGATGTGAGCAATAAATTTGGTGCAGGAACGGAAGGTCGGATCGTAAAATTTCTTCCCGCTTCGGTCCTGACGGAAGTGCTCGGCGTCGGCCGGCGTCAGAAAGGCGCTCTGGTGATGGTCAAACCACCAGGTGAGCTGTGGCGAGCTTGAATACTTGAAATCAACGATGACGTTTTCATCGCCGTCAAACATGCCCCCATCAAAGAGTTGGCCCGCGCGATGGAGGAGCCCGCAATAATGGAACTCCGCGTTCGGGTCCACCACTGCACGATAGAAACGCGAGAAAACCGCCGCCGAACAAGCGCCGTCAAAACACCGGTTATGGAAACAAACACGAACTTTCATTGCTATCGACCAATGCCCTCACTTCCGCTGCACGGAGAGCCACGGGCTATTCGGTAGAATTTGCTAAATTGCTCTGCTGAGGCCGAAATGTCAAGCGAAAAGAAGATCGGACGTTGCGGAGTGCCGCCTGACCAACGTGGCGGCCTTCACGGGAAACGCCACGTGAACAGCCGCGAAAAAGACTATGCCGTCTTGTCCGACTGCTGAGCTGCCAGGCTTCCAATCACCGGAAGGCCATATTGTTCGCCGTTATAAGCCTTGTACATGAGCAAAATAACCAGCACCAAAATTGCAATGGAGAAGACCATCCATGCAAAGATATCCACAATCCATCCAAGTATAGGAATCAGCGCGAGAATCGACGTCGTAATTTGCAGAGCAATCGCCACCAGGATTCCAGCAAGCCCCAGAAAGATCGCCTGAAACGCATGGAAGCGCACAAATTTGTTCTTGTTGTAGGGACCAACCAAAAGGAAGAAGATGCACGCCACCGGCCAGAGAATGTAACAGAGCATCCCGGCAACGTTAAACCCAATCCCCGGCAGTTCCAGAGCCGACGACTTAGCAGGCCGGCCAGTTCCAGCGCCGACATCTGCAGTTCCACTCGCCGGAGACCCACATGCGCTGCAGAAGACCGCATCGGCGGACAACAGTGCCCCGCATTTTGCACAATTTGGCGTAGGTCTTCCCTTTCCCTTTTCAGTAAACCAGCTCGAGTGAAACTCCGCTCAACTCTGCCCCGGGTTCTGCTAACTCGAACACCGAGTGATCCACTTGCTGCTTTTCATACTTAACACACTCTCGCGGACGATACAACATTCAGGGGGCGGTCAAATGCAACTCGCGCCAGAATCCACGTTGTTCATGGGCCCGGCGCTCTTGTGCGCCCTGCATGCCGGAACCGGATCGGTGCAGAGGGCAAGGAACGGAATGGACAACTGTCAAAAGTGAAAAAGCTGGCAGGTTCGTGTTCTCAGTGGCAGGCCGCACTTTCCAAGCAAGACAGTCTACTGGTCATCAACCCAGTCTCAAACTTACGGGCGCGACCGGTTTGCCAAACCGGGGTCATTTCGAACTCGGCCAGGTCGCTGCCGCACAGCGTGGACGTTGCTTTCGCCTGTCGCAAAGAACTTGTCGATGATCAACCACGTCAACAAGGCAGCAGGAAAATACAGCGCAACCAGGAACGCAAGCAGTTCGTAGATTCTTTGCATCCCGTGACTCAGCATGAACATAAGGCACTCACATTCCCGTCTAAACCTTCGGCCGGTGTCTGCTCCGGCTGTTAGAGCCGCATCGGCTCCCACACCATTCCACCACCAACCAGCCATCTGCGCCATAGTACTGTGGTACTACAAGCCGCGCTGATTTCATCTCTACAATTCGCGTGTCCCAAACATCCCCGGCCGGCACAGCAGAACCAGCAACCTCAAATCGGCAAAACTCAAGGGGTTCATGACTTATCCACCAGCCAACGCTGTAGACCCGACCTCTGCGCAAACCCTAAAAATCCCGTGACTAGAGGGACTTTTCGGCATTTACCGCTTCCCGGATGAGACCTGCTTCCAAAGGTTTTTTCACTACTTCATGAAGATCACTGAACAAGCAGCAGGAGACGAACACGAAACCAAATTGATGGTCGGCAACCACCCCGACTTCGCACCTGCGTTGAGTGGGATGGCCGGACGCCTACCAGGCGCCCGTGCCAGGCAAAGAGCGGGTGTGGTTGAAGGTATATTCGCCAAGCAGTTTTTTGGCGCCCGCTTCATCAACGTTGAGGAGGCGCATGACCATGATGCTAGTCGGCACGGCTTTGGCGAAGGTGATCGATTCCTGAATGAGAACGTCGTCCGCAGAAGGATTGATGGGAATGCCCCGCATCCGGGCCTGTTCCGCGCCGCGCTCGTCGCAGATTAAGAGATCCACGCGCTTTGCTCCCTTCAGGTCCGCACCCAGGCGCCCGATCAGAATGTTGTCCTCGGCGGTCACGGCGCACTGAACGCTCCCTCCACACGGCGGTGTGTACTGGCGCACCTGCAGGCCATCCTCATCTGCGCGCCTGAGGAATTCGTCGCTCACCACCATCCGAAGGCTTCCCCCACGCGCCAGGTTGCGGAGGCCGTCGGCAAGTGAGATCACTTCCCGCAGCCGATCGCCGCATTCGTCGCACGCAAGCAGATGCTGTTCGACGGCGGATTCTTCTGCCTCGGGCAGTAAACCCGGCCAGTAATAGGCCAGCGCCGTTGCTTCAATGGGATTTGTACAGTTTGTCCGGCGGCCGTTGTCACTGCTCATACAGCCACTCCCATGCATTCGCGCAGTTGGCGAATCGCCCTATGGCGGATCACCCGCACGTTGGCTTCAGAAACACCCAGGGAGCTGGCAACATCCGCTCCGGTCTCTTCGTCGTAAAAACTCATCACGACGACCGTGCGTTCACGTTCATTCAAGTTCTGAACGCAACGTTGGAGATGTTCATGGTCGACCTTTAGCAGGGCGGGCTGCACGGAAGCCGGCATCTCGGCGCCGTACTGTTCCAGCAGGCGTTCTTTCCTATGCGCTCCGCGTCGGAGGTTCGCCACAGTCATTCGGCAGGTGCCCAGCACAAAGGAGGCAAGCTTTTTCGGCTCGCGCAGGCGTCCGGCGCGCAGGGCTTCAAGCGTGGTGATCATCACCTACTACGTCAGGTCATCGCCGGCGTGCTTGTCCCGCAGGTGGCGCAAACCATAGAGCCGGATGCGCGGCGCCGTCCGGCGGAACAGTTCGGCTTCGGCTTCGCGGTCGTTTCCAGACGCGATTTGCAGCACCAGTTCAGCGTCATTCAGTTCAATTTGCATCAACACATCTATTATGTGTAACGAAATGGCTTCTCGTTACACTTCCGGGTATCAATTAGGGATTATTGTACAAAACAAACAGGGTTTCCCACGAACGAGGAGGAGGAAAACAGGGCCAAGACCACAGAGATTGCTCTGAACATCTACCGGATCTCAATCTACGCTCAATGGGGCGATCTCCAATTCAACCATTTTCTAGTGAAAGACGATGAACCGCTGCTGTACCACACTGGCCTGCGCGGTATGCACGCAGAGATTCGCGAAGCGGTCTCAAAGCTCATCAACGTTTCGGACCTGCGCCACATCAGCTTCAGCCATTTCGAATCCGATGAGTGCGGCTCGCTCAACGAATGGCTGGCTGCGGCACCCAAGTCAGACGTAATTTGCAGCCAGGTTGGCGCACTGGTCAGCGTCAACGACTTTATAGGCCGTGAGGCGCGCCCGCTTGCAGACGGTAAGAGCTTCACGACCGGCAAACACCGCTTCCGCTATTGCCAGACTCCGCATCTGCCGCATGGCTGGGACGCCGGCGCACTTTTCGAGGAAACGCAGAAAACGCTGCTCTGCTCAGACCTGTTCCATCAAACCGGCGACGTCGAACCGCTTACAAGCTCAGACGTGGTTGGGCGTTCCCATCAGGTGATGGAAGCCTATCAGGCCGGCATCCTGGCGGATTACGTTCCTTACACACTACTCACTGCGCAAAATCTCAAGAAACTCGCCGATCTGCGGCCGAAAACGCTTGCCACCATGCACGGATCCAGCTTCACGGGCGACTGCGTCCGCGCACTCGACGACCTGAACATTGCATTCCGAGAAGTCTTTGGGCGGGGACAGAAGCCCGAAACTGGCCGTTAGTGTGGAGGGCTGGCGCTCAAGGCATGCTGTCTTTGGAATGCCCAGGGGACGGCAATCCCCTCCCTCACCTTGCGGCAGTTTCCGGTGCTGTGGGTGGGCGGCGGGAGAACATTTCTTCAATCAGGTCGCGGTAGCGTTCTTCAACCACCGGACGCTTCACCTTCAACGTAGCCGAGAGCTCGCCAGCCGCGATGGTGAGCTCTTTCGGCAGCAGCGCAATCTGCCGAATCCGCTCGTGCGGCGGCAGGTGCTTGCAGGTTTCATCCACCTGGGCCTGCAGGAAGGAATGAATATTTTCGTTCTTCACGAGGTCCTCGCGCCCGGCAAAATCAATTCTCTGCTCGCGCGCGTACGCTTCCAGCGCCGGAAAGTTGGGAACCATCAGCGAGCCGACAAACTTCCTTGCGTCGCCCAGAACCACAAGCTGCGCCACGTATCGGTGTCCCTGGAAAAGGTTTTCCAGCTTTTCCGGTGAAACATACTTGCCGCCGGAAGTCTTGAACAGGTTCTTCTTCCGGCCGGTAATCGAGAGGAATCCTTCCGCGTCCAACATGCCCAGGTCGCCGGTGTGAAACCAGCCGCCGGCAAACGCCTCACCGTTCCGCTCATCCTGGTGGTAATAGCCGGGGGTCACGTTGGGACCGCGAACCAGAATTTCGCGACCCGTGTGCCCCTCGGCATCCTCGGTCTCTTCACCCAGCTTGACTTCCACGCCGGGAACAACGCGGCCCACAGTGCCAAGCTTCACAGCACCCGGATAATTCACGGCGATCACAGGGGAAGTTTCCGTCAGGCCGTAGCCCTCATAAACCGGAATGCCGATGGAGAAGAAGAATTCCGCGAGTTCGCGGCCCAGCGGAGCAGCCCCCGAAATCAGCAACCGCAGCCGCCCCCCCATTTGCGAGCGGATTTTGGCATACACAATTTTGTCAGCAAGCGCGCGCTTAAGGCCCAGACCCAGCGGAGCAGTGCGGCCCGCAATGCTGTAAGGAAACCAATCGCGGCCTGTGCGCAGCGCCCATGCAAAAAGTTTCTGTTTCGACGGGGGGAGATGGTGCACCTCTTCTATCACTTTCTCACGGATCTTTTCCACCAGCCGCGGAACAACAGCCATCAGCGAGGGACGCACTTCACGCAAGTTTTGCGGCAGCGTATCAATACTCTCCGCGTACGCAATTGAAACGCCCTGCGCCAAGTAATAGAAATCGATCATCCTTTCAAAAATGTGCGCGAGCGGCAGGAAGGCCATGCTGACGTCTGTGGGATGGAAGTCGAACAAGAGATCGCAGGCCTTAATGTTCGAGGCGATGTTGGCATGCGTCAGCACAACACCTTTGAATGCTCCGGTAGTCCCGGACGTGTAAACGATGGTCGCGGTGTCAACCGGCTTTGCCCGCAGCGCCTGCATTTCCAGAGATTTCACCGCGTCAGTTCCGTTTGTGATTTCCCGCCCCTCCAGATCCTTCCAGCAGAGGACGTCTGGGAATCCCTTCGGCTCCGCATCCATAGCCACAACAAACTGAAGTTCCGGCAAGTTGGAGCGTACGGCGAGAACTTTCTTGAGATGGTCGCGCGTTGAAACAACAATTCCTTTTGAGCCGGAATCGCGAAGGATGAACTCGACGTCACCTTCGAGCAGTGTGGAATAAAGCGGAACAGTGGCCGCTCCGAGTCCCAGGATGGCATAGTCGGTAAGCGCCCATTCCAGGCGATTTTCCGACAGTAACGCGACGCGGTCGCCTGCGACGACACCCATTTCACTGAACGCCCGCGACAGCGATGCCACTTTCAATAGCACGTCACGCGACGCAACGCCGCAATACTGGCCTTCTGTCTTGACCAGGAATGCGTCAGGCTTCTGATAATCCTGCATCGACTGCAGAAACAGTTCATTGATCGTTCCAAATGGCTTCATTCCCATGCGCTCTCACACCCCTGAATTTCTAAAGAAGGCGGGCCGAAAAGCATTCTAGCACAGAGTTGATGGGCGCCATCCAGTGGCCGATGAAACAGGGCCTCATACGGCAGTTGGGCGCTTCCCAACAGCGCGTTGCAAGCCGCCAGCATGAGAGCGGGCTTCTTCTCCGCCGCATTATCGACTAAGATTCAGCATGAGAGTCATAGCAATGGGGCAGGAAAAAGCAAGTTTTGAAAATCAGGGTAGACCGCTGGGCGTTAGCGGGCAGCCAGTGCGCGCACCCCTCGGTGCCACGCTGAATTGCCAAGGTTGGCAGCAGGAGGCCGCTCTGCGTATGCTGATGAATTCCCTCGATCCTGATGTCGCGGAGCAACCAGACAACCTGATCGCCTGCGGAGCCACGGGAAGAGTTCTGCGGGACTGGGAAAGCTACAATGCAGCCACCGAGGCTCTGAAGTCTCTCAGGAACGATGAGACGCTTGTTGTCCAATCAGGGGTGCCGATTGGTGTTATCAAAACGCAGCAAGAGGCCGCCCGCGTAATCATCACAAGCACAGGTCAAGTAGGCTGCGGGCTTACACCAGACCAATCAGACCAGCTTGGACAAAGGCGTCTTCCGATGCTCGCTGGCACAGATCCAGCAAGTTGGACGTACACAGGCACGCAGGATGCGCTTCCAACCGCCTTTCAAGTCCTCGATGCAATTGCTCAAATACACTTTGGCGGCAACCTGGGGGGCAAACTGATCGTTTCAGGAGGAATGGGAGCAGCGGGAGGCTCTTTGCCACATGCCGCTGGAATGCTTGGGGGCGCGTTCCTCGGAATCGATGTGGACGGCGAGCGCATCCGGCGCCGCATCCGTACGGGCTATTGCGATTACTGCGTTAACACGCTGGATGAGGCGTTGCGAATCCTGAAGAACGCGGTGCGGCAGAAACAGTCCATATCTGTAGGGCTTGTGGGAAACTGCTCGGACCTGATGCCGGAACTTGCCAACCGCGGCGTCCTTCCCGATATTCTGACCGACCAGACCAGCACCCACGACTTGTTGAACGGCTATATTCCTTCCGGTCTGGACGCTGTTCAAGCTAGCATGCTGCGCCACAAAAGTCCCGAGGAATATCTTTCCCGCTCTCGCGAATCGATTGTCCGGCATTTCAACGCAATGGTTGCGCTAAAGAAGCTCGGCTCGATTGTCTTTGAGTTCGGGAACAACCTCTGCGCCAAGGCCCAGAAATGTGGAGTGGTTGGGGCTACAACTGCGTTCCCGAACTTTGTTGAAACTTACGCTCCGTTGTTGCTGGATGAGGGTAAGTCCCTCGTTCGCTGGGTTGCACTTTCCGGCGGGCCGGGAGACATCCGCCGACTCGATGACCTGGTGATCGAGCTTCTTCCGGATGATCCGCAGCTGGCACGGTGGATTCCACTGGCCAGAAAGTACGTGCGATTCCAAGGGCTGCCGGCACGAGTTTGCTGGATGGATCAGGCAGCATGCATCCTGCTGGCCGGTCGCGTGAACAAACTTGTTGCCGAGGGAGTATTCAAGGCTCCCATTGCAATTGCTTTGAATCACGTTGGCAGGGACGCAGTAACTTCCCGACATGTTGGTGCCGAAGGGCAGAAGCACCCTTTCGAAGCCGCAAACAGCCGGCAACCCGTGGATTCACTCCTGAATGCCGCACTAGGTGCAAGCTGGTTGTCTCTCGAAACCGGCCCCGGTTACAGCCACGCAACCGTGGTACTGGTTGCCGACGGCACGCCAGAGACAGCCAACGCCCTCCCGCGTGTTCTTAAAAAAGACTTCGCCCGTGAAGTCTTGCGCCAGGCCGCCGCGGTCCTCGAATAAACCAATCAGTATTCAACTCTTCTTTGCAGTGACGGCAAAGAAAGCAGCCGGCAACTGCTCAACTTTGCGGCTTTTGCATTTGGGGCACACCGGCAGGAGCTTTTCGTATTCGGTAAGGCTGAGAACCAAGGTGAACCGCTTGTTGCACTCTTTGCACTGATATTCATAGATAGGCATCGAGTTTCACCTCCGGCTGTTTTTCTAAGAAGAGTATATCAAGCCAAGCCGCCACTTCCCACACATTCCAGATCGCCGGTAATCCACGCGCCGGGCGGTCGCCCCTGAGATCGGAGCGAAGCGCTAATAGATTTAAAATGTGGCAATTAGCTAATACAAGCGATACCGCATTTGTGTTAGATTTTCAGCATGCAGACCATCGTGGAATGCGTTCCTAATTTCAGCGAGGGAGAGGACCGGGACAAGATTGAGTCCATCCTCCAGGCGCTGCTTGCGGGGCCGGATGTCCACGTGCTTGGCACACAGATGGATACCGACCACAATCGCACCGTGGTGACATTTGTAGGCACCCGGGAAACCGTAGGCGAGGCCGCCTTGCGCGCAATCGGTCGAGCCGCCGAACTGATCGACCTGAATGGACACCGGGGCGTGCATCCACGCATGGGGGCCACCGATGTTGTGCCCTTTGTGCCGATCAAGGGTGTCGATCTCAGTGACTGCGCGGAAATCGCTCGCCGGATAGCTGAAGAAACCTGGCGGCGCTTCCGCATTCCAACCTACCTGTATGAAGCGGCAGCCCGTGATCCGCGCCGTAAAAACCTAGAATACGTGCGGCGCGGGCAGTTCGAGCAGTTGCGCGAAGAAGTTCGCCAAAATCCTGACCGCCGGCCTGACTTCGGCGAGGCCGACCTGCATCCGACGGCAGGAGCCACCGCCGTCGGCGCGCGAAATTTTCTGATTGCCTACAACATCAACCTGGAATCGAGCGACCTCACCCTGGGCAAATCCATTGCCAGAAAGATTCGCGCCTCAAACGGCGGCCTCCCCGCTGTGAAAGCCCTCGGCGTTAAAGTAAAGGCGCTTGGTCTGGTGCAGGTCTCCATGAATCTGACAGATTTTCTGACCACCTCGATCAGCACAGTCTTCGATGCAGTTGCGGCCGAAGCCGCGAGCGCCGGCGTGGCAATTGAGAGCAGTGAAATTGTGGGCCTTGTGCCCCGCCGGGCAATCGAAAACGTCGACATTGTGCGCCTCAGGTTGCGAAACTTCAGCGATAAGTTAATCCTGGAAAACCAGATCGAGGAAGCACAAGGAAACATTTTGTAAACCGGCTGTCCCCAACCAGATTGAAAGGGCGCGCGAATCGCTCATCCTCGAATGGTCACCTCACCGGAATTGCTGTGTCGCACGCGCACAACATAATCGCCTCCGGGCAGTGACTGCACTGTGTAGCCGTCTTGTTTTAAATCCTTCTCCTGCCTGAGCGCCGCGCCTCCGGCCGTGACCTGCTTCGGCAGGAAGTTGAGCCGCAGCACCTCCGACGCTGCCGCGTCAAACGTTCTGTATTCGATACTATGCGGCCCGTACGTCACCCTTTGCACCACGGAACTTGATTGCAGCAAGTGGTTCTGCCCTTTGGGAGCCCACTCGGGGATGGCGCCCATCACCCAATTGAAATGGCGCAGGTAGTCGGCGTAGCCATCGCTCCACCAGTACCCATCATCGCCATAATCTGTGCCGCAGCAGGAAATCTTGCCATCCGAGGCCGCGTAGTAAGTTGCGTAATTGAGCGATCGAAAAGCATCCTGCCTGGCTTGCAGGTCGCCCGTCTTCTCGTAGTACAGTGCATTGATGGCCGCCCAGCGACCCGTGGCACTCCCGTCGCCGGCACGCGAGCAGCAACCGTTGACAGGTCCGTGAATTGTATCAGGGGGCCGTTGCTCATTGATGGCCTCGGCACCCAGGAACGGACCCAGGCCAAGGTACGTGCGCGCCCAGTCAATCAGATGGCCGACATGGCCGACCCAGCCCGCGTCGATGGCGGCCGGGTCCCGCCGGTTGAGGATGTAATACGCCGTGCAGTCAGAAACCTGCTGATTCAGGTTTTCTGTGTTCTTCGGAACATCCTCAAAGTAACCACTCCACTTGTCCCACGCCTTCCTGTATCGGTTCAGGGGAAAGTTGAGCATCCATTTCCAGGCCAAGTCGCGGGCCTTCTGGTAGGCCGCCACGTTACCTTTCTTGATCCGGATCAGTTCATCAAAAAGACGCAACGGAGAAGTGATGGCTCCGCCGTATTCCTCTCCGTCCAGAACCTCTCCCGTGCGGGCGTCCACGCGGAAAGGCCACGGCGTGTGGTCGGCGTCTCCCGCCCGGACATGCTGGGCCAGGGCGTCGGCGCAGTGGATTCCTGCCTCCAGATATTTCTGGTCGCCGGTCATTTCATAAAAGAGCACATAGCCGATTCCCAGTTCACCAATCTTGTCCGTCTCAATCCCGCCGTAAAACTCGTGCGGCATGTCCTGAATGCAGCGGCCGTAGTCAGGCTGGTTGCCGCAGGAAGTGGCAAAAGGAACATCGGGCCAATTCCAATCCGCCGGCGTCGTGCCGTGCGCCAACTGGTAATCCAGCATCTGGCGAACCACGGCTTTGGACTGCTCGTCGCCCGAGTACGGATACCACCCAACCAGCGAATCCACCATTGAGCCATAGACCATCGCAGGATTGTCCTGCCAGTACATGCCCAGGAGCGTCTTTCCATTAAAGACGGAATTGATCAAATAAATCTTCAGCCCGGTCTTGGGATCGTCAGGCACCTTGTGTTCCAGAAAATCCCAACCCAGGTGCAAGACCTTGTCGTATCCAAGGTTCTCTTCGGGGTGATACCAAGCCAGCAGCTTGCCTTGAGAATCAACCACCGCCCGATGCCAGGGCAACTGAGCGTTCACAAACCCCTGCGCCCAAAGCGCGTTGGTTGCAAGGACAGCGAAACTTACCAACATGAGCAGTTTTGTGAAGCGCATTCGAAGGAGTTTATCGTTCATTCCAGCCTCCGGAGGAAGGAAGCAGCGAGATATGCCAACTTGGGACAAGATAACCGGAGATGGCACTCTTCAGATCCAGGAAATGTCCTGATAGGTGATTGGCTGGGAGGCAGGGATTCGAACCCCGATACGCAGATCCAGAGTCTGCAGTCCTACCGTTAGACGACCTCCCAAGGTATCTATATTTTCTACCAGTTCTCACCGGTTTCTGGCAACTCTAAAAGATGCCACACCGCTACTCCGCAACTCCACACCATTGACAAACAAATTGCAACTGTGCCTTGGCGGCTGCAACCACCGAGTCGATCTCGACATATTCATCGGCAGCGTGCGTATTGTCACCGCGCGGCCCCCACAGCACCGCCGGCGTGTTAAAAGCCTGATGAAATACGTACATATCGCACGGGGCGTCGAAACCCTGCACCACAGCTTCCTGGCCAAGTGCGCTTTCGACACATTCCTCAAGTTCAGTAAGCAATGGCTCGGTCAGGCAAATGGCTGACCCCGGCAGCCAGCGGATGGGGAATTCAATCCTGGGCTTCACCGGAAAAAGTCCAGGCGCCGCCTTCACGATGCTATCAAACCATTCGTGAAACTCACGTTCAACATCCTGCTCTTTTTCTCCCGGCATCAGTTGCCAGTACATCTCAATCTGGCAGGTTTCAGGAATGGTAATGGGCTCGCCGGTGCCCCAGGGGCCGGTAGTGAGCTTGGTGATAGACACTGGCACAGGATCTACCAAGCCGGCATATATTTCGTGTACCGGCGCGGTCCTTTTACGTTGTTCGGCAAAACCCAGCATCTTTACCAGGAAATATCGAACGGCATCAATCACGCCCGTAGGGAATTTGCCCTCCGCTAGAATACCGCCCGTGGAATTGAGGGTAATGTGAACTGTTCGACCGCCCCGCTGGGCCGGGCAGATTTTAAGGAAAGTCGGTTCAGTAATAATTGCAGCGTCGCCGTTATATCCTTTCAGTCGCCCGGCAATCGTTCCGTTCACACCCCCATACTCCTCGTCGGAAACGGATTCAATAATCAGGTCGCCTTTCAATCTGATGCCCAGTTCGCGCAACGCTTCCGCCATGAAGAGATTAACAGCCACGCCCGCCTTCATATCGTTCGATCCCCGGCCATAGAGCCGGTTCCCTTCCACGTCTCCGCCAAATGGATCGCGGGTCCACGGCTGAGTTCCACGAGGCACGGTATCGATATGCCCCGAAAGCACCAGCGAGCGGCCTCCGCCAGCTCCCTCGCGGCGCGCGTCAACATTCGGGCGATTGCTGTACTCGCGTCCCGGGAAGTAAAGCGGGTGCTCCTGCAGGCCCTGAACATCACGGAAATAGTAAAGATCGGTCTCCATGCCTTGCCGTTCCAGGTATTCCGCCACGTACTTCTGGCAAGCTTCTTCATTGCCAACAGGCGGCGTGTTTTCCGATGGAATTCTTACCATGTCGCGGATAATCCCGACCAACTTGTCGCGATGACTCTCTACAAATGAAGAAAGACGATTTCGAAACTCAACTTCAAGAGGCATTAGGACGCTCCTTCTCTCACTTCTCCAACACAAACAGAATTTCAGAATCGCACATCCGGTGGAATCCTATCAACCATTCGGGGTTTCACTGTGGCACGCAACGAGTTAATGCTCCCGACCACGTAAGGCAGATTGGCGGCCCTCAGCCGTTGCGAGACGAATGCGGCAGTCACAGCGCTGCCCACGGCGCCTAGCGGCCAACAGTCCCTCCTCAGTGGGGCGTTGTGGTGTAGTCTCTCCAATCGAGTTTGTCATTCCGGACCGGCAGGTTATAAGCTTGGGCGTACTGATTCCGCGCTGCTTCCACCTGGCCGTACCATTCTCCCAGCGGCAAAAGCAGTTCGCGGTAGATCAGATAACTCAGGTCCACCGTTCGCATCGGGAGATGGTCCTTCACATCGTCGACTCCGTTCAGATACTTTCGCCCGTTCGCTTCTTCCACCCTCGGGTACCAGCCCTTTTCCCAAACCCGGACAGCGTCAGCGTAGGTCGTATTCCGATCATTCCTGATTTCCTGGGCAAGGTCCAATGCCTGGTCCACGGTTCGTATGGCCTGTGCGGCCTGGGCCCTGCCGGCAGCGTTCTGAGCTGCATCCAGCAAACCGTTAATGTGCTGCAGATCCGCCAGCATCTGCAGGTTTTGCCGGTATAAGCGCGCGATCGAAACATAGAGCTCCAGGTTGTAATGGTGGAATTGCACAGATTGAAGGTTGCGGTTCAGCAGATCCATCAAGGTGTCATTCTGGGAGAAGTAGAATGAAGCCAGTTCAAGGCGCCGGGCATTCAACTTGGCCCACCCGTGGTCTCTCTCCAACAAAGCGCCGGAAGGCGCGGGTGGAAGCGGCAGAGTCTGATCATGTGCAGGCCGCCGGGGCTTATAAATGATGGGCTGATAGTCGCCCCAGATGCCCACCCGAGCATTAGATGCGACCACGTCCCAGCTTTCCTTGTAAAACTGGGCCTGCTCGCTCATCAGTTGATAAAGCCTTCCCATGTTTTCAGAGCCCTGGCCGTAAAACAATCTGTAAAACGAAGTCATCAGCTCTTTAGGATTTTCAGCTCCAGGGTGCCATGCCGGAGCGCTGCCGGTTGCGTATCCCAGCCACATTGTCTCCGTATTCAATCCCGCATCGCCCCAACCGGCTATCACCGAACCCATAAGGTCCGCGTATTCACGGTCCGGCGAGTAGGAAATCAGATTGAACATTTCCGGAATCACTCCGGAACCGGGGGGCACAGGCTGGTAAGCTCCCCCAGACGAATTGGGAAGAACTTCGGTTGCCGGACGGACATAGTAACTGGGAAACAGCAGTTCCTTCCACCCCACGGTGGAAGTAAAAAGCATCTGCCTGATGCCGTGCGCTCTGAAAGCCTGGTCAAACTGTTTGCCGTAAACTTCACCGTTAATCATGTAGTGAGGCAGCGAGGGAATGTCGTCAATTTTCAGCGGATACTCACCCCAGAAGACAACTTTTCTTCCCCGATCATGCAGGTAACCAGCCGTTTTGCTCACAAACTCCGCCAGAAGTTTCCCGCGGCTGCCCAGTTCTTCCGCGCGCTTCTTTGACTGGCATTGAGCGTTATCGGCCATCCCCACAAAGTAAGGTTCGTCTGTGGACAAATAGAAGTAATTCACGCCCTTGTTGGCATCCAGCAGATCCTGGTACATCCCTTCCAGCAGCTTGTACGAATCCGGATTGGTCGTGCACAGCTCATAGTTGCTGTCCGGAAACTCCCTCAGCCCCGCATATTCGGGATGCTTCAGGATAAAAGCAATGTGCGCCGGGCCGTCCAGGTATGGAATCAACTGCACGTGATACTTCAATCCGTAATCCGTCAGTTCCTGCAACTGCTCCGGCGACAGCGCGTACGGATTCACCAGCGCCGGCGCACTCTTGTACTCAAAGTGATCATTCAGCTTGATCACAAACCCATTGATCTTGTAAAAGGCCGCCTGCCGCAGCGCCTGCTTTAGGACATCCATTCGCTCCAGGTGGTGGTTATCATCCCAATAGATGTTGCGCTGTTCCAGGTCGGGCCAGTCGGTGATTTCCGCTTCCGGCAGCCACAGTTTCCCATTCGAGTGCTTCACCAGTTGGACCAGCGTCTCGACTCCGTAGAACAAGCCGGTGGAGGCATTGGCCGTGATCCGAATCCCCCCACTACTCAGCTCCAGCTTGTAGGCCTGCGCTTCGAGCGCCGACTTATTCGTGTCGGCCGCCTTGCCGATAGCAACCGATCCGGACTGGATGGAGAGCTCGATTGCCTTGCCCCGGCCGCGCGTCTCAAGCGTGACCCCGTGGCGAGTATCGAGGCCCTCCTTCAGGCTTTCCACCGCAACATCGTCCGCCTTTACACCATGGCCAAGCTGCAGCCGCCACCCGGCGCCGAATTCAAAATCACCGCCCTTGAATTCCACCTGCTGCGGCACCGGAATCACGTTGTAACCGCGGTCAAAAAGCGATGCCGCCGTGGCGTTGCTCACGGACGCCCACAGCAGGACAACCGCCAGAACAGCGGGGACAGAAAATCGAACGTCGTTTCTGAGCCTTCTCATCTCGCAAGTAGATCGG
>JAJYLL010000183.1 GCA_021787735.1 Acidobacteriota bacterium | reverse complement strand
TGCGAGCGGGGTCCACCCATCCGTTTTGGATCTCGTAGCTAAAGTCGGGTTTGGCGATGTCGAAGGGGAAGGCAAAGTAGACGGCTTCCTTGTGGTCCACTGGTTGTTTGTCAAACTTGTTGATGAATTCAATCTTCTTCTCGTGATCGAAAAGGATGACTTGCGACTGGATGTGCGGCGCGTCCGTTCCACTGGTTTCATAGGTCATGATTGTTCCATAAGAAGTCTTGCGGATGCTGGTTACGCGGCCGCCGTTGGAAGGATGAACATCCAGCTTGGCCACCGGCAGAGCCTTGGACAGGTAGACAATCTGCGTTCCTTCGCCGCCTGTGACATATAGGTACTGGTTTGCTCGCCATGGGCTGGCGGGGTTGACCAGTTCCTTGCCCAGTTGCTTGTCGTAAATGCTCCTGATAGCGCCGGCAGTGGGATCAAACACCACTCGGTAGTATTGATTCTCCAAGGTGTTAGCGATGGGCAGGGAAGCCCCGGCAGTTGAAGGATTGCCACCAGGCTTAACCTGCGCAATCTTGTAGCACTTGTATCCCATCGAAGGAACATTGCTTGCCATGAATCGGACGTGATTGTATCCCTCGCCGCGCCTGAGAATCTCATAGGGTACAACCTTCATGTCCGGATACTCTTCAATCTGAGTGCCGTCGTTCAGATCAGTTTCGACAAAGCCGTCGCGTGTCCAGCTCAGGGGATTGAACACAACAATCGCTGGCGCCGGCATCTGAATCTGATTGGCCAGCTGGCTCAGTGATTGCTCAACGATTGAGCGAATCTCCTGGCGGGAATTAACCACAAACTGGTGTTTGCTGAAAGTCTGCCGCCGAGTCTCGTCGCTTTGGGGCCGGCTGTAACCACCCCAGTAAGTGAAAGTGTGTTCCGCGTACAGAATCATGTTCTGCCACATCTTGCGGAGTTGTTCCCGCTCACCGGCCACATCCTTTTGCACATAGGCGCCGATGGTTGAAAGCTTTTCCGCAGAAAGCGCGCGCTGCTGATTGCGGCGGTCAATGGCGGCGTAACGGGCGTCTGTTCCCTCGCCGTCCTCCCAGTACGGGCCGCCGTCACCGGTAACGGTGGGCAGTTCGTTGCCAAAGTGCTGGTCAATGTAATGGAAATAGTCAGGAAAGGTCGACACGATCATCTTCGGATACGCATAAGTTTCATTCCATTGCTTAATGAATTCTGAATCACCCGGAACGTAGTCCGTGTTTTCCACCTGCGTGCCGTAAATCAGAGCAGCGTCGGGCTTGTAAGAGGGGCGGTCATAAGCCTGCAAGAACGTTGGCATCGACTGGCGGCAGGCTGCCATCTGCCCAGGCAATCCACATATGAAACTCAACTGAAGGTACTGCCGCGAATAAGACATCAGGACTCTGCTGCCGTCCGGTCCTTCCCACCAGAAAGGAGATTTCGTGTTCCATTTTCCCCACAATAGGATGGGTGCACGGTCATTGTTGCTGGCGGCGGCAAAATAGCGGATGCCCAGTGAGTGCAGGATAGAAGGATAAGACCAGGTATAGCTGGGGACATCCGTTATGTTGACGTAATCAAACGGGATTCCCTCTTTTTGATGAAGGCGGTACCCATAAAAGGTGGAACGGATCATCTCCTCAAGGCTGGAGGTGCCCGTCATCAGGTTGGCGTATTGTGCGGGAACTCCGATCCGCCCTTCGCGGACAAGATTCAGAAACGCCTCTTGTGCAGAAGCAGTGCGGGTAGCCAGGTAATGCTGAACAATCCATGTGCCGTCAATTGTCCAGCGCATTTCCGGATTCTTGGAAAGAAGCCGAAGCATGGTATCCAGGTTGCGGTTATGAAGTTCTGCAACCTTGCCGCGGTAGTCGGTGTAACCGATGTCCAGATGCTCATGCGGTACCACAAAGAGCTTCCACTTCCTCTCCGGCTGGAAGGTCAATTTGCTGCTGACCGTTTTCCCATCGGCCCGCAAAGTAATTTCCGCCGGCGCGGGGGCGGAAATCTCAGGAACAAGAAACTCGAACCGCTGCTCGCCGAAATCGGGAGCCGGAGAAAGCAGCGCCTCGAAGTTCTTGCCGGAAACGGTCAGGTGAATCGTTCCGCGACGAATCCTTCGGTCAAGGTTCGCAGTTACCTGAGTGACCTCTTCCAGATTTCCGGCCTTGCGAACGTAGTAGATCGTGGGTTGAAGCGTAAACCGGGCCAAGGGTGAATGAACGGTCTCTGATGACTGCGTGAGGCTTAGCGCGTCGTAGGTCAGCCAGGAATCTCCCGGGCCATCCTTGGGGTCATCAAGCGCCGTCAGCACGAGCTTGTTTTCTCCCCGGCGGAGCGCAGTCTTGGGGATGAACACGCTGATCTCGCCACCGCTGTAAATAGGTGACCAGAAATCGGAATTCCCAGGATAATAATTCAGCTTGCGCGGAAAATAAAACGATCCCTTTCTGCCGTTGACCGTGATTTCAAGATGAGGGTAACGGGTGTTGTAAAGAAGCGCGGAGACCGTCAGGGTGTACGTGCCGCTGGGCTTTGAGGGCAGATTAAAAAGCACTGTAAAAGGGTGCGGCCGCAGGCCTTCCGCCTGATTTTCCGAGCCGGGCTGGCGGCCGGGCCAGTCGTCCGTTTTGCTTTTCCCGATCGTGAAAACGGGATTGTAATCCGCGTTGCCGACCGGAGCGCTGTTGTTGAACTCGTGCGAGGATTGGTCGAAAGTCCCGATCTGCCAGACGGTGGTGCCGGCGGCGTGCAGGCCCGGGGCCGCAAGCAGAATGCAGAGCGTGCATCCGGAGAACAAGATAACTGCCTTCTGCAAGTAACGCATTGATGCCTCCAGCGAACGCCGAATTGAGGTGATCAGTTTACGAAGCCAGGCTTGAACGGAACCACGCGACCGTTTTGTTCAGCCCTTCCTCGAATCGTACTTTTGGCTCATAACCCAGCAGTTTGTGAGCCAGAGAAATGTTAGCGTGCGAGTGCGGCACGTCGCCCGTGCGTGGAGCATCATAACGCGGAGTGACTTGAACGCCAAAGATCTTGTCCAGTATTTTAATGGTTTCATTCAGCGTGTGGCGCTCGCCGGTCCCGACGTTGATGACCCGGCCGGTGGCTTCGGGAGCGGTACAGGCGCGCAGCGTGGCGTCAACGGTGTTCTCGACAAAAGTAAAATCGCGGGACTGCT
>JAJYLL010000011.1 GCA_021787735.1 Acidobacteriota bacterium | reverse complement strand
GTAAACCGGGACCCAAAGATTGAAAAGGGGATACAGAAGGCTCGATCCCGTTTCGTTCAAAGTGATGGTGCTCGAACCTGATGGACCTGATCCCTGCTGTGAGCACGCCGTGAGGAATCCCATCAGCGCAAGGGAGGCCGCCAAGGCTGCAATTGTACCTCTAACTCTGATTTTCATTAGCTGTTCCTCTCATTGAGATTGATTCCAAATTGTTACAGGAATGTTAAGTTCTTGTTACAGGATTGTTAAGAGCTTGCCGAACTGGCCACTCCGCCGTTCAATGTTTTTCTGTAAACGTGTGTTAAATTTGAACAGTGTGCTCAGGCACGCTTCCGTCGATAGCTTGCATTGGCACACCCACTTTGCTATGAAGAAAGCGCGCCTTGGTTTATATGCCGCCAAACCCCGTTTGTTGCTAAGTCTCTGCTTTCTCCGGCATTTCGCCCAAACTAATAATTGAACAACACATTGAAAAAGATGGCATTTGAGTCGCCCGGAACAGCATTGGGAATACCATTTGGGTACTGGGCTGCCAGACTCGGATTGAACTTCACGAGTTCGGAAGCCGGGAAAGTAAACTGGTTGCGGTAATAGATTATGTTTTGACTGTCCAGAGCAAACTGCCAATACTTGCCGTACTTGTAGCTGATGCCCCCGACGACGGTCCGGAAGTCCAAGGGATTCGTCGTCACCTGCGTATTGGGATTGAATTGCTCGAACATCCCGAATAGGTAGAAGGGGGACTTGCCGAGCCGCGCATGCCCAAAAAAGTCGAAACCCCTTTGGTTGGTATGGGTTCCGGACAGCAGCGCAGCCGTCATCGAATTGAATGGGGCGTACTGCGTTGGCCCAAAACCAAAAGCATCCGCGGGCCCGCTGCCTGAAAACATATTGCCGACCGCGAACGCATTCCTGCCGTAATCGTACTCGCCAGCGATGCCATAATCGCCAGACTTGGTCTCATAGTGAACCAGCGCCGCGACACGCGTGATCGGCACATTTGTGTTCAAATCGGGAGCAGCGTCTCTGTAGCCATAGTCCACGAATCCGGTAAGGCCAAGCCCCTGATACTTGGAGACAGCTCCCATCGGATAGTAAGACAAGCGCGCCATCACCTGCTTTTTGTCACCGGTTTCGTAAGCGTGGAAGCTCTGGTTATTGAAGACTCCGACCTCGTAGTCCAGGTACTGCTTTCCATTGAATTCGATGGGGCCATGGAGCCTTAGACCGGGATAAGTCGAACTCAAGCTCAGATAATTCCAGGGAGTGAGATTGACGAAGCGATAGCCATAAAGGCCCTCTTCCCAGTCCGTCAAAGGTTGCTGTTGCTGACCGAATGTGAGTTTGTCCTTGCCAAACGTCTTGCTGTGGGCAAAAGGCGTGTTGTACTCGACATAAGCGTATTTGAGGCGGAGGAGCAGGTTCCCGTTCTCCGTAGAACCAGTAGCGCTGGTACTGCCGAGTTTCACTCCTGAAGCCGAGCTATACTGGCGGTAAATATTGGGCGTCACCCGGAAGGTCAGAGCTTTGGTCGGGGTAAAAACGAAGTTGATGTAAGTCCTGTCAACATCAAAGGAATTGAATCCCCCGTTACCCGGCCCGGGGGTATTGAGCAGAGTGAGAATTTGAGGACCAAAGCCGGTGTTTGCGTAATAGCGGTAAAGCCCGAAAAAGGTTGCGCCGAGCGTGATTTTCCCGTTGTCGAGCGTCAGAGGGCCGGATTTGTTTGCTTGGCCGGCCGGCGAACTCTCGGAACTGGTCACTGCAGACCTTGATGTTCCGCCGGGGGGCAGTCCCTTCCCATCAGTTTGTTTCGCCTTTGCAAGATTCAATGGTGTATTGACGGCCAGAATTTGATGGGCGCCCTCAGCTTGCGTCTTGGCCATCGGGGGAAGGATGGGCGCGAGGCTCGCGATTTCATTGTCCCTGGAGGGCTCCGCGAATGATGTTGGCGCTGACTCCCGCGGCGGTTGAGCGTCTGCCGCTGTGACTGAAGGCCTCGAACCCCGGACAACTTCCGCCTGCAACCGATTGACGGCCTGCAAAAGCTCCGAAATCTGCTCCTGCTGAAGCGCAAGCTGTTGCTTCAATTGGGAAATTTCCTGGGATGAAGCAGATGATGATTTGTTCCCGGCTTGAGCTTCCGGGCTTGCCTGCTTCTTCCGGCTCACATTTGCGGTGACCGTCTTCTTGTCTTTTCGCTCTGCTTTCTTACTGGCCTTAAGGTGCCTGGCAGGAACACTGGATCCACCACGTAGTTGGATTGGATTCTCCGCGGCATACCCAGCAACACTCACCATCAAGCCAGCGAGGATAGCCAAACCCATGCGGAACCATGTGTCGCCTTTTCGAACGTTCATTTTCACTCCTTTAAGCAAATGTTTGTTACAGTCATGGGGTCTGAAGCCCAACTTTTAATGCAAATTCTGTGTGTGGACGATCTGATACATCCTATTGGGGTCAGATGAACTGGGGATTACATTTGGGTTACATTTCTGTTACAAGCCATCCCGCAGGGATTAAGGCCCCTAGCACATTTTCTGTCTCAGGATTGGAAGAATTTGTTCCGGCCAAATCGGACGGTGTCACAATCGTCCCGGCTGTCTCCCTTCAAAAATGCAGGGCCGGGAGTCCTCTTCCGGCCCTGCCAGGAGAAGGGGCCTTATGCCCTGTGGAACGTCTGTATTTACTCAGTTAAGCTCCCACTACGGAAAGCCTAAACAGCGAGCCGCCGATGCTCTACACCGGAAATCGTTGCAATATGCAGACGCGAGCCTCTGCGCCGGGAGACGTCATCAATCGCGCACTTCAGAATGTGAACAATCTGCGGCACAGTGAACGAATCCGTCATGAAATCAAAAGCGCCATGGTCCATAGTGTCCAGGTAGAGCGTCGTATCCGCCATAGCAGAGACGATGATGACGCTGACGGGCTCAATTGCCTTGGCCGCAACATCGAGCACGTCCATCCAGTTGCCATCTGGCAAGACCGTGTCGCTCAGCACGAGGTGCGGGCAAGGCATTTCGCAGAGCAACTCCTCCGCTTCCTTCGTGCTCCTCGCACGGACAACTTTGATGGAGAGCGCCTCAAGCACGAGTTGCAAAGTGTAGAAACGATCGTTTCTGTGGTGAATCAATAGCGCAGTGATTTTGGGCTTCATAGCCAACCTGCCTTGTTCATCTTCAAGTGTCAGTTCTATTTTCACGTTTTCAGTTTGGAGGAACACTGTTACATCTTGATGACAAAGGCATGAACATGCCGTTACATTGCACGCCAGCTTTGCTGAAGGCTCAAATCGAGGCAAGCGCGAACTGCAGTGGCTCTGGCAGACGGAGGTAAAGCACGTCAGGGACAAGACTGAATGCCACAAGAGGCAACATCAGACCAGGTCGGACAATGGAGGGTTTCAGCAGAAAATGGATCACGTGTATCTCTTTGCCAGGCGGGCGGCAACAGGGTCGTTGACGCGCTCGCCCCAACTAAGGATAAGGCCAGCCAACTCCTTGACACGCCCTCGGCATTCCGGGCGAGGGAGTAAATCATCTGCCTCCCCGGGGTCGGCTTTCTTCATTGTTGCCGCAGCGGCAACGGCCAGGAAATCACGTCGATTCATAACACACCCAATTCTTCGGATTTCGTATGCCCTCGGGACGACGCAGCATACCACAAACCTGTGCAACTACCAGTTTGTAATTGATCCGTCAGGACGCCGGAACATGGGAATGGGCCGCAAGCGTCCCGTGATTTCGGCCACCAGTTGGAGCGGTCTTGTATCGAGTTCCACTCCAAGTCCGGGCCGGCGGTTGGGCCACAGTTTTCCGTTGCGGAAGTCGTAGAATTCCGGCAGGTGCGCATATTCGTGTGCGCCGTTGCCGAGCGTCTCCATCATCACGGGGCCGGCGAAAACTCCGCAGCAGTGGACCAGGGCTGCTTCCGAAACCGGGCCTGTAAAATGCGGGATCAAGCCGACGTAGTGTGTATCGCAGAGCGCGGCAATTTTCATGTACTCCGTGATGCCGCCGACATTCGGCAACGTCACCCGCGCGTAGTCGATCAACTGATTTTCGATGAGCCAGCGGATGTCCCACTTGCTGCCGAACTGCTCGCCCACCGCAATGGGCACCTTGACGTGTTCGCGCAGTTCGCGATAAACACCGGGATTTTCCGAGCGGACCAGGTCCTCGGCAAAATACGGCTCCAGCGGTTCGATCAATGTCGAGAGCCGCACGGCATCAGGAAAATCGAGCCGCGTGTGGTAATCAAGCGCCCAGTCGCCATCGGGGCCAACACCTTCGCGAATTTCTACGCAGTCCTGATAAGTCTGGCGGACCGCATGATGTGAGTTGAACGGCTGGCCCTTTGCGGGGTCTGCGGTGGCGTAGCGGAAAGCGCGAAAGCCAGCCTCCATACAAGCGCGAGATGTTTCTTTGAGAGAGCCGTGGCGAGGAAAACCAGTGGAGTAACACTCCACGTGCTCGCGGGATAGGCCGCCAAGCAGTTCGTAAACTGGAACGCCCAGCGCTTTGCCCTTGATGTCCCAAAGCGCCAGGTCAATGGCCCCAATGGCATCCAGTTTTTCACGCCCGGCGGGGTAAAAGTAACCACGGAACATCATCTGCCACAGGTGCTCAATTCGGGCGGGGTCTTCGCCGATGAGCATGGAAGCACACTGCTTGACCGTGTCCGGCGATCCGCCCTCACCCACACCCGTAATGCCCTGGTCCGTTTCCACGGTCACGATATGGAAACTCTGATTGAAGGTCGGTGGCGACTGTGGGTTGTGATAGAAGCGAATGCGCGTAATCTTCATCCCCGAACTCTTTGCGGATGAATCGGACGACGAAGCAGCAGCAACGCCGTCTGTTCCCGGCAATGCGCTTGCAACACCTTTGCCTGCCACTGCAGCCGCTCCTCCCAGGCCTGCTGCGTGAAGAAAAGTTCGACGTTTCATCATTTTTCCTCCCGGCAAGAACCAGTTTGCCCCGACAGCCGTGCAAAACAACCGCCGATGCCGGCACACCTGCCATTCGCCGCTCTCGTAATCTTGAGGAAAGCGAAGTTATCTCTATGCAAGAAGAAATGCAAGTGAGTGCTGCCACGAGGTAAATGAGGTCGAGACCGCTATTACCGATCAGCACGATTTGGTTTTCAGCGGTTCCGGCGTGCACGCAGGCAGAAGAACTGTGAAAGTCGATCCCTTCCCTACCTGGCTTTCCACGCTGACCGTTCCACTCATGCGCTCGACAACATGCTTGACGATGGAGAGCCCGAGGCCAGTGCCGCCCATATCCCGGGAACGAGCTTTGTCAACCCGGTAGAACCGCTCGAAGATCCTCGACAGGTCCGTCGAGGGAATACCGATGCCGGTATCAGCCACGGTGATACGAATTTTGTCGCCAGCCTCACGTGTTACTTGCAGACGAACTTCGCCGCCGGGTCGATTGAATTTGACGGCGTTGTCCAGCAGGTTCACCAGCGCCTGTTCCAGCCGTCCGCGCTCTGTCAAGACCTCAGCTTCAGCCAGCTCCCCGCGAATAATGGCGACCCCGCGAAGCTGAGCCGTCGGCTCGACAATCTTGATCGCCGTTTCAGCCGCGGCTCGTACTGAAAAGGGGTTTGATTCAACAACGGGCCTTTCAGATTCGAGCTCCGACAGTGCCAGAAGGTCTGAGGCGATGTTGTTAAGCCTTATGGCGTGGGTCTTGATGATTTCAACAAACTTGCGGTTGTTTTCCTGGTCTTCGAGGGCACCTTCAAGCAGCGTCTCTGCATATCCACTAATGGCCGTAAGAGGTGTGCGCAGTTCATGCGAGACGTTGGCGACAAAATCCCTTCGGATGCGCTCCAGACGCTCCAGATCCGTAATATCATAGAAAATTGAGATGGCGCCACCTCGCACCGATCCGGTAAGAGGAGTGACTTGAATTTCAAACGATCGGCCTTCCGCACCTGCCAGCCGCACCCGCTGCTTCAGAGGCTTTCGAGATTCCAGGACACCCGTAAACATACTGAGCAGTTCGGGGTCGCGCAAAACCTCCACTAACGGCCGGCCCTCGGGTTTGCTGCCGGATGTCACGACAACTCGCCGGAATGAATCGTTGCAGAAAGTGATCCTGAGGTCTCCGTCCACTGCCAGCACTCCTTCCACCATGCTGGCCAGGATGCTTTCACGCCGCGCAGATTCCAGACTCAGGCGCTCAACAAGCTCACGCAGGCGGGCGCCCGTCCGGTCGAGCGAGCGTGCCAGGTCACCCAGCTCGTCGCTTTCATAGACCGACACCCGTTCCGCCGTCGGCGCCTTGTCCAAGTTCTCAGCGAATGCCTTGAGGTTGCTGATGCGACGCGTAAAAGATCGTGAAAGGAAATAAGCAACTGCCAGGGTTAAAAGCAGGGCAACTAACGATGCCAGCCAGATTTCGTTGTGCAGTGTTTCTGTGGCCGTTTTGACGTCCGTCAGGGGCGTGGCAAGTTGCAAGGCGTAACCCGGCTGCCCCTGGTAGCGAAGCGGTATCGCCAGGTAATAAAGGTCTTCGTTAAGTACAGGGTCAGGGCGAATAGACGTTCCGGCAGTTCCTTGTAGTGCTTTCTGAACTTCGGCGAGGTCAGAGCGTCTGGAGGATATGGCCGACGGGTCTGCCGAATCGGCAAGCACCGCACCCTGCGGGCCGATAACAGTAATCTGCGCCTGCGCGCGGGCTTGAGCTCGTCGAGTCCACTGCTCCAGCTTCGAGGGCGGAACTGTTGCCACTTCTTCGGCAAGGAGTTGCGCTTCTGCCCTCGATCGACGCTCGATCGCCTGAGTCTGAATCTGGACGGTAAAGCGGGTGAGATAAAAGTTCAGGCACAGCAGTATTCCCGCCATCAGCAGGAAAGTGGCAATCATCAGCTTCCGAAATATCGGACTGGTCAGGGTCATGAGTGTCAGGAGCTGGGGGCAGGCACAAACTCAAAACTCTTAAACGTCAGTTTCACCTGGGGAGAACCGGTATCCGGATCCTCGTACGGTCTGAATGTATTGGGGCGAACCTTCCTGCTTCTCAATTTTCTCTCGAAGGCGCCGGATATGAACATCCACCGTCCGCGGGGTTACAAAGCGGTCTCTGCCCCACACATTGTCAAGCAACTGCTCGCGGCTGAAGACCCGGCGAGGCTGTGAAGCCAGAAAGTGAAGCAGCTTGAATTCGAGCGCACTCAACTGGATGGGACGACCCTGAACAGTCACTTCGCGCGTCTGCAAGTCGAGACGCAACCCGGCAGCCTCTATCACTTCAGTCTTTCCATGTGCAGCCTCCTGACGGCGTAGGACGGCTTTGGCACGGGCAACCAACTCGCGCGGGCTGAAAGGCTTTACAACATAGTCGTCGGCCCCCAGCTCCAACCCGACCACGCGGTCAATCTCTTCACCCTTGGCAGTCAGAAAAATAATCGGCAAATTCTTCAAACGCTCGTCCGCACGCACGCGTTTGCAGATTTCAATACCATCAAGGTCGGGAAGCATGATGTCCAAGAGGACCAGATCAACTGGATTCTTGCGGGTGTATTCCAATCCGTTCTTGCCGCTCGAAAAACTTTCGACGTCAAATCCTTCTTTGCGAAAGTTGTACCGAACAAGGTCGACAATGTCTTTTTCGTCTTCGATAATCACAATCCGCTGGCGCACGGATGGATTATAGCATCCGTCAGTTTTTTGAGTTGGGAAACTACCTCGTCAGATCCGGGGAGCGGGACAAAGTCCCTCCACAACAGCCTGCCATTGCGGCCGTCACGCCTGGGCGGTTCCTGCCGGAATCTGCAAAAAGCCGCTGCGTGTCAGCCTCGTTTCTTAACAAAACTGATCGCTTTCAGCATCACAGCATTATTAGAAATCACTTTCCCAAAGGCGTTTTCAAAGCCCGGGACCGCCCCTCGGAATCCCTTTGAGCCCTTCAGGCTAACCTCTCGAATCACCTGGCCCAGCCTGGGGCTTGTCCATTCCAGTGCGAAAAAGCTTATAGGGCTTTCACTGCTCTGCCCACAAGCCACTTCATCCGCTCCGTAGCAGTAAGTCCCCCGGCGAGAATGTCGGCGCCAATTCCATTCCAGAATATTCACGCCGTAGCGAATGGGGACAAGCTCCGGCAACCCATCCTCATAAACGACTTCATACCATCCCAGCAGGTCCGCCGAGTCGTGCATGTCCCAAATCAGGCGATAGGCTTCCTTGTTGGTTGCAGGCAGGGCACAGGCGTGCAGGAAAATCAGACTGGTGGCGTCTATGCCGATCCGAATACCGCGCACCTCGCGAGGCAATGGATTTGGAGTTTTGCCTTCCGTACCTGCGACCACAATGCCTTTGCCGCTGGTGGCGATGGGAGGCGCCAAGTCAAACACTCTGTTTCCCATCGTTACTCTTCCGGTCTGCATGCCACTAAGGTCAAACGAGAAGTCGGATTGCTGAAGCGGCGTGTTGAATGACCCAGAGATATCGATGGGAATGACCGGATCGCCCACCTCGCTGGGGGCCGTTTCGCCACTGAGGCTCCGTCGCAGACTGGGGATGGAGGCCTGAACGATGGAGGAAAGTTTTGCAGATTCCAACACGCCGGTCGACCAGAGAAGGTTGCTGCAACCAAGGAAGCTATACATCAGGTCTTTTCCGAAATTGAATTCGTTTGTCGCTTCCCAAGCTGACGGAGCACCGCCCACAATCGTCGAACGCTTCATGCGCTCGGGGTATTCCTGAATATAGGGCTCCATGTTGCCGTAAATCTGCCGGAATCCGAAATCATCCAGCAGTGCCTCATTGCTTTTGCCTTTCCACCTTAATGACCAAAACCAGTTGAAGATCAGGATGTCCTTAGGAACCATATCCTTCACCTGTTGTGGCGTCATAGCACCCGGTGAGTAGTAAACCCACCCGTCGTGTGTAACGTGCCTCTGCAGTCCTTTGCCACGCACACTCTCCAACAAATAGTCGCCCCAGATCGCCATCTTGATGTTGTTGTTTGCCAGGTACTCATGAACCTTGATGAGATCGTTGCCATAGACTTCTCCGGGATTCTTCGACTTGCAGCAGGGGCATAGGCCAAAAGGCGCGAACCACTCGTCGTGGCCCGCGTGAACCATCCTGGGCTTCATCACTTCGAGAAACTCGTCCATCACCTCAAAAAGCAGCTTGTAGGTTTTCGGGTTCGAGGGGCAGTAGGTGTCGGGCCATTTGTCGCCTGGGACTTCCGACAAATCCTTGTGTTTAGTCAACAGATAAAATGCGTGCGTCAGCGAGGGAATTGCAGGAATCACTTCAATCCGGTGCTGCTGGCACCATTCCACCATATCCGCGACTTCAGCTTTCTCAACAAACGCTCCGTCACCGCAGTCCTGGTGGGAAGAATTCTGCTCCCGCCCGTGAAGAGGACCCGGCGGGTAGTTGCGTCGGCTATAGTCCGTGTCGCGAGTAAACTCCACCCAGCCTTCGTTCAATTCCGGGTGGCCGTCAAGGCGCATGCAGGCGTTCATCTCCATGATGAGCGTGTTGAACTTGTATCGGGCCATAAAGTCACGAACGAAGCGCTTGAACATAGGAATGTTGTGGCGGCCGGGCACGTATAGATAAACGCCGCGGAACGGTTTGTCGGACCAGTCCCGTACCTGGATGCCCCGAACCTGAAGCTTGCTGTCTTGCCTGTAAACCAGTTGCCGGAGTGACTGTAATCCATAGAAAGCTCCGCGGTCGTCGGATCCCGCGACGACGACTGCGTGGTCACTTACTTGAAGGAAATATCCCTCCGGCCCGGGATTCGCGGCCGAAACATCCGGCCTGTGCCGACGGCAATACTCGCGCACCAGGGGGTTGCTGATCGACCCGATCAGGATGAATGGATCACCTTCGGGTAATGCGTCTTCATGCCGGAGCCGAGGCTGAATTCCATACCAGTCGCTTAATTCCTCAACCAGGAAACGGGCGAGGCTCAGGTCATTATCCGAAGCCGCCCGGGGAAGCATAATCGTGGTCTCCTCGTTCAAAAAGAAATGCCCGGGCGACTCGGTCATCTCATGCGGCCGTGGAAAGATCCCCACCGGGTCCGGAGTAGGAATCAGATGGCCGATACTGAGTTGCGTCTCGGGCGACGTGCCCGCGAAAGGATTGCCACTGGCCAGGCTGGCTCCGGGAAACATCGAGGTCGCCAGCAAAGACCCCGTGGTCCGGCTCAAGAATGAACGTCGATCAAGTTTGTGTGACATATGAATTCGTCTCCCGCTTCCTGCAAGCTGTGTCCGCTGGGCCTTCGGAATTTTCGAGCGCAATGCCTCAGTCCGGCGCGGCACAACCCGATAGTGAGGCTCTGCCGAAGGGCAGAGTGAAATATAGTACATCCTGAACTGGTAGGGCAATGCTGCACGAACCCACACCTTTTGCAATCCCCTGGAACCTCACGGTGCCCCCTGGCCTCTGTCTGCAACCCCTTCCATCTGACTGTGCCGCAAGGTTGAAGGTTGCCAGCGACTCTGTGGAACATTCCGGCAACCCTCAGCGTAATAGTGAATGAAGAGATTCTGAAAAGAGTGGAAGGCAGCTATGGCGAACAATCATCACAAATCGCGCCGCCGCCGGTGGATACTTATCGCGGTAGCAGCAGTTGGGCTGTGCGCATCTGTATTTGCGGTGGCCAATGTGCTTCACCCGGACACAACCATTGACCCCAGCAAACTGGCCGCGGTCAAGCAGGGGGACATCGCCCAATCTGTCGTAGCGACCGGCAAAGTGGAACCGCTCACAAAGGTTGAGATCAAGTCGAAGGCGAGCGGCCTGGTGAAGAAGATTTTTGTGGACTACGGCGACCACGTCACGGAAGGCCAGGTGATGCTTGAACTGGACAAGGAACAACTGCGGGCCCAGGTAAAAGAAGCGGAGGCCAACCTCCAGGCCGCCCAGGCCACTGTCCAGTCAGCCCAGGCGGTTTACGAGAGAAACATCATTGACGCTCAAGGTCCCGACATACCCTTTCTCAAGGCGACGCTCGACCGCGACCGCAAACTTGCAGGCGAAGGGTTGATTCCGGATTCCGTACTCGACGATGCCAAGAAGGCATATGAGATCGCCCTTAACAAACAGTTGTCTGCAAAGCGGAATGTTTCCGTCAGCAAGGCTGACATTGCACGTTCCCGTGCTCAGGTGTCACAAGCCCAGGCGTCGTTGGACCAGGCTAAAGAGGACCTGCAGAATTCGACTATCGTCAGCCCGATCAACGGCATTGTTCTTTCCCGTGACGTTGAAGTCGGCGATGCAGTAAGTTCCATCCTGGTATTGGGTTCGCAAGCCACCCAGCTTTTTACCGTCGGAAACATGAGTACGGTTTACGTGCTCGGCAAGGTTGACCAGGCCGACATCGGAAAGGTCTATATGGGTCAGGCAGCCAGGATTCGGGTCGAATCGTTTCCGAAGAAAATCTACGACGGTAAAGTGACCAAGATCTCACCCATGGGCGTGGAAAAAGATAATGTCACCACCTTTGAGGTGCGAGTCTCCATTCAGAACCCCACCGGTGAACTGAAGGCGAACATGAGCGCGAACGCTGAGTTGATTATTCAGGAAAAGCACAACGTCCTGCTCATCCCTGAAACTGCTGTCGTCTACGACAAGGATCACAAGACATTCGCGCACATTCCTGCCCAGGAGGCGAAGCTGGGTTGGAAGCAGGTGCCTATCCAGATTGGGATTTCAAATGGCATCAACGCCGAGGTTACAGGCGGTCTCAAACAAGGCGAGCAGGTGATTCTGCAATAGCCGCCTGCGCCGTGGGCCTTTCTGTCACTATTCTCCGCTGGTTCTTCCTGGTGAATTGTCATGGCTTTTCGCGACCTGTTCCGGGACACAATCGAAACTCTGTGGGCGCACAAGCTGCGGACGTTTCTCACCATGTTCGGTATTGCATGGGGAATCATCTCCATCATTCTGATGGTGGCCGCCGGAGAAGGCCTGCGTGTGGGGCAGGAGAGACAAATGGAAACGTTTGGCAAAGACATCATGATTGTTTTTGCCGGACGCACAAGCATGCAGGCAGGCGGCATGCGGGCAGGCCGCGACATTCACTGGGATTCTACGGACTATCAGATCGTCGAGGCCCAGTCGCCATCCTGCGAGTATGTTTTGCCGGAACTTCAACGCTCGGAAATCAACATTCGCAGTCCGTATAACAGTGCAACGCTCGAGGTAACGTCTTCGCTTCCTCCTTTTGCCATTATCCGCAGCATTTCCGTCGCGGAAGGTCGGTTTTACAACTGGAACGACCAGAACAAAGCCCATCGCGTCGCCTTCCTGGGTAGCGATGTGGCGAAACAGCTCTTCGCCTCAAAGGAATCTCTGGGCGGGACCGTCTACCTGAACGACATTCCCTACACGGTAATCGGGGTGATGGAGCACAAGGAACAAAATAACAGCTACGACGGCATGGATGTAACCAAAGTTTACATACCGTTCAGCACCATGGAGCAGGATTTTCCGGATCTCCCTCCGGCCCAACCGCACACCATTGACAACCTGCTTGTAACCCCGCGGTCGTTTGCCAAAGACGAAGACTGTCAGGGACAGGTCCGCCGTTCGCTTGGCTTGATCCATCACTTTGATCCGCGCGACAAAGAGGCGGCTTCCATCTGGGACACAGTGGAAAATGCCAGAGAGTTCCGGACGATGACCGACGGGATGAAGTACTTCCTGGGTGCAGTGGGGATTGTCAGTCTGCTGCTGGGCGGAATTGGAGTGATGAACATCATGCTGGTGGCGGTGCGCGAACGCACGCGCGAAATCGGGATCCGCAAGGCTGTGGGAGCGACGTCCGGCGCGATTCTGTGGCAATTCTTCGTTGAAACGATGATGGTTGTCTTCCTAAGCGGCGGTTTCGGAATGGGCGTGGCGTACGGGCTTTGCTGGTTGGTGGACCTGCTGCCTCAGCCGCAGTTTTTTGCCGGACTGCTGCCTACGTGGCAGTCCGGAATATTGTCGACCGGCCTGCTGGGATCAGTGGCCCTGCTTGCAGCGCTTTATCCCGCGCGCCGGGCGGCATCGGTAGACCCCATCGAGTCACTCAGGTTTGAAGCCGGAGGATAGCAGGGGACAGGCAGACTGAGTGTAATGAGGCACTTTCAAACGGGACCGATAGGAGCGGGAACATGATTCGGGAAGTCTTTCTCCAAGCATGGGATTCTTTGCGACGCCTGCCCCTGCGAAGTGGGCTGACCATGCTCGGAGTGGTCTGGGGAATTGTGGCTGTAACAATTCTGATTGCATACGGCAAGGGCTTCCGGGGCGTTCTCCTCAAGGGTTTCCAAGCCTTCGGAAAAAGTGTGGTGATCTGTTGGCCGGCGCAAACCAGCGAACAGGTAGGCGGCCAGCGTGCGGGCAAGAAAGTCCTGCTTGAAGCGGAAGATCTGGAATGGGTGCGGGCGCGGGCAACCTTGGTGAAGTATGCCTGCCGGGAAAGTGTCCGCTGGCTGCCGATCTCTTATGGCAACCGCTTTGCTAACACGGCCATTCGAGGCGTCTGTCCGGAGTACGGAGAAATGAGGAGTGAAATCCCGAGCAGTGGACGATGGATTAGTCCTGAGGACATGGTAGAGAGGCGGCGGGTGGTTTTTCTGGGAGCCCGGTTGCGCCAGAAGCTGTTTGCAAATCAGCCCGCTGTGGGAAAAATTGTCAGGATCGGCAATGTCCGCTTTACCGTGATCGGTACCATGGGCCGGAAAATTCAGCTCTCAAACTACTTCACCAGCGACGACGAATCGGCCTGGATTCCATACACCTCGGCGGGCGATATGTGGGACACCCGCTATGCCGATGTGATGGTCTTCGAACCAGTGGCCCCTCAATTCGAAGCCAAAGCCCGGCAGCAGGTGCTGGCCATCATCGCCGAAAGACAGGGCTTTTCTCCAACCGACAAGAAGGCTTTCATGATGTTCGGGACGGAAGAGCTCCGGCCCATCATCGACGGACTCACAATCGGGCTGGAAGTGTTGCTGACTTTTATTGGAGCTCTCACACTTGGAATCGGCGGTGTCGGGGTCATGAACATCATTCTGGTTTCCGTGGATGAGCGTACGCGGGAAATTGGGCTGCGGCGCGCATTGGGAGCGCGGCGTCGCCACATTCAGATGCAGTTTCTCTCTGAGGCTCTTGCCATCACCCTTATGGGCGGGTTCGTCGGAATGGTAGTCTCTTACCTGCTCGCTGCGGCCATCGGAACCATTCCACTCCTGGGGCCCCTCTTCAAAGACACTTCCGGGCAGGGTGACATCCAATTGCACATTTCAATCGCAACGCTGGCCCTTTCTGCCGGGATCCTCACGCTGGTCGGAGTATTGAGCGGGATTTTGCCCGCGATTCGCGCCTCACGCCTCGATCCCGTAGAAGCTCTCCGCTACGAGTAAGAGCGGACAAGCCAACTATTCTGGGCTTTACAAATCCCGAAGGAGTTCGTTGATAATGTTTTGAACGCCCTGGTGAGGGTCTCCCTCGCCTTCGAATTCTACGGAGTAAACACCGGAGAATCGCTCATGCTTCGCAATTTCAATGCAGTTCGGGAAGTTGTATTTCGTCTCATTCCCCTGAGCGTCAAATTCCAGACCCTTGGCATGACAGACCGTCGGGGCATAGGGGAAAAGCAGCGCAAGCCCACGCGCGCGAGTCTCTGCATCAGGGAAATTTGCGAAATCAGGCAGTGCGCCAAGGTAACGGCTGTTCACGCTCTTGAAGAGTTTGACAAGCTGTTCGGGATGCTCCGAGCCGACACCGCCATGGTTCTCAATAATCACGCGGATGCCTTTCCGGCTGGCGTACGCAACGAGCTTCCTGTACGAATCGACAGTGGGTGCAAGGTTCTGCGGATCCATCTTTCCGGGATCGCATCTGACCGAACGGCCGCGGAGTCGCCAAGCAATATCAATCCATTTCTTGGCAGCTTCCACGGCGGCGGAGCGCACTGAGTCTTTGGGATCGGACAGTCCACCCTCCGTCCACATCTCTTTGATATCAACGGGAATGTTCACCAGGAAGGAATGTGCTCGAATCAATTGGCTTCGCAGTTCTTCCACATAGGCTGGTTCGGTGGAGGCAAAGTGCGGAGCAACAAACTCAAGGTGGTGCACCTGGTAACGGTCGGCGATCATGGCCGGAAAATCAAGCAGCGCGAACGTTGCCTGCGGCCCGTTGTAGTCGCTTTCGCGAGTCCGTGGAAAGTAGTTGTGGAAGCTCCACGAAGAGACCCCGATGCGACGACTCAAAAGATACGCCGAATGCGACAGCCGGCGAGAACTCTGGGGGGAGCGCGACCGACCGAGCAACCAGCCCGCTTTCCGGGTGAATGTTGCAGCAGCCACACCTCCCGCCAGGTAACTCAGAAATTCCCTTCTCTTCATGGCCCCCTCCTGCTCTGGCAAGCCAACTCGACTGGTTGACCGCCCTTTCGATTTGCCTGCACCCGGTGCGGATTCTTCTCTTGAGCACTTCTGCAACAAACGTTTCTCCACCGGCACGCTCCGCTATCCGGCGGACACTTCCCGCAAGAAGGATGCGTTCTCCTCAGGCAGCGAGGTGTTGATGAACATTCCGGACCCGAGCTCGAATCCCGCCACTTTTGTAAGCCGCGGAATAATGCTGAGGTACCAGTGGAAGTATTTCACGCCGCACGCTTCCCTGGAAGCGGTGCGGATGGTGTAATTGAAGTCCGGGTCCATCAGCCCGTAATAAAGTTTGGCCAGTGTGCTCCGCAGGATCCTGGCCAGATCCGCCGCCTCTGCATCGCTGACCTCTGAAAAGCAGGCCATATGCCGGCGAGGCATGATTAACATCGAAAAGGGAGTGAAGGCGGCAAACTGAACGAACGCCACAAAGTGCTCGGTTTCCATAACGATCCGCGCCTTTTCCCGAAGTTCCACTTCCAGGACACGGCAAAAAATACACTCGCCGTATTCGTCAAAATGCCGAAGAGCATTGATCATCCGATCTCGAATCTGCGAGGTGATCACAGGAGACCCGATGATCTGGGAATGGGGATGGTCCAACGAAGTGCCGGCCGCCAAGCCGTGGTTTTTGAAAATCGTTACCTGCTCGACCCGAGGGTCCTGCGAAGCAAAATTGAAGCGGTTCAGGTAGGCGTCAATAAGTGTCTCAACCTGAGAATCTTCAAGTAACCCGGTCGATTTGCTGTGGTCGGGAGACTCGATAATCACTTCATGAACGCCCACGCCAGTGATGGTGCGGCGAATACCTTCAAACGAGCGAAGGCGCTCACCCTCGTAGGAAAGAGCGGCAAACTTGTTGGGCGTCACGCGGACCCGCCAGAATCCATCGTCGGGAATTACCAGTGTTGCAGGAGGAGTCATTGCCTCGTTGCCCGGACAGAAAGGACATGTTGGAACGTAGGGCGGATTTACTCTCTTTCCGTCATCCTTCGTGGCGAATTCTTGCGGGCGCTTGGCGCGCTCGGTGGCGATAATAACCCACTCGCGGGTCAGGACATTGTGGCGTAATTCAGGCATTGGAAACCTCCTTTCCTGAGCCTGGCTTACAAGACGTCACGGACCACTCGAAAACCATAATCTGCGTACTGGAATGCCTGCGGAATGCTGGAGCGCGCGGCACATCGGCTCACCTTCATGTGATGTCGCCAGGCACCGCCGCGCGACGCGCGCCGTTCACCGGACGCCGGGCCCGTGGGATTGCTCTCCGGTGAGTCACCATAGTAGTCCCGGGAATACCAGTCTGAACACCACTCGTGAACGTTTTCGCAAATGTCATAAAGACCAAACGGATTGGGTGTACCCTGGCCCACCGGCAGCGGACCAGAAACGTTGCCGGTCCAGCGGCGTATGTATTCGTCGTGAGCCTTTGGCGGTTCATCTCCCCAGGCGTAGAGCGCATTCTCGCGTCCGCCTTTCGCGGCTTTTTCCCACTCCGCTTCCGTCGGCAAGCGATACCTCCTGCCGCACCCCTGGCTCAACCAGCGACAGTATTGGTCTGCCTCTGTCCAGTTTACCGCCACCACCGGCTGATCAGGATGGCTAAAGTCGGGATTCCCCCATTCAGGTGGCGCGGGATGAGCGGTCGCTTCCATGAATGCAGCCCAATCGCTGTTTCGCACCTGGAAAACCGCCATTTCAAATGCATCGGTCCAGACACGATGGACGGGCTGCTCGTCATCCCGCCCAGTGGCGCAGCCCATTGCAAAGGAGCCAGCCGGGATCAGGACACAACAAGGCTCAACGATTTTGTTCATGGCCATTGGGATGGTGCTCCGTTGACGAGGAATTCTGGAGGTGACATTTCTCTTTGTGGGAAAACCCGCCATTCACTCATCAGGGTCGGAAAGACAATTCGCCCACCTGGGAAAGAGAGTCTTAACAGCGCGCCCTTCCCTTGCTCTCGGCATCGCCTTTGAGTAACCCAAGGGCCGCGAGCAGAGAGCGCAACGCTTTGCGGTCTTCTTCAGGAAGCGGCGCCAGCGGCGGCCGCACGCGCCCGGCATTCAACCCACAAAGGTTCATAGCCTCCTTGATCACCAATGTCCGGTAACCGGGCCGTTTGACGCGAAGATTGTAGACCGCGATCGTCTCCTGATCGACCACGCGCGCAGCGGCTTGCAGTTCTCCCGCCTGAAGATGCGCCAGAATCTTCCGGCAGGTTCCCGGCATAAAGTTGACCAAACCGCTTGTGAATGCCTTGACACCCAGAGCGAAATAACTGGGAGCGAGAATCTCCCCCACCCCGCAAAGCAGCGCCATGCGGTCCCCCACGGCACCCCACTGGCGGACAAACTGGTCCATGTCTCCATGTTCGTCTTTCATCCCGACGATGTTCGGAACTTCCGCGAGGCGGCGCAGCAGCGAAGGGCTGAAGTTGACGGCATGAGTCTGAAACAGAATCACTCCGAGCTTTGTAGCCTGTGCAATGGAGCGATAGTATTCAAACAGGCCGTCGTCATTGGCGTGCGTAAAGTAAGGAGGAAGCACCAGAATCCCATCGGCGCCGTAAGCCTCGGCCGCTTTGGCCAGGTCTTGCGCGATGGGCATTGTCAATCCCACGCCCACGAGCACCGGCTTGCGGCCCCGGACCTCTTCCACCACGGCTCGCCCGATCGCCTTGTGCTCATCCGGAGAGAGCGCATAGAGTTCGCCGTTGCCCGCCAGCGGAACCACCACTTCGCAGTGTTCAGCAAGATAGGCCGCGTTCTGACGCACTGCATCCACATCAACGCTCAGGTCGTCGCGAAACGGCGTCACGCCAAACCCGATAATTCCCTGTAACGCTGATTTCAACTCGTGTGTTCCAAGCGCCATCTAAAGCCTCCAAAAAAACGGTTCACACAAAACCTAAGATCGCACTTTCAGGGGCAAAAGAGAACCCCAAGACACGATAAGGTCGATTTCCTGGTTATGCGTGGCGTTCAATAATGCACAAAACCCCTCGCCAGCGTGGCGAAGCCGACTGAAAATCACTCTGCGCCGGTCGCCCATTTCTTCCACATCGCCGGATTGGTCAGCATCTCCATAAACACGCCGCCTACCACCGGTCGAGCTTGGAAACCGGTCTGTGTTCCATCGACTGTCCAGTACCAGTCGCTCAGCGGAACGCGAGTAGGCGTTCGGTCTGCAAAGTTGTAGACACCCGAGAACAATGAGCGAAACGCCTCTTTGGACGTTGTAAGCGCTGCTGACCAGGATTCCCAATCCAGCTTAGTAAAGAGGGAGCGGCTGTCCAGCGGGAAACCGAAGTCCGTAGACTGGCTTTTGTAATATTCCAACTCTTGTTTGGCCAGGCTTGCCGGAAACAGGTCAAGTCCCAGGACGCGGTCCCACACCAGATTGTACTTCTGGCTCCAAGTGCCCGGCCGGTCAAAGGCCAAGCGGGTGTGGCCCTGGTCGCCCGCCATTTGCATCCACTTGCGGGCGTATTCTTTTGCGGTCTTTTCGAAACTTTCACTTTCGGCTGTCTTGCCCAGCATCTTTGCCATCATCGCGTAGCCGCCCAGTGCCACGATAGCCTTCAGGGAGAGGTTCGCGTTGTGGGCCAGCAAGCCTGTAAAATCGTCCGTGCAGAGCTGATCACCCGGGTCAAGACCCTTGGCCTTCAGGTAATTCGCCCACTCTGTGAGCAGCGGCCAGTAGCGCTTCGCAAAATTCGCGTTGCCCTCGGCTTTGGCAATCCCGGCAATCATCAGCAGCATGTTGCCGGATTCTTCCACAGGCATGCTCTCCATTTTTGCGGGATCGCGGCCGTTGTCGAGCGGATAGGTTCCAAGATCGTGCGGGGCATAGGGATACGGCCACCCACTCTCCCGGGCATAATCCAGCAACGGGACCAGAGAGTATTCCAGCAGTCTGGGATTGAGCAACAAGAGTATGGGGGATTCGGGATAAATCACGTCCGCGGTCTGAGCACAACCACCGCTTGATATTTCCTTCAGGAACATCATCGGATTACCTTCAGGCCCGATGGCGAGTTTGTTGGCTGCAAAGGACTGGCGATAGGCAAGGTCAGCGACTTCGGCGTAACGATCGCCTCCTACCTCTGCAAGGTCGCGGGTGAGCTCCTGATCGAACCTTCGGCTACGTGCATTGAGCGAAGGATAATCCTTCTCGGCGCTCTGCAACATCTCTTCGGTAGTCACTCCGCCATGCTGCCAATACGACCGAAGCCGCTGGTGCATGTACTCGATAGGATAGATTTCGTCGTAAGCAAGGATGAGGTGACGCGAAACGGGCTCACCTCCCACAGCACCCAGGTTGAAGACAAACGCCATCACCGGCCAGTGGTCATCCGCAGCGCGTGGCATGTGAGTATCCATCTGCGGGTCCGGTTGGCCTTTGGAGACGAACTCACGGGTGGCAGCCTCTTGGGGCAGAACCGTATCCTGCGTTGATTCACTCTGCGGCGCGGCTGCATAAAGGTAGCCCCAGTTAATGCGAATATAGTCGCCAGCCTGCTGCAGAATCGGCTGAGCGGCTGTTCCCATCCGCAGCACGCTGAGATTTGGCACGGTTACGCTTTTCCAGACAACGGCTTCGTCCGGCGTGTTCACCACCAGTTCCGCCGTGTTATCGTAGTAAATCTCAACCTGATGCTGCTTGCCGTCAAGCGAATGAACCTGCCAGGTGAGATATGTGACCGGACGGCTCAGGATATTAATCTCCCGCGGAAGGTCCGGAGTGAGGAAGGTGAGCCGGACATCCACGTTACCGGCCTGAAAATCGTAAATCGTCCGCGTGGGAAGTACCCGCAGGCTGAGTTGGCGGGCCGGTGGCACAATCCTGGGTCGGTCTCCCATAATGCGATAGGCCTTGCCATCCACGCGGACCATGCTCTGCATCGTCATGCGCGTCCCTGTCCAGTGCCGGGTCGAGTCATAGGTAAGATGGTTGGCAAATGACCAGATACTGAAATAAGGATCGACCGTCACCAGGGGAACGGCAGGTGGCCGGAAAGCGGCTGTCCCCACAGCACCTCTCACGGCAATGGCGGGCGCCAGAAGACAGAACAGGAGTAAGCCAAAGGATCTTAGTTTCACGAGTTATACCCTTTCATCCGGATAGAAGGTCCGCAATGAAACCCAGTATGCGGTGCTTAGAACCGGGCCGGAGTCGTCAAGCAATTTGTACTTCCCAAAAAAATGGCATTCTATTACATTCATGTGTGAAAGGCGAAGCATCCGGGCCTTTACGAACACTTATGTCAAAAAAACATCAGGCAACGGTTCAGAAACAGTTCACCAAAACTGCGGAAGCATTCTCAAAGTTCGCCACGCGCGACACTCCGGATGTAGTGATTGAAAAAGTTGACTTCCTGAAGCCGCAGCCGGAAACCTTGCTCCTTGACGTCGCCTGCGGACCCGGTGCGCTGGTGCTGGCCATGGCGCCCAGGATCCGTTACGCATTCGGAATAGATTTGACGCCCGAGATGCTGCGGCAGGCACGTGAATTCCAGGGGGAGAAACAGATCGCCAACGCGGCCTGGGTCTGCGGCGAGGGAGAAAGCATTCCTTATGCAGACGGCGCTTTCGATCTGGTGAGCAGTCAATACGCCTTCCACCACATCCCCAAGCCGGAACTCGTGCTTCAGGAGATGCTGCGAGTAACCAAGCCGGATGGGCGCATATTTATCGACGATACATTGGGACCGGAAAGCGACGAGAAGTTCGAACTCCACGGCCGAATCGAAATCATTCGCGATCCTTCTCACACACGGTCGCTGCGGTTTACGACGTTTTTGAGAATGTTTGATGAGCTTAACCTTGAAATCCTTTCCCAGTCTTTCAGGCGGCGGCGCCGCTCCTTCAACCAATGGATGCTGCGCGCAGGGCTTACGCCAAAGGACAAGCGGTACCAGGAGGCCCGCAAGCTTCTTGAAGGCTCCATCAAGGGAGACCGAGCGGGCTTTTCAGCCCAGGTTGATGGTGACGACATCCAGATTGTCCACAACGAAGGGATGTTCCTGCTGGCCCGGCGTGCCGAGCCGTAACCGTCGGCGGGTTCCACGCTTCTCTTCGCAATTCCACTCCACAACAAGCCAGGGAAATCTTCCAGATGCGCCCGGTGAAAAACGGGAGGTGTGTGAGCACTTTCGATGATATACAAAAATTAACTTGACATTATGTTGTATTAGTACAACAATCTGTCTATGGAATTAGGCTCGAATTCGGATGCGCGTAGCGGACAGGCCCTCTACAACCGGATTGCCGTTCTGCGTGCCGAACGTGGTCTGAGCCGCAGCGCCCTCGCAAACGCACTCCAAGTCAACTACCAGACCATCGGCTACATCGAGCGCGGCGACTTCAAGCCCAGTCTGGAACTGGCCTTTCGCATCAGCGAGTACTTCGGCCTTCCGATTGAAGCCATCTTTTCCCGCAAACCTTTTCAACCGCTCAGTGAACAGATTTACGGAAATAGCAATTCGCCCCCTGTCGGCGACTCGAAGTAAGTTGAGAGGGAAACCATGTCAAACACACCTACGATTCTGGGTATCTCGATGGCACCGCAGAAAAACCGCCGTTTGTTCGTCGCAGTCGCCTATGCAATCGTTGGGGCATATATCGCGGTGCTCGTGATTATGCCTTCGTGGGTCCACGAATTAGGCCCCGTTGGTCGCCAGTTTTTTGGCATTGCTGGTGTAGGGTTCGTTCTTGCCCTTTCCTGGTACTGGTTCCTTAACTTGACTAACGTTACGCCGCTTGGACGTCGCCTGGTTTCGGTTGAGATCACTCGTCTCGGCCTGACGCCAGGGCCGCGCGATTCGTACGGCCCTGATGAACGGGAGGTTGCGATACGAAACGCCGCGTTTCACAAGGCCTATCGTGTCGTCGTGTATTTTTCCATCGTCCCTGTGGTCGCTCTAGACCAACTGCGCGATCACCTGAATAGCTCCAATGCGTGGCGACTGGCCAATGGCCTGGTATTGATACTGTTTGTGATCATGTGGACGCTCCCACAGGCCATCATCGTCTGGACGGAACCCGATATGGCGGAAGAAGAAAAGGCCTAAAGCAACGCCCAGTGAAGAGGTTTACGGGAATCGGAACACGCCTCCTGCCGGCAAATCAAAGTAAGTTGGGAGGGAAATTATGTTGAACACTCCTGCGATTTTGGGAATCTCAATGGCGCCGCAGAAGAACCGGCGCCTGCTCGTAGTAATCACCTACGCGACCCTAGTGGCGTGCGTAATAGCTGTGCTTATCGTCTCACCTTCGAAGAGAAGGGCACAGACCGCCTGGCTACTGTTCGTTCCCATTGCCGATCTTGTCGTGAGTTACGCCGTTTTCGGCCAATTGACTAAGCGTGCGGTTTTCCCACCGCCCAGGGTCGGGGTAACAAGCCTCGGCCTGACGCCGAGGCGCCGCGATCAGGACGAGCCGGACGAACGGGACTTGGTGTTGCGAAACGCAGCGCATTACCAGGCTTTTCGTGCCGCGATGGTTTACGGATTCATTTTTTGGGCGTCCATCCCTTTATACTGGCATCTGAGTGAACCAAGTGTGGTCTTAGTGGTGCTTCTGATGGCTATGCCTTTATTGACGATACTTCTCACGGTTCCGCAAGCCATCATCCTCTGGACAGAGCCGGACGTGCCGGATGAGGCCATTATCTCCTCGTAGAGCGAATTACCCTTGCGTCGCCTCGGTCTTTCCTGCCTTAAGAAACGGCCATTCGCCTCTGGCCCGTGCGCGGAAAAGATATGCGGCGGTACCGAGAGCAAAAATCACGAGAGCAAACAAAAGCGCTCCGCGGGCTGAAGTTGACAGGATGTAAATCCATCCCATCATTGAAATCAGGCCGGGAATTGGATAAAGCCACATCTTGAACGGCCGCTCCATGTCCGGCCGCTTGAAGCGGAGGACAAAAAAGCCGATGGCTTGCGGCAGGTATTGCAACAGCACGCGCGTGGCCACCAGGCTGACGATGACGTCCGGCAGGCGCAGCAGGCTGAAGCCCGCTGCAACCACTCCCAAGGTAACCAGCGAAATATGCGGAATCTCGTGCTTCGGGTGCAACTTGGCAAAGACTTTGAAGAAATTTCCGTCTGCAGCGGCGGCGTAAGGAATGCGCGAGTAGCCCAGCAACAGTGAGAAGGCAGAAGCAAAGGCGATCCAGAGCATCAGCAGGGTCATCATCTGGCCTGCAAAACGCCCCTGGAGCTTCTGGATATATTCGGAAGCGATAAAGTGGCTGTGCTGCGCTTCGCGCCAAGGAATCACGCTGAGGATCGACGTGTTCATCAAAATGTAAATGACGGCGACCGCCGCAATGGAAAAGAGAATGGCCATCGGAATAATGCGCCCCGGCTCGCGGATCTCTTCAGCCAGATAACAGACGTTGTAGTAGCCAAAGTAGTCGTAAAGCGCGTAAAGCGTGGCATGACCGAGGCCCGCCCAGAAAATCACGTTCAGATGGAAAGCGTGGGGCGGAAAATCAAAGATGCGTGACGCGCTCAGGTGCGGCAACCCGGAAACGATAATCCAGAAGCACCCGATCAACACGCCACCCAGCATTACAACAGACAGATTGCCGACCACCCGAATCCGCCGGTACAGCAGAATGATGAGAAACAAGGGAATGGTCGATGCAAACAGGCGCACTTGCCATGGAGTCATTCCAGGAACGAGGTAGTGAAAATAATTGGCAAATCCGATGCTGCCACTTGCAACCGACAGCGGTGCGGAAAACATGATTTGCCAGACGATCAGAAACGAAAGCCAGCGTCCCACGCCGGCAGGTCCGAAGGCTTCACGAAGGTAGTGGTAACTTCCGCCGGCCCTAGGCATCGCAGAGCCGAGTTCGGCCCACACCAGGCCGTCGCAGAACGCGAGGCCGGCGCCGACCAGCCATCCCAGCATCGCCTGCGGGCCGCCCATCGTCGCCAGAAAAAGCGGGATGGTGATGAATGGACCGATTCCGACCATGTCCGTGATGGCCAGCGAAGTGGCATGGATAAAGCCCAGGTCACGCCGCAACCCCACTTTGTGTCCGGTTCCATCCATGATTCAATCAGCAGACCTCGTCGCCCCATGACGCCGATTTCATGTCCGGTGCAGACTGCGCAGAATTTCAGCCTTCAGGCTGTTTGGAGGCTTGCGACCTTTCGCGACGGAGAGAAGGAAATAAACGGACTGTGCAGCCTCACGGAGATGGTCCTTGCAGTAGGGGCAGCCCCGTTCGAGATGCTCCTTCACCTCTGTGGCCTCCTTCGGCTTGAGCAGGCCGAGCAGGAACAACTCATAAACGTCATCTAGATATTGGCACTCCATGTTCCCATCACAGCGCGCAGGCGGTGTCGCAAAAAGCGTAGCCCTGCGCGTAATTCGTGTTCAATACGGCCCGGAGGCTGCTCAGTCTGGTGAGCAATTTCCGTTTCAGTGAAACCCTTCAGAACCGCCAGTTCCAGCAAATGAGTCTGGGGCTTGGGCAAGCGATGGACCAGTTTTTCCAGCAGATGACGCCTTTTGTCGATATCCGCCATATCTGCACGCCCCGGCATCCAAGACATCAGCTTCGAAAGCGCCTGGAGCCGGGAATGCGCCGATGTCCGAAGTCCATTCTGGCCGCGCTGCCAGTCAACGGCTTTCGCCCTGGCATCAAGAGTTAACCATACAATGACGCTACCGCCCCCGGCTTCAATCCGCTTTGCATCCCTCCAGAGGCGAAGGAAGAGCTCCTTGAGGATGTTTTGAGCTGCGTTGTGATCAGAAACAATTTCACAGATCAGCCCGTAAAGGTTGGTCGCGGTAAGGTCGTAGAGATTAGCCAGCGCCTGCCCGTCATGCTGCGCGATGCCCGCCAGCAGTTGCTCGGCTGTAGGTTCGTGAGGCATGATCCTAACTCGCGAAGCCAGCAGTGGCCCGGATTATGAGGCTGAGTTGTTCAGGCCCTAATCAGGATAGGCCGTCCAAGCCGGCTTTCTCTCATTGATCGTCAGAGAATCGGTAACGTTCTGGTGCTAGGAACGCACACCCATCCGCAGCGGGGCACAGGGTTTCTGCCCCTTTCACTACGCTTTGATGGCTCTGGCCGCTGCGTCCCAGATAGCCAGACTATTGTTGAAATAGGAGTAATTCGCCAGGTGGCACCCGAGAGCGGTGTTGTTCCCGAAAACAGGGTCCTCCACCGACGGCCGCCGCGTCCTGACCGACTGGAAGAAATTCCAAAGGTGCTCCGCGTCTTCGTTGTAGCCGGGAGGCGCATGGAAGCTGGTGGCCTCGATAGGTTTTGCAGTTCCCGGCATGAGCCTGTGCTCCGCCTCCCACTCCTTCACATATTCGGCGTACAGTTTGGGAGGATAGCTCGCGGCGTAGTAACAGGGCGAATGGTCCTTTCCATCCTGCGGTGAAACGCTAAGTCCCTCACCGCGGATTTCAATGGTTCCCCTGGTTCCCAGAATACGAACCACTTCACCCTCTTCATTGTCCAGCGTGACCCGAAGCATGCAGCGGAAGCTGGGATAATCGTAAACCGTCGTCATCTGGTCTGGGTAATCCCGCCCATCATCCTTCCACTGGAAAAGGCCGCCAACCGAAAAGGCGCGCTCAGGAGGCGCGGTGACACCCATGATGTAATGAATTCCAGTGAGCAGGTGGACATACAGGTCGCCCGGAATGCCTTCCCCGTAATCGCGAAATCCGCGCCAACGGGCAAAGCGGATGGGAGAAAAAGAATGCTTCGGCGCAGATCCCTGCCAGGTTTCCCAGTCCAGATTCTTGGTGGAAAGGTCGGGCGGTGGAGGATACACCCACGCGCCGCAAGGGGTGTTCCTTCCGCTCGTGTCCTCAATCAGCCGGACATCGCCGATGGCCCCGGAATCAATCAACTCCTTGGCCTTAGCATAGATAATGGAACTTCGGCGCTGGCTGCCGATCTGCACGATCCGCTTGTTCTTGTTTGCCGCCTCGATGATCAAAAACCCTTCCTTGACTTCATGCGTCATGGGCTTTTCGCAGTAGATATCCTTGCCGGCATTACAGGCGTCAACGATGATGCGCTCGTGCCAATGGTCAGGGACGGCGGCAACGATGCAGTCGATATCCTTGTTTTCCAGCAATTCGTGGTACTGCCGGGTTGTAGGGACCGTCTTACCGGTTGCGCGCTGGATGATGGCATTGGCGAGCGTATGCCGGCCGTCATACAGATCACAAGCAGCCACGCACTCAACACCCGGAAGACGGATCGAAGTACCCAGCAAACCCGAACCTTGCATCCCGATGCCGACCATCCCGAAGCGCACGGTGTCACTGGGCGGCACAGGCCGGGGCGACGCCGCCAGGTTCCCCGTTTCAAGCAGGACAGATTTGCCAATCAGCGCAGCGCCCGCCGCCGTGGACGTTTTGCGCATAAAATCGCGCCTTGATATCCCGTCGTTTCCCATGTTAATAAGCCTCCCCTTTCGACATAGCTTCCGCGTTGTTGCGGACAATTACCCAATCTCAATTGGAATTGAAACCGCAGTTCCTACGTGCGAATGCTCCTGGCCTTCTCGTCCCAGACAGCCTCGGCCTTGTTGAAATAAGAGTAGTTGGCCATATGGCACGCAATCGCTGTCCAGTTGCCGAACACCGGACCTTCGTCGCAGGGCTTGCGGGTCCGAACGGCGTTAAGGAAGTTCTCCATGTGCGCAAGGTCCTCATCGTAGTTATCCGGCGCACGGAAGGTTTGAGATTCCTCGATAGCAGTCAAAGAGCTGAGCGGCGGGGCAGGGTGTTCCTGGTTCCACTTTGCCCAGTATTCCTCGCGCAGTTGCTTGGGCCAGCCATCAACAGAATAACGCTCTGGTTGCGGACGAGTGTCCTCCGGAATGAATGTAACAGAGTCTTCGTTTCGAATGTCGAGAGTCCCTTTAGTCCCGTACACCCGCGTTCCACCACCCTGGGAAGCATTGTTCAGGTTGCAGCGCACGGAGACTGTCATACCCGGGAACGTGTAGAGGGTCCAGATTATATCCGGTTCGTCACGACCATCCTTCCACCGGTAAAGCCCTCCGCCGGCGACCGCTTTCTGTGGTGGCGCCTGAAAACCCGTAATCGTGTAAATCCCCGTGAGCAAGTGAACGTACAAGTCTCCAGGCAGACCTTCGCCGTAGTCCGAGTAACCCCGCCATCGGAAGAAGCGTTTGGCGTTGAAGGAGATCTTGGGCGCGTCACCCAGGAAGCGCTCCCAATCGATCGTCTTCTCGTTTGCGTCGGGCGGAATCGGATAGACCCACGCGCCGCTGGGGTCATTGCGGTCCATCCAGGCCTCGATAGCGGTTACCTGCCCCAGTGCGCCGCTCTCATAAATCTCCCGGGCTTTGGCAAACACCACACCGCTGCGCCGCTGGCTACCCACCTGTATCATACGCCCGTACTTTTCCGCCGCTTCGATGATGCTGAATCCTTCCGGGACCTTATGCGTCATGGGCTTTTCGCAATAGACGTCCTTACCGGCAGCGCATGCGTCTTCCACGATTTTTGCGTGCCAGTGATCCATAGTGCCCACAATGACGAAATCGATGTCTTTACGGTCAAGAATCCTGCGATAGTCTTTGGTTGTGTCGAGTTTCTTGCCGGCGTGTTCCTGCGCGGCGATCAATCTTCCGTCGTAGAGGTCTGAAACCGCCACCATTTCAACGCCGGGCGCGCGGAGGGCCGTTGCCAGGTCCTCGCAACCACGTACTCCTGTGCCAATCGAAGCAAAGCGAAGTCTGTCTGAAGGCGGTACGGGCCGGGGCGATGCCATCGTCCGTGCCGAGTCCAGGATTGTTACCTTGGCCGCAGAACCGATTGCCGCGGCACCCGCTCCTACTCGCATAAAATCGCGACGCGTCATTGAGTCTCTAGCCATAAACCCACAAGCCTCCTTACAAAGAAGATGATGCGATATCGTTGATACATTTTGAGTAACGGCCAAGTTTGACAGAAACAGACGCCAAGGGAAAGACTTTTGTTCATCTGATTCCGGCTCAGCGTGCTGGACCATGCAAGATCCGGAGCGAATCTGAGGAGGTCACTTCAGGATTCGCTTAACGACGCCAGAATTTCCAAAGGTTCGCCTGCGACGCGCATTGTAGTCCACTCGCTCATCACACACGCGCCGAGTGATTTGTAAAATTCAACGGCCGGAGTGTTCCAGTCGAGCACCTGCCATTCAAAACGACCGCAGCCCTCTTCAACCGCGGCCCTTGCCAGAAACGTCAGCAATGCCTTCCCGATTCCTTTGCGGCGGAACGCGGGACGAACGAATAGGTCCTCCAGATACAGGCCGGCGCGGCCGAGCCACGTGGAGTAGTTATAGAAGAAGAGTGCAAAGCCCGCAGCCTCGCCGCCCCATTCGGCAATAACGACGCGAAACTTCGGATTCCGACTGAAACCGTCGCGCCGGATGTCTTCTTCTGAAACCACGGCCTGCTCCAGAGCCTTTTCGTAATCGGCAAGCTCGCGAATAAGCTGAACGATTAAAGGAATGTCATCGGCCACAGCCGGACGAATACAAAGCATTGAAACCCCCCGAAGCATCTTACATTAATCAAACCGGATTGAAAAAAAGCCGTTCTAAGATTTCCGGCCCCGATTCTCTACTCGTGTATAGGGAGGATGGCAGGTTGAGATCAGGGTTCCTGCGAGCTACCCTGAACTTTCAGGGCCATTGAATTCTCAAGTCTGGCACGGGTTCGCCCCGGGCTTACTCCTCCATCCGGAGTAGTCGTTCATGCACGGCGAATATAATCATGCCGCGGCGCCCCGAGTTTTCCTGACGGTCGCTCATGCAATATCGGTGGCTGCGAGCGGCTGGCTGCTGTTGGGTGGCGGTCTGGAGGCTCTGCGGACCGACTTTGGAACCCACTGGATCCTGGCATCGCCAGGCCGCAGGTGGTTGCTGTTCGGCGCGGCTGTCATTTACTTTTGCGGGTGTGTTTCACGGCCTTCTATTTGCTGAAGCGCAAGATGGGCTGGGGCAAAATCGTGCTGATCGCCGCTTGGGTCGCCATCATTCACGTGCTCTTCGCGACGCTCGGAGGAGTCAATCCACAGGCCATCGGCCCTGTCACCGTGGTCGGCGTGCTTCTTTATGCCGTGGGGTCCTTGCTGAACACGGGCTCGGAACTCCAGAGAAAATGCTGGAAAGAGCGTCCGGAAAACGCAGGCCGCCTGTTCACGGGCGGCCTTTTCCATTATGCTGTGCACATCAACTATTTTGGGGATGAGTTGCTTTTTACCGGCTATGCGCTAATCACCAGCCGGGCCTGGGCGATGCTTGTCCCACTGCTGATGTTCGCCGGTTTCCTGTTCTTTAACATACCGGAACTCGACCGGCACCTGCGGGCGCACTACGGCGCGGAATTCGAGGCCTACGCCCGCCGTACCCGCAGTTTTCTTCCCTTCCTGTATTAATTAGAGGCAGGGCCGCAAGTCTCCAGGCGCGAGTGTCCGGAGGAGTTTAATCCAACCTCCGGGGAGATCATTCGGCCGGGTTAATTTTGCAGGGCTTCGTGGACAGCGCCCACCAACGCCTCGGATGGTGTAAGGGTCTTGTCGCCTTCGTCTTTCCACTTGGAGGGACAAACCTCGGAAGTTTTCCGGGACATATAAACGTTGGCCTTGAACTTCCGCATCGACTCGTCAATGTTGCGTCCGAGGTTGTAGAAATTCACTTCAGAGTTCACCAGCACGCCTTCGGGGTTGATGATAAATGTCCCGCGGAGCGCGAGTCCGGTATTCTCATCGTAAACGCCAAACAGTCTTGAAACATTTCCGGTGGGATCGGCCGCCATTGGGTAATGGACCTTTGCCAGCTCTTTCTCACTCTTGCGCCACGCCAGGTGGACGAATTCCGTATCTGTACTGACTGTGATTATGTCGCAGCCCATTTTCACAAAGCGCTCATGCTGCTCTGCCAGAGCAGCGAATTCAGTCGCTCAAACGAAAGTAAAATCTGCGGGATAAAAGAACAGGACCGTCCACCGCTTCTGGTCAACCTGGTCGGAAAGCTTGAAACTGCCAAATTTGTTGGTGGTTGGTTCGTAAGTAGTAAGTTCAATTTCGGGAACTTTCTGCCCGAGCTTGACTGTTTCTGACATGAAACGTGATCCCCCTTGCGCTTGATGGTAAGTACATGTACACGGCGCGGCGAACCGTCGCTTGCACGATATCTAATCGTAATTCAGGACCTAAAAAAAACCAAGCGGCCGCAGTTTCCGGCCGGGGTCCCTCTTGGGAGGAGAGACCAGTTTTGCACTGCCGATGCTCGCGGAAACGCGCCAGGGGCAGACCCAAAGCGCGTTGCCGCAGCAGCGTTCCATCGTGGGTACTATTGGATCAAAACGCCCTGCGCGTCTTCCTCGGTATCTTCAGCCCGGATGAGGCAGGCGGCGGCCAACTGGTCTTCTTCCCCAAGATTGATCAAACGGACCCCCTGAGAAGAGCGCCCGGATTCGCGGATCTTGGCGGAATCCAGACGTGCAATCTTGCCCTGCTGAGTGATCAGTATGACTTCCGAATCTTCCGTCACGCTCAGCGAACTGACCACCTTTCCGTTGCGCGCGGTAGTTTTCACGTTAATCACGCCCTTGCCCCCGCGCGATTGCAGGCGGTATTCCGTGATGGGCGTGCGCTTGCCGTAGCCCTTCTCCGTGGCGGAAAGGATCAATTCCTTTTCTCCCACTACTTCTACGCCGACAATGTAGTCGCCCTCGCCAAGCGTCATGGCGCGTACGCCGCGAGCCTGGCGACCCATGTCGCGAACGTCCCTTTCCGGGAACCGGATGGCCATTCCCTCGTGCGTGGCAAGGAAGATGGTGTCCTGGCCCGTCGTCTGCTTGGCCCCGATCAATTCATCGTCGTCATCGACGTTCATGGCAATAATGCCGCGCGACATGGGGTTGGAGAAATTCGCAAGGCGAGTCTTCTTGATGACACCGTTGCGTGTAACAAGCGTCACGTAGCCTTCTGCCGCGTAGGTTTCGCCGTTCACTTCAATGTCTTTGCGCTCTTCCGGTAGTTCCTTCAGGGTCACCAGTGAGGCCACCTTTTCGCGCGGGTTCAAGTTCACCAGGTTCAGAATGTGCTTTCCGCGGCCGGCAGCGGCGACGTCGGGTATCTCATAGACTTTCAGCCAGTGCACCCTGCCCGTGTTCGTAAAGACCAGTATGTAACTGTGGGTGGAGGCGATAAAAAGCCCCTCGACAAAGTCCGCCTCACGCGTCTTCATTCCCAGGCGTCCCTTGCCTCCGCGGGCCTGCTGGCGGTAAGTGGAGAGCGGAGTACGCTTGAGATACTGCGAGTGCGAGAGTGTGATCACCACATCCTCAACGGCGATCAGGTCTTCCAGGCCTATCTCCGCCTGCTCGTCGATGATGGCCGTCTTGCGCTCATCGCCATACTGTTTCTGCACTTCCTTCAGTTCGCTTACAATCACCTTGCGCAGAACTTTCTCGTTACGCAGAATCTCTTCGTATTCGGCAATCTTCTTCTGGAGTTCGCCGTACTCCTCCTGAATCTTGTCGCGCTCGAGGGCCGTCAGGCGTTGCAACTGCATTTCCAGGATGGCCTGGGCCTGGCGCTGCGAGAAGTCAAACTGCGTCATCAATCCCGTGCGCGCATCGGCCGGTGTCTTTGAACCCCGAATCAGCTTGATGATGGCGTCCAGATGCGACAGCGCCTTGAGGAACCCTTCCAGAATGTGGGCGCGTTCCTGGGCCTTGCGCAGATCGTAGGTGGTTCGCCGCCGGACCACGTTCACGCGGTGGTCGATGAAATGCTGGATGGCTTCCATCAGCGGCAGTTCGCGCGGCTGGCCGTTCACAATGGCCAGCATGATCATCCCGAAGTTCTCCTGCAGTTGCGTATGCTTGTAGAGGTTGTTCAGAACGATCTCGGGCTGCTCGCCGCGCTTGATCTCAACCACGATTCGCATGCCTTCGCGGTCGGATTCGTCGCGGATGTCTGAGATTCCTTCGATCTTCTTGTCCTGCACCAGGCTCGCAATGCGCTCAATCACCCGCGCCTTATTCACCTGATAGGGAATTTCCGTGATGACAATCTGCTCTTTTTCCTTGGTCGGGCGCTCGATCGCCGCCTTGGCACGCATGGTGAACTGCCCGCGTCCGGTTTCGTACGCCGACTTGATTCCGCTTCGCCCGTAGATGTAGGCGCCCGTCGGGAAGTCGGGTCCGGGAACAAGCTTCAGCACCTCGTCGAGCGTTGCGGTGGGTTTCTCAATCAGCAGGATAGTAGCGTTGATGACCTCGGTCAGGTTGTGGGGCGGAATTTTGGTTGCCATGCCGACGGCAATGCCGTCCGAACCGTTGATCAGTAGATTGGGCACCCGTGTGGGCAGAACGAGGGGTTCTTCCGTGGACTCATCAAAATTAGGAATAAAGTCCACCGTGTCCTTTGCAATGTCCGACAGCAACTCTTCCGCCAACCGTTCCAGGCGGCATTCGGTGTACCGGTAGGCGGCGGCGGGGTCGCCGTCAATCGATCCAAAGTTTCCCTGACCGTCAATCAGCGGGTAGCGAAGGTTGAAGTCCTGCGCCATGCGGACCAGCGCGTCATAAACCGCGGAGTCTCCATGCGGGTGGTACTTCTTGATGACTTCGCCCACCACGCCGGCGCACTTGGTGTAGCGCTTGTCGGAGGTCATCCCCTCCTTGTGCATGGCGTACAGGATGCGCCTGTGGACAGGCTTCAGCCCGTCGCGTACGTCAGGCAGCGCGCGCCCGATGATCACGCTCATGGCGTAATCGAGATACGATTTCCGCATCTCGTCTTCAATGTTCACAGGCACTTCATTCGTCGGCCTGATCAGTTCCTGGTCACCCATAAATCAACTTTCCTTTGCTTCCGTCGGCTTACCCGGCGGGTTAAATGTCAAGGTTCTTCACGTTGAGGGCGTTCTGCTCGATGAATTCGCGCCGCGGCACTACGGCGTCGCCCATCAGGACGGTAAAGATTTCTTCCGCCTCGGTGCGGTCCTCGATCTTGACCTGCAGCATGGTCCGCTGTTCGGCGTCCATAGTGGTTTCCCAAAGCTGGTCGGGATTCATCTCGCCCAACCCCTTGAATCGCTGAACTGTAAAAGCTTTCTTGCCAAGCGACATGATGTGTTCCAGCAGTTGCTTCCGGTCTTCAATGGTGAGCTGGTTGCCGTTGTTTGAAACCAGGAAGGGCGGCTTGTCAAAAGAGTGGATACGCCGGTGCAAGTCGAGCAGCCGTTTGTAGTCAGCACTCGATATCAGGCTCCAGTCAATCACGCGCTCGCTGAGGTTTTCACTCCAGAAGACCAGTGTGTAGAGGTTGTGCTCTTCATCGAGCCTGATTTCCGTCTTGAACCCTTCCGCCTTCAGGTCCTTCGCCACCTGCTGCAGCTTTTCCTGGCCCTCAAGTTCCGCCTTCTTTGCGAGCTCCGCGCGAAGCAGGGAGTCGACGGGCCGCGGATCGGCCATGCGCTTTTCCAGTTTGTCAAAGAGTTCGATGTACTCGCCCAGCGCCACCAGAAAGTTGGTCAGTTCACCGCCTTGCAACCGGACCTTGTTCTTGCCCTCACCCGTTTCAACAGCGTGGTCTTCGGTGGCGCGGCGCAGCACCTCACGGCGGAATTCTTTCTCGTCGTGGATATACTTGGTGCTCTTTCCTTTCTTGATCAGGTAAAGAGGGGGTTGCGCAATATACACATGGCCGCGCTCGACCAACTCCGGCATCTGCCGGTAAAAGAAGGTCAGCAAGAGCGTGCGGATGTGCGATCCGTCGATGTCGGCATCGGTCATGATGATGACTTTGGAGTAGCGCAGCTTGGTGAGGTCAAAGTCGTCCTTGCCTATTCCTGTGCCCAGCGCCGTGATCAGCGCGCGGATTTCCTCGTGTCCCAGCATCTTGTCAAAGCGGGCTTTCTCAACGTTCAGGATTTTGCCCCGCAGAGGCAGGATAGCCTGGTACCGGCGGTCGCGTCCCATCTTGGCGGAGCCACCGGCCGAATCTCCCTCGACCACGAAAAGTTCGCAACGGTCAGGATCCTTTTCCTGGCAGTCCGCCAGCTTGCCGGGCAGCCCGCCGGAATCAAGCGCCCCTTTGCGGCGGGTAAGTTCGCGCGCCTTACGAGCAGCCTCGCGGGCGCGGGCGGCGTCAATCGCCTTGGCGCAAATCTTGCGGCCCACCGTGGGATTCTTCTCGAACGTTTCCATCAATTTCTCATAGACGAAACTTCCCACTGCGCTTTGAATATCGCTGTTCAACTTGCCCTTGGTCTGGCCTTCAAATTGTGGCTGAGGCAATTGGACGCTGACGACGGCCACAAGACCCTCGCGCACGTCTTCGCCCGAGAGGTTGTCCTTCACATCCTTAAACAGGTTCTGATTCTGGCCGAACTGATTGATGGCGCGGGTCAGGCCAGAGCGGAATCCGGAAAGATGGGTCCCGCCGTCGACGGTGTTAATGTTGTTGGCAAAGGTGAAGACGTTCTCCGCGTAGCCGTCGTTGTATTGAAGGGCAAACTCGACGTGGATGTCGTCTTTTTGGGCCTCAGCAAATATCGGCACAGGGTGAAGTATTTCCTTATTCTTGTTCAGGTGCTTCACAAATTCGGCGATACCGCCGGTGTAGCGAAATTCCGTTTCCTTATTGTTCCGCTCGTCTTTCAAAACAATCGTAAGGCCTTTGTTCAGAAAAGAGAGTTCGCGAAGCCGCTGCGACAGCGTGTCGTGGTTAAACTCGATTGTGGTGAAAATACTGGCATCGGGCAGAAAAGTGATCTTAGTTCCCCGGCGGGTTGTTTTGCCTGCCTGCTTCAGCTTGCTGGTAGGTTTTCCGAAAGCGTAAGACTGCTCCCAAGTGTATCCGTCGCGCCATATTTCGAGTTCCAGCCATTCCGCCAAGGCATTGACTACAGAAACGCCGACGCCGTGCAAGCCGCCCGAAACCTTGTAGCTCTTGGTGTCAAACTTTCCTCCGGCGTGCAGCACCGTCATCACAACTTCAGCGGCAGGTTTCCCCTCTTCTTTGTGCATATCAACAGGGATGCCGCGGCCGTTATCGGTAACTGTAACCGAATTATCGCTATGCACCGTGACTTCAACGCGGTCGCACTCGCCCGCAAGCGCCTCGTCCACGGCGTTGTCGACCACTTCCCACACCAGATGATGCAAGCCGGTGGGTCCGGTTGAGCCGATATACATCGCCGGCCTTTTGCGCACCGCATCAAGGTCCCGAAGGACCTTAATACTTGTTGCATCATAGGTGCTGTTTTCTACCTCTAGACCCTGTTTAGAATTGCTCACTCGATATTCCTCCATACCCTGGGGACTGACCTGGCCTCACGTCGCAAGGTCCGCGGTAAGACGATCTTTTCAATCAGCCCCGTACAACTAAAGACTGCCTGTTTGCTCCCGAGCTTCCCCCTTTGGTGCCGAAATCAGAATTCAGAGAGATACCTGCAGATTTCCGCGATGAAGGCTGGCGATCGGACTTGTGAAAAGCGGGAGTAAACAAATTGAATACCACTACACCCTCATGGGCATCACAACGTAACGGTAGCGGAACGCCTCTTCGTCACCCGAGCGCATCTGCCCCGCGCTCTGTTCATCTTTTAATTCGAGACGGATCCTACCCCCGTCATCAACGACATTCAGGAAGTCCAGCAGGTACTCGTAGTTAAATCCCACCTGCATAGGATCGCCACTGTACTGGATTTCCAGCACTTCCTGAGCCTCTCCAAACTCACCGCTCGATGAGGAGATTTCCATCTGACCTTCGCTCAGTTTCACACGGATAGCCCTCGATCGCTGGTCGGCCAGCAGAGCCACGCGCCGGATCGCCGTTATGAACTCGCTTTTATCAACGTCAATAACAAGTTTATTTTCCCGTGGCAACACGGCCTCATAGTTCGGAAACTGTCCCGTCAGCATCCTCGAAATCAGAATGCGGTGGCCCATTGAAAAATAGAGATGGCTTTCATCTTTTGACAGCCCGACTTTGGCGTCCTCTTCAGCTTCAGCCAGAAGCCTCTGTAATTCCGCCATTGCCTTTTTCGGAATCAAGATTCTTAACTCGTTCTTGAGCCCGGCCACTTCCAGGTCACGCTCAATCAGTGCCAGGCGATGGCCGTCGGTGGCCACCATGGCCACGTTATCAGGCTTCAGGATCAGCAAGGCGCCATTCAGCGTGTAGCGAGATTCTTCACTGGAAATCGAGAAGATTGTCCTTTTGATCATGGTAGAAAGCACATCCGCCGGCAACGAAACGATGGCGTCCGGAAGTGCCGGCAGAGTCGGATAGTTATCCTTTGCCATTCCTACCAGTTTGAATGATGCGCGTTCGCAGGTGACTTGCACCCAGTGGTTTTCCAGTAGTTTGAGCTTGATTTCTTTTTCAGGCAACGACCGCACAATCTCAATAAAGCGTTTTGCGGGAATGGTACCCGACCCTTCTTTTTTGATCTTGGCGGAACATCCGCAGCAAATGCCAAGCTCCAGGTCCGTAGCGCTGATGCGGAGAGAGGAATCTCCTGCTTCCAGGAGAAGGTTAGAGAGAATTGGAATCGTGGTCTTCTTTTCAACAACACCTTGAGTGAGGTTCAATTCTTTCAGGAGGAGGCTCTTTTCTACTGAGAGTTCCATTATCTCAATTTCCTTCTATATGAAGTCTTAGTAGTAGGGGTTGTGGACATGTGGAAAACGTCGACACCCCTCTACTGACGCCTACAGGCGTTGCTGCTCAACTGTGGATACCTCGCCTCTTTCTGTGGTCCGCTGTGCATGTTTCCGCCCCGCTCGGCGATTCACAAACCCTTTTCTCAGCGAGGCTGTTGAAAAATCCCATAACTCTAGCTCAATGAGTCCTTAAGCTTGTTGAGAAGCCTGTTTAAATCTCTGTCAGTTTTCCTCAACTGGTCAATCTTCTGTATTGAATGGAGGACCGTTGTATGGTGTTTGCCGCCGAATTCCCTGCCGATCTGCGGCAGCGAAGCCGGCGTTAACTCCTTTGAAATGTACATGGCGACCTGCCGGGGAAAAGCGATCGCGTGACTATTGTCTTTGGCCTTTAACTGCGTCAGGGACAATCCGTATTCCTGGCAGACCAGGCGCTGGATATGCTCGATGGAAACTCGCCGCTGCTCGAGGTCGAGAATACTTTTCAGGACCTGCTGCGCCATCGGCAGAGAGATTTCGGCCCCCGTCAGCGACGAATACGCAATCAGGCGGGTCAAAGCCCCTTCCAGGTCGCGGATGCTTGTCTTGATTCGGGTTGCAATAAACTCTCCCACCGTCTCCGGCAGCTCGACTCCCTGGTCTTCGCTTTTCTTGGCAAGAATCGCGCGCTTAGTCTCCGTGTCCGGAGGCTGAAGGTCTGCTGTTAGTCCCCACGCAAAGCGCGAGCGTAGTCGCTCTTCAAGGCCGGGAATATCCTTCGGCGGTTGGTCGCTCGAGATGACCACCTGCTTCTGGGCCTCGTAGAGAGTGTTGAACGTGTGGAAGAACTCTTCCTGGGTTCGCTCCTTGCCGGCAATGAATTGGATGTCGTCCATCAGCAGCACATCCACGTTCCGGTACTTGTCGCGAAACGAGACCATGCGGTCATACCGCAGCGAGTTGATAACGTCGTTCGTGAAAGCCTCGGAAGAAACGTAAGCAAGGCGCAGTTCACGCTGGCGCTGCTTCATCAGGTGCCCCACGGCCTGCATCAGGTGGGTCTTGCCCAGCCCCACTCCGCCGTAAAGAAAGAGAGGGTTATAGGCCTTGGCAGGCGTTTCCGCCACAGCGCGCGCCGCAGCGTGCGCAAACTGGTTGCACGAACCCACCACAAAGGTGTCAAACGTATAGCGGGTGTTCAACTGGTGATCAACAGACTCAAAATCGAGCTTGCCTTGCTGTGGCTTTGCTTCACCATTTCCAGGCGATTTCTTCTCCGGCGCCATTTCCATCTCATACCGGATTCCACTAAACCCCAATCGGAGTTTTTCCAGAGCTTCCTGAATTCCGGCATTGTAATGCTCCTGGATCCACTCCAGGAATTCCTGGTTGGGAACCCGAACCACCAGCGTTTCACCTTCCGCACCACTATAGCGGGTCGGCTTGAGCCACGTCTGGTAGCTTTGGGGATTAACCTTCGTTTTGAGGTAATTCAGAACTTCCTGCCAGGCATTCATAGCGGTGTTGGTTGAAACAAAAGCCCGCAAGCCGGTCCCGTTGCACCAGCGCAAACAGGCCCCTCATATTACTACCTTGCGTGCTCCGAGGGTCCCTGTTCTGCGGCCATTTTCCCCGGATTCTTTCCTTGCTCTGTAAGCGTTAGAGTATCTTGAAGCGGGCTTCACAGCAATGCCGAAAACGGCAACTTTCAATGGATTAGTTTAGCACAGATATACACCTAATTCCACAGACTCTTTCCTTTTTGGAATGTTCAACTTACAAGGGCTTTCCGGAAGGCTCAATCCGCCCCATCTACGGGCCGCCCGCAAGGGTTGTGGAAAACCCGCACGCTGGCATTATAGAGCCTCCTTTCCTAGCCTCTGCATCACGGTCCTTTTCCTGCGCTCCTGCCTCCCTATGCCCAGCGAGAGCCGCGACTGGAAGTCGAAAAAACGTTTCCAGCCTGCCCTCTCAGAAGTAACATGGGTTCGGAGGAGGCCGTGAACCGGGTGGAAAGGTTTGCATGCGTGGTGTTGCTGATTGGTCTTGGGCTGCTTCAGGCATGGAGCACGCAATCGCCAGGAGAGGAATCGACTGCGGCACCCGTACCCCAGCAAATTGTTCTTGCAAGAACGATTTTCATCTCGCACGCTGGTGGCGGCTGTGAACCCTTTGGAAGGTCCCTCTACAGCGGGGGACCCGCGCGGGCTTACAAGGAGTTTTACGCCGCGATGGAGAAGTGGGGCCGGTACAAACTGGTGCCTTCGCCCGCGGACGCTGATCTGAATTTCAAGCTGAGTTACACATGCCCACCAGCGGGGCCGCATTACTATGATACCCAACTGGATCTGATAATGCGTGACGTCAAGACGCACGTCCTGCTCTGGGGAATCACAGAACATCCAAAACCAGCCAATATGAAAGTTCACTTCGAGGAGAACTTCGAACGCGCGATGCAGGAACTTGTGGATGACGTAAAGAAGCTCAGCTCTAACCAAGCCACTGCGGGCAAGCAGGCGGGGCACTCGCGTCCAGCCGCTGCTCGTTCTTCACAATCTTCCACGCCTCACTTGTCTCGCATTTGGACAGACTCGTTTCCCAACGGCAAGGATTGCGCCTGCGTTGCTCCGGAAGCGCGAAGGTCAATCTGGCTCGCTTAGTAGGCGGGCGATCTCGTCGCGCTGGGGGATCCCCATGGGATGGGCGCGGCCACCTTCGACGATTGCGATGCCGTCCTTCGGCCTGCAAACCTCGCCGATGACGCGCGCTGCAATCCGCTTGCGGCGAAGCGCGTTGACGATGCGCGTCGCGCTGTTGCGCTCGGCGACAATCAACAAGGCTCCGGAAGCGAGCAGGCCGAGCGGATCGAAATCGAGCACACGCGCCAGCAGCCGCGTTTCAGGAAGCACGCGAATCTTTTCCTTCCAGACTTTCAGGCCCACACGGCCGGCTCGCGCGAGTTCCACGAGCCCGGTGATTACGCCGCCTTCGGTGGGATCGTGCATGGCATGGACTTCGCCGTTCGCGAGCGCAACTTGCGCGTCGCGCACGACGCTGATGCCGGGCCTTAAGAGCAATCGTCGCGCCGACCGCAATTTTTCTGCTGAAATTCTCCCCCGCAACTCGCTGGCTCTTTCGCGCGCCAGGATGGTGGTACCTTCAATAGCGACGCCTTTGGTCAGGATGATCAGGTCGCCCGGCCGCTGGCGTTCTTTGCGGACCAGATCGTCCGGATCAACTTCACCCAGCATCTGGCCCACCACAATCGGGCGGTCAAGCCCGACGGTAATCTCGGTGTGGCCGCCGCAAAGTGTGACGCCGAGCGAACGGCAGGCGCTCAGTGTTTCACTAAAGATCTTCTCAACCAGCGCATCCGACGTGCGGCCTTCCGGAAACATGAACGTGGCGAGGAACCAGCGCGGTCGCGCGCCCATCGTTGCCAGATCGTTGGCGTTGATGTTGACCGCGTACCAGCCGATGCGGTCGGTCGTGAACGTGATGGGATCGGTCTTGGCAACGAGATACTTACCCCGCGTCTCGATGACCGCTGCGTCTTCGCCGTAGCGTGGCCCGAGAACCACTCCGGAAGATGCACAGGCCGTGCAGGATTTCAGCAGCTTTTCGAGCAGGCGCGGAGGAAGTTTCCCCGCTGGAAGCTTTCTTGATTGCGGCATCGCTGCCGAGTGTAACGCGCATTGTGCCGGCAGAACAAATACGACTGTATGCCTCCGCATATGCCTCCGCAGAAGCTTGCCAGGACACGCACAAAAAGGTTAACCTCGCATTCTTGGCGACTATGAACAAAGTGATCGGTGTTATCCCGGTGCGTCTGGAATCCACGCGCCTCCCTCGCAAGGCGCTGAGGCTGATTTGCGGGCACCCGATGATCGAATGGGTGTACCGGCGCGCACAGGAGTGGCCCGGCTTCTCTCGGCTGCTGGTGGCCACCGATTCGGAAGAAGTGATGGCGCTTTGCAGCCGACTCAGAATTCCGGCGACGATGACTTCCTCGGCACACCGCTCGGGTTCGGACCGCGTTATTGAAGTGATGGGCCGTGAGCCGGCGGACCTTTACGTCAACATCCAGGGCGATGAACCGATGGTGACCGCGCGGCACATCGAGCTGCTGGTGGCGCCGCTTCGTGAGCAGGCCAGTACGGCAGTTTCAACGTTGAAAGTGGCGATCACTCCCGAAGAAGCATCGAATCCCAACGACGTCAAAGTGGTTACGAGTGGCGACGGGCATGCGCTCTACTTTTCACGCTCGCCTATTCCTTATGACCGCGCAGGCGCGGGCTCCGTACAGTATTACAAGCACCTGGGACTTTATGCCTACACGCGCGAGGCGCTCACAACCTTCAGCAAGCTGGCGCCATCAGGGCTGGAGTCTGCAGAGGCTCTGGAGCAGCTTCGATTTCTCGAGAACGGCATCCCGATTGTTGTACTGGAAACCGCAGAAGACACGGTGGGGGTTGACACCGAAGACGATCTGCGCAAGGTCGAAGGCTACTTTCGAAACGCGAATATCACGCTACCCGAATCGAACTGAAGATTCCCGCATTGTGCTTGCTGCTCGCACCCCTGGCACTCTCCAATTAGATAACGGCAACCTTGCGGCCCCATGCGCGCGGAGTGAACCGCATTGGCAGGCACGTCGCAGCGGTCGCCCTCTCTATAGATGCGCGTCTCGCCTTCAGAAGTCAACGTCATTTCGCCGTCGAGAATTACGTGGGCGGCAGTCATGGAGTGCGGTGTGGTTGGGATAGAAGGCCCCCGGGCCATCCTGCCACACGTAAGTTCTGTCAAAGTCTTCCTCGTGCAGCCTCTTTTCCCATTGCTTGACTGTCATCTCGATGCAGCCCCGTGCGCAAGAGATTTGGCGCGATTCTGAATGCGTGCCTGCACCCCTAAGCTGAAGCTTATGATACACCTGCGAAACTGCCCAGCAATGAAAAAGCAAAAATGTGCAAAATTGGCACATATTTTCAGTTCCCGGCGCAGATGCTTTATAATATAAAGTACTTGACAGGACTTAGAAGCGGGTGTATCAATGCCTTCATGGCCAGTATTCACCCCATCCGGCCGCGTTCCGAAAGTCCTCTGGCGCTCGAAGCCCGGGCCATGGACAACCTCCGTTACATTCGCGAGACGATGGAAGGAGCGTCGTCGTTCACGGCGGTGCCGGGCTGGGGCGGTATGTTAATGGGCATCACGGCGCTGGTAGCGGCTTTTATCGCGGCAATTCAGCCCACTCCGACCCTGTGGCTGGGCGTCTGGATTGTCGAGGCGGCGGTTTCCTGCCTGATTGGCGCCGTCGCGATGCTTCAAAAGGCCCGCAAGGCGGACACGCCTCTACTCTCGCAGCCGGGCCGCCGTTTTGCGCTGAGCCTGTCTCCGCCGCTTGTTGCCGGAGCGCTGCTGTCCCTATTCCTGTTCCGCGCCGGTTCCGTAACGGTTCTGCCGGCCCTCTGGCTGTTGCTTTACGGCGCTGGAGTGGTGACGGGCGGCGCCTTTTCCGTCCGCGTGGTGCCGGCGATGGGCGTAGCCTTCATGGTTCTGGGAGCCGCGGCATTATTTTCGCCCGCCGCCTGGGGCGATATTTACATGGCCATAGGTTTTGGCGGCCTGCATCTGATTTTCGGATCGATCATCGCCTGGAGGTATGGTGGCTAAGGCCAACGTATGGGTACGCGACCGGCGGGCGGAAGCCGCCGGCTACGACCCGGAAAATCGCGTACTTCGCGGTGAAAAGGTCAGCCGCGCTTCGCGTCTCGACCGCCTGATCCACGAGCGCATTCGTCTGGGCATTGTCAGCGCCCTGGCGGTGAACAGCGCCCTGAGCCACAACGAGCTGAAGCAGCTTCTCAAGACCACCGACGGCAACCTAAGCGTCCACGCGCGCAAGCTGGAAGACGCGGCGTACATCGAGTGCATCAAATCGTTCGATGGGCGCCTGCCGCGGACCATCTATCGGCTGACGCCTGCCGGTCGCCAGGCGCTCGAAAACTATCTAGACCACATGGAAGCGTTGATCCGGGCCACGCGTCAGCAATGACGGGGGCAAAATTTTTTTGCGTTGCGACTTTATGGCACAAAGCGCCGAACTTCTCACTTTTGCATTGGACTATTTCAACGCGGCTGAGGCCCGCGCGGCTGGTGACTGCGGGCAGGCGCGCGGCCCGCATGAACATCGTCATCATACGGAGGTACTTTCGTCATGAATCTTTCGCACTCTGATCTGAACGGTCTTCATGTGGCCATCATTATGGATGGCAGCGGACGCTGGGCGCGGATGCGTGGCCTGGAGCGCACGGAGGGCCACCGCGCGGGCGTCGAAACCGTGCGGCGGGTAATTGCGGCGGCGCCAGACCTGGGCGTCAGCACGCTCACGCTCCATTCGTTCAGCTCCGGCAACTGGCAGCGGCCTCCGCAGGAAGTTGAGCGGCTGTTCGGGATTTTTGAAGATTTCCTTTTCGCTGAGCCCACGCTCTGGATCGGGCGCGGCATCCGGCTCTCCGTAATCGGGCGGCGCGACCGCCTGCCCGCCTCCCTGCTGCAAACCATCGAGTACGCTGAGAGCGCCACCGGCGGCTGCCGGAATTTCCACCTGCGCCTGGCCATCGATTATTCCGCGCGCCACGCTATTCTCGACGCGGCGCGCCGGATGAACGCGGCAGACACTGCAGATTCCGAAGCCGAACAGGAGCTTTTCGCACACCTGCTCGGCCAGGCCGAGGGCGAAGCCGTTCCGGAAGTCGATCTGCTGATCCGCACCGGCGGCGAACAGCGGTTGAGCGATTTTATGCTGTGGGAATCGGCCTACGCGGAGCTCTATTTCACGCCTCGCTTGTGGCCCGACTTCACCGGCGAAGATCTCAGCGAGGCGCTTAAAGAATTCCACTTGCGCGACCGCCGTTACGGCGCCCTCGCCACCGCAGTTTAGGATGGCGTGGCTCCAGCCATGCCGGACCAGCCCTTGCCGCCAGGAAAATCTAACCGTCTACCACGGGGAGAGGGTGGACGCGCGCGCGGCCCCGGGTGAGGGTGGCGTCTGAGGCGGACCGGGCCTCAGCGCAGCCAATTCGCGGTGGCCCCACTGCCGGTCTGTTGCTCTAACAAATTTCCCTCCGTGCTCTCTGTGGCCCGAAAAGATGGAAGGCGGAGGACACGCAGACTCTCTGTGCACTGTGTGTGAAAGCTTGTGAGGCACAGAGAACACAGAGGCGGTGCGTGTAACGCCGGTCCCTTGTGGCCTGCGGTTTTTAACCGTTGTTCCAAGGGAAGAGCCGCAGGCTGTAAAGGCGCGCGCTACAAAACCGGAACACGCGGAGGATGCGACCATGAAGAATCGTATCTGGTTCAAGCCCTGGAGATGGATTTACGCGCCGGTTTCGGCGGCCGGATGGCTGGCCGTTGTTCTGACGCTCCTTTTCTGCGCGAATACTTTCCTGGCAATTGATCGCCATTCCCATTCCGTGAGCGACACTCTATACGGAATCTTCCCTTATTGGGTCCCAGCGCTCGGCATCCTGAATTGGATCGCCGGCCGGACATCGGAAAAAGCTCGCTAGCAGCGTCTTGCGCCAGCCCTTGCGGCCTGCGGGGAGTGGCAGGCAGAGGAGGGTGTAGAACGCGCGCAGAAATGCCACCTATTGCCCTCTTCTCTAGCTTATGATAACAATCACCAATGCCATCAATTGCAAGCCCAATCCGTAACTGCTCCCCGCAGCACAAGGTCACCAAGGAGGACAACAAGCTCCGGCCGGAAGATCGTTCTGCACATGACTGGTACCGCTTTGTCCTCTCTTTTCCGCCACATCTGGTACGTGATTACATCGATCGGTTCGGAATCGAACCGGGGCAGGTCGTGTTGGATCCCTTCTGCGGCACAGGTACCACTTTGGTCGAGTGCAAAAAGCTCGGCATTGAAAGTGTCGGGATCGAACCGAACCCGATGGCCCATTTCGCCAGCCGAGTGAAAGCGGACTGGTCCGGTGACGGGCCGGCCCTTCTTGCGCATGCACGCAATATTGCCGAGGGAGCTCTATCGAGGCTGCGAGATGAGGGGCTTGACGATGAACCTGTCCCTCCGCTGTTTCAAAACTGCCGCATGAAGTGTCCCCAATCTCGAACCATACCAGAGGAAATTTCGGACCCGATACTTCCAAATTCGATGAGCCCGCTCCCTTTTCACAAGACTTGTACACTTCTCGACGTGGTAATTGGGCAGGAAGACGAGCAGTCCCCCAGACATGAAAAGCTTGCCTTGGCGAGGGCAGTGCTGTCGGGAATCAGCAACATTGAATTCGGTCCCAAAGCAGGGTCCAAAGGCAACAAAAGGAGCAGAAACCGTCGTGAAAACATATCACTTTAGCTGTGGTGACTCCACTCATGGAGCGGTGGGCTTGGCTGGCAGCGTCCGAGCCCGAACAAAGCGCGAAGCCTTGCTCAGCGTGAGGCACGCGCTGGGAAACCTTGTCGGATCGTGCGGGGAGGTAGCGCTGCACGCTCGCGGCGGTTCGTTCATATATGTGAACGTCTACATAACTCCTGAAAACATAAGTGAAACTGACATGGACGTGGAGAATTGATGGCACCCTCGACAAACGCAGACCTGATCCTCGAAGACGTAGCCGCAAACCTCGCTAGGCGCTTTGGGAAGCCCCATCGTGAGCAGAGAGCGCGGATAGTAACATTCGGATCCAATGTCACTTGCTCGCTGAACTACTCGAAGCTGCTAGGCGGGCACAAGTACTTCTTTGGACTCCCGGCTTCCGTATTGGACCCACATGCCAGATTCGGGCCAGCAAAGCTCGGCGAATATGTGCTCCTAATCTGTGGCTCCGCAGGCAGTGTATTAGTACTTCCAAGGCCTCTGGTTGTAGAGATGCTTGCTGGAGTCGCTAGCCGAAGAGTGGACGTTTTCTACGAGAACGACATGTACCTAATGCAAACGACTAAACACCCGAAGCTCGATGTCACCAAGTACTTGAACGCTTTCCCTGTCGCGAAAGTAGTGCGGGACGAAAGTGCCTCAGACAAGGAAGAAACGACGCGGTCGGACCGTGTCCACCTACGGGTTCAATCCGCTCTAATAACGCTCGGCAGGGCAGAAGGCTGCGCTGTCTGGGTTCCGGTAAACGACCGAAATTTGTCGTATAGGGGAGAGCCTTTTTCAGCTCGAACCGTCGCTAGGCTTCCCAATTTTGGTTTCGAGGAAACTACGCGCAGAATTGTCCATAACATAGATGTTCTGTGGCTCACAAAGAATGTGATCTTGAAAGCCTTCGAGATCGAATCCACAACTTCGATATACAGCGGTTTGCTCAGACTAAATGACTTGGTTTTGGCACAACCGAACAACCAAATAGAACTGTACCTAGCTTCTGCCAAGGCCAGGCGGCACAGGGTTCACTCTCAGCTTCTGCGGCTCACATTCCAGCCCCTCATGAGAAGGTGCCGGTACATTGCATTTGAGGACATCGAGGAGAGGCTAGGCCACTTGGAAAAACTTGAGTTAGGAGAGGGAACTCGTGTTACAGGTCTGCTCCGTGGTGAAAAGTTCGAGGCTCCCGAGCACCTCGTTAACCCTTCCGATTTCTAACTCGGAATCCTGTGCACTGCCTAGCAGAACCGTGTCCGGCATGGGACAAGTCGAAACCGATGAAATCTACGTCGGCGTCGACAAGAGGGGGGTGCAGTATGTGTTTCCTGTACAGGCGAAAGGCGGAAAGGACAACCTGAACGTTGTCCAGGTCGAACAGGATATTGCCATGTGTACGGAAAAGTTCCCATCTCTGATAACTCGCCCGATCGGTGCTCAATTCATGAGCGATGACGTCATAGCTCTGTTCGAGTTCGAGAGGGCAGACGAAAGCGTCGGCATCGCTTCTGAGAGGCACTACAAGCTGGTTCCGCCCGAAGATGTGACTGAGGACGACCTCCACCGTTACAGGCAGCGAACTTCTGACTGAGAACGCATAGATGGCTACGATCGCCTTGGGCGTCGGTCTCGCCGGGGCTCGAACTATTTGCTCGGGCCACCCCCACAAAACAATGAATCTTTCCGGAGGGTAGATGTTACGAGAGGCTGAGCGGGCGGTGATTGAGATGCTGTGGCAGCGAAAGCTGGAGCAGGATGCGAAGGGGCTGCCGCAGTCGGAGCGGCACCGCAACCTGGAGCCGGCAAGCGCGGAATTCATCTGCGCGCTGGTGGAGGGCGTGGGGGCAAAAAGGATGGTTGAGATTGGCGGGTCAACCGGAATTTCGACCATTGCGCTGGCGGCCGCGGCGCGAGAAACCAGCGGCAGGCTGATTTCGATGGAGATCGATCCCGCGCGGCAAAGTGAATCGCGCCAGACGCTGGGCGGTCTGGGCCTCGAGCCCTTCGTTGATTACCGATGTGGAGACGCCGCGTTGCTGCTGCCGGACCTGGGCGAAATGGATTTCGCGCTGATTGACTGCGAGAAGGAAGACTACATCCGCTTCTTTGATATGCTCAAGGTGGCGCGCGGCGGGATTGTGGTTGCAGACAACATCCTGTCGCACGATTTGAAGGACTACGTCGCGCACGTAAGAAAACGCCCCGGCGTCGAGTCCGTCACCCTGAGCGTCGGCAAGGGCCTGGGGCTGACGAGGTTCGCGTAGCGCGCCTGCGGGTAAGCCCCGCAGCCTTATGGAAGGCGATGGTCAGCCCCCGAAGGGGGGCGGAAGAACTTAGCCTATGGCCTGTGCCATGGGATTCAGTTGCAAGCATAGCTTAACGATTTCCCGGAGGGGCGAAAGAAACTCGTTCAGTGGGGCTGCGCCGAGGGCGTACGAAATTCATGGCTTATTCCTTTCGCCCCTCAGAGGCGCTGGAGATTCTGACGTGCGCTGCCGTCCCACGGCTCACGTCGTGGGCTAAAATCTATCGGACCTCCGGGCCTGGAGGGGAATCCTCTTGTTGTAACTGATTCGGCAAACATGGGACGCTCCATCGGAACGTCTTTACAAAACCCCCGTGCGAATAGGAGGAGAGGCAACTCGGTGGAACATTCCGATTCCGGCAAAATCTCGACACGCGTGATTGTGATTCAGGTGGTCATTCTGATTGTGGCTGCGGGGCTGTTTGCCTACGTCAAAGTTTACTTGCCGCGCATGGAGAAGGCGCGGGCGGCAGCGCAAATCGCCAGCCGTGAAAGCCGCATCAAGGATTTCTTTGACGAGATGGTGGCGGAAGATTCCAGCCGCACCGTGGAGGCGCCAGGCGTGGGTGAGACGCATCCGCAAAGCCTGCGCGGCACGCCGTCGGTTGATGAGGTGCAGCACGCGCTCGGGGCGCCTGATACCAGCACCACCGATTTTGCCGGCGGCTTGCATTTGACCTGGATCGGCACACAGCACACCCTCGAAGCGAGCTTCAGCCACGGCCAGCTCTATTGCCTGTCGCTCAAAAACCGCAGCACCGGCCGCGGGGCCAACGTGTACATATCAAGCGCCAACTGGCAGCCGTTTTGATGTCGTAGCACAGGCCCTTGTGGCCTGCGGTTGTTAGGTTGATTTCCTAAAGGAGGAGCCGCGGAATTACAAGACCGGATGTCCACGCTACAAGAATGAGAGCCGTGGGACGTAAGGACCGCGCTACGTGAAACCCCACGGGACGGACCGCGACTCGCGGAAAAGTAATTCGGCGCACTAAACGGTTGATTCATCCGTTAACGCTGGGGTTATATTGGCTTGCTGGTGCAGTTGATCGAGCTTTCGGAGAAGCCGAATCCTCGCAACGTCTGGTGGATTGATGGACAAAAATCAGCTGATGCAAAGAGCCATCCAACTGGCAGTGAAAAACGTTGGAAGCGGCAGGGGCGGACCGTTTGCCGCTCTTGTGGTGCGCGACGGTGAGGTTATCGCCGCAGGAACGAACGCCGTCACTTCGGGCAACGATCCGACGGCCCATGCCGAAATCATTGCGATCAGGAATGCCTGCTCGAAACTGGGACGCTTTGAGCTGAGCGGATGCGAAATTTACTCCACCAGCGAACCGTGTCCGATGTGCCTGGGAGCTATCCACTGGGCGCGGCCGAGCCATGTCTATTTCGCGGCGCTCACAGAAGATGTGGCCCAGGCGGGCTTCAATGACAAATCCATCAGAGAACAGATGACGCTGCCTTACGAAAGACAACGAATTCCTATCGAGCGGCTTCCGCACGGCGACGCTCTGCTGCCGTTCAAGGCGTGGCAGGGAAAAACGGACAAGATCCTCTACTGAAAGGGCCGGGGGCGCTCAGGACCCTATCCAAGCCATCAACTCATTGCTTCCCGAGTTCGAAGACACTGCGATTCGAGCGTACTCTCCGCCCGGTCGGCCTTGCGAACGCGCCAGCTCATCGGAAGCTCATCGGAAGCTCATCGGAAGCGGCTTGTAACCTGGTGTGCGGCGGTTTATACTGCGGGCGACGCGTTCGGGGGAAAGCCATCGCGTGCCGCTGGGGCGATCTGATAATTAACCCACGCGTGAGGCGGAGGAGACGGTGACAAGTGCACTGGACCGCATGAAGGTGCGCCGGACAGGGGAAATTAGCTTGCGCTTTCGGTGCACGCCGACCGCGGGTTTACGGTGACGAACTCCCGGAACGGCTTCATAGTGAGTTACCCGCCCCGGAATTTATCCGCGCGGTCAATAACTCCGTAACAAACCATTGTTTTTGATAGCCTTGCAGGCTGGTAAGTTTTACCCGCACCAGATGAATTTGCCGGGTTCCAGGGTCCGCCTTCGGCACTAGTGAGAAATTTATTAATTGTCAAATCAGTAGCTTACGAAAATCAGCTCAAAGATGGAGAGCCGGTTGCTTTGGATAAAGTTGGGTAAGTACGTGTGCAAGGGCCTGAAAGGGGAGGTGCAATAATGAGAGAAAACGAATTCAAGATGACTCAACCTGAAAAAAGATGGCGAATCGGCCGGCGGACGATGGTCGGCTGCCTGGTTGGAACGTTATTGCTGGGACTGGCGATGATTGCGGCGCCAACGCGGTCGCACGCCGGAGTGAGTGTTGGCGTCTTTGTCAATTTCGGGCCGCCGGCATTGCCGGTTTATGAACAGCCGCCCTGCCCGGCCCCCGGTTACATCTGGACGCCGGGCTACTGGGCCTGGGACCCTGCCTACGGCTACTACTGGGTGCCGGGCACGTGGGTGCCTGCGCCCTTTATCGGAGCGATGTGGACGCCGGGTTACTGGGGTTATGAGGACGGCGGCTACGGCTGGAGCCCGGGCTACTGGGGATATTCGGTTGGCTACTACGGAGGAATCAATTACGGGTTTGGCTACACCAGCTTCGGTTACTTCGGCGGGTACTGGGACCACGACCGGTTCTATTACAACCGCGCCATGAACAACGTCCATAACACATACATTACAAACGTCTACTACCGCAACGTGAACGACCGCTTCCGTGGCGAGCGCGTCAGCTACCACGGCGGGCCGGGCGGAATGAACATTCGCCCCACACGTGGGCAGATGGCTGCGGAGAGAGGCCGGCGCTTCGGACCAGTCAATCAGCAGGTCCGCCAGCAGCAGTTTGCGCGCTCCAACCCGGTGCAACGGGCGTCGTATAACCATGGGCGTCCGGAATTCGCGGCGACGCCGAGGGCCGGTGAGTTCCGGAGCTTCGGGCGTAACAACCGCGCACCGGTTGAAAGGACGGGCGGCCGCACTTTTGCGCGGCCCGAGCAAGCCCGGGGCGGCAACCAGAGAGGCTTCCAGTCGTTTTCCGGCAACCGTTCACAACAGCCAAACACCCGCTTTGAAAACCGTGCTCCCGTGCAGCGCACGAACCAGCCAATGTACAGGGAGAACTCACAGCGGATGAACCAGCAGCCAATGTATAGGCAGGCCCCGCAGCGCATGAATGAACAGCCAATGTACAGGAGCAACCCGCGCAACACGTACCAGCAGCGGGGCCAGTTCCAGGCTCGCCCGCAGGAGATGCAGCGCAGCAACCAAGGCCGCCCGGCACAGGAGGGGCATGGCAATGCGCAGCGCCAGGAAGTGCACGGCGGCGGGCACGGCAACGGCCGTGGAGGACGACGATAAGAGCGGACGCGCAGCGGTACGAGCCTTGATGGTCTGATTTCGAGCCGTCGGGCCGCACCGTACCTCGGGTAAGGCAAAAGGCAGCAGGGTCTCGCACCACGGAGGCTCGGCTGCTTTTTGTTTTTGCGGCTTTGCGGCGGCTTCCTGAGCCCGCGGCGCTCAGCCGGAACAATTCAGAAATTACTCCTGCCGCAAAGCGGAAATCCCCGCGAACAAGCACCCTGAAAGCTGAGAGCTAACAGCAATACCCGCGCTACGGCACTTGGGGCAGGTGTGCCAGGGCTTCGTGGACTTTTTCTTCCGGATACTCGTAGTCGGTGAGTTCGCCGGCAAAATACTTTTCGTACGCGGCCATATCGAAGAAGCCGTGGCCGCTGAGGTTGAAGAGGATGGTCCTCTCTTTGCCTTCCTCTTTCGCTTTCAGCGCCTCATCGATGGCTGAGCAGACGGCGTGCGAAGTTTCCGGCGCCACCACGAGTCCTTCCGCGCGCGCGAAGGTGAGGGCGGCCTCGAAGCATTGCAATTGCGGATAGCTGACCGCTTTCACAACGCCTTCCTGGTGGAGCAGGCTGACCAGCGGCGACATGCCGTGATAGCGGAGCCCGCCAGCGTGGATGCCGGGAGGAATAAAGTCGTGCCCGAGGGTCTCCATTTTCAGCAGGGGCGTCATGCCGCTCTTGTCGCCGAAGTCATAGGCATAGAGGCCCTTGGTCATGGTGGGGCAGGCGGCGGGTTCAACGGCGATCAGGCGGATATCCTTTCCCGCGGCCTTCAGCGGGACAAACGGAAAGGCCAGCCCGCCAAAGTTGCTGCCGCCGCCGCAACACCCTATCACGATGTCCGGGGAGGCGCCGGCCAGCTTGAGCTGGTCAATGGCTTCCTGGCCGATGACGGTCTGGTGGAGCAGGACGTGGTTGAGCACGCTGCCGAGGGAATAATTGGTGTCCTGCCGGCTGGCGGCGTCCTCGACGGCCTCGCTGATGGCAATGCCCAGGCTGCCGGGACATTCGGGATCAGCGGCCAGCATCTCGCGCCCGGCGGCCGTCTTGTCGCTGGGCGACGGGATGCAGTTGGCGCCCCAGCACTGCATGATGGTGCGGCGGTGCGGCTTCTGGTAGTAACTGCACTTCACCATGTAAACCATGCACTCGATACCGAAAACGTTGCACGCATAGGAGAGCGCGCTGCCCCACTGTCCGGCGCCGGTTTCCGTGCAAAGCCGCTTGATGCCCGCTGCCTTGTTGTAATACGCCTGTGCGACGGCGGTGTTCGGCTTGTGGCTGCCGGCGGGTGAAACGCCTTCATACTTATAGAAAATTTTGGCGGGCGTGCCGAGTGCCTGCTCCAGGCGGAGTGCCCGGTAGAGCGGCGTGGGCCGCCACATCCGAAGCACATCAAGTACGGGTTCCGGAATGGCGATGTTGCGCGCGGAGGAAACTTCCTGCTCGATCAGCGCCATGGGAAAAATGGGCGCCAGGTCCTCCGGCCCGGCCGGGGCGCCGGTGCCGGGATGCAGGGGCGGCGGCAAGGGAGCGGGCAGGTCGGGAATTACGTTGTACCAGGTTTTGGGGATTTCTCGTTCGGGCAAGGTGTAACGATATTGGGTCATAAACTTCCTCGAAGTTAATTTCGCCTGATGGGCAGAGTTGCACAGAGCAAAATGGGAAGGATAACACAAGATAGGGCCCGGCGCAGAGCCTCGTTGTGGCGATCGAGGGTGTAGTGCAGGGCCGGTGTCGCGGCCCTGCGGATTTTGCGTAGATACGAGGCAATCCCTGCGACGCTAGAAAGCGAACTCTGCCGTGCCAGGGCCATGCCTAAGCTGAGCCGAGATGGAACAACGGCTGGAGGCCTTTAGCCTGGGCCATCAGCGTTTTGGTTTCGTCATCATTCACCGGAGTGAAGCGCTCGGCCACATCCATTGCCAGGCGGAAGTAATCGATTTCGCCGGGCGGAATGGCGGCCGTGACGGCCTGCGAGAGTGTCCAGCGCAACGCCAGTTCCGCTTGCTTGGGAAGCTGCGTCGGCTCGTACCAGCACTTGCCGTAAGGATGGTTCTTTTTTTCGGACGCCGGCCACACCGTTTTGGCCATGGCCTTGATGGCCATCATGCCCATCTGTTTTTCGCGGGCGCGCTGGATGATCTGCGGACCGAAATTGGCCTGCGAGTACATGACGAAATTGATAGGGAAAAGCACGGTGTCAAAATCGAACTGGTCCATGGCCACCAGCGCGGCTTCAACAGAGTGCGCCGAAAATCCAAGGAAGCGCACCTTGCCGGACTTTCGGGCTTCGACAAAAGCCTCAATGGCGCCGCCCGGGCCGAGCGCCTTGTGCACGTCTTCCATCTTGGCAAGAGCGTGAAGCTGGTAGAGATCGACGTGGTCTGTCTGGAGCCGGCGGAGAGATCCTTCAAGTTCCTTCTGGGCGCCGGCCTTGTCGCGGGCAATCTCCTTGCAGGCCAGGAAGACGCGGTCGCGGTAAGGCTTGAGCGCCGGGCCCATCCTCTCCTGCGCGTTGCCGTAGGAGGGAGCGATGTCGACATAATTGACGCCGCGATCGACGGCCTCAGCCACAATCTTATTGGCAAAAGATTGGGTAACATCCATCACCACAATGCCGCCCATGGCGATGATGGAAAGATGCTCGCCGGTCTTTCCCAGCGGGCGGCGGGGAATCGTCCTTCCCGGGCGCGCACCCTTATCAGCAGCCGCAAGCGGCTGCAACAGACTTTGCGAGGCTGCCAGACCTGCCGCGGCGGCGGTGCCTTCTTTCAGGAAATCTCGTCGTTTCATCGTCAGCTCCTTCAGGCAGCTTAGCGGAACGGCGTGATGACCCTCTGCGCCCGACAGGAAAGCTTTGAGGCCCGTGCCTGCCGAAGGTCTTTCCGCTGCCCTGCTTCGTTTTTGTCCTATCTATTGCTTGTAGCACCGTCCAAGGCCAGCGTCAATTGTGAGGTTCGCAACGTTAAAGCGCGGAGCCTCCGACATAGGATACAATCCCCCCTATGACTGCAGAAGAACAGCGAATTGAAGAATCGCGGCAACACGACCGCCATTGGAACCGCTGGGGGCCGTATCTCTCAGAGCGCGAATGGGGCACAGTGCGGGAGGATTACAGTGCTAACGGAACGGCTTGGGAATACCTGCCGCACGATCATGCGCGCAGCCGCGCCTACCGCTGGGGTGAAGACGGCATTGGCGGCATCTGCGACCGGCATCAATACATCTGCCTGGCGTTCGCCTTCTGGAACGGCCGCGATCCCATCCTGAAAGAACGACTTTTCGGCCTGACGGGAAACGAAGGCAACCACGGAGAGGACGTCAAAGAGTACTACTTTTATCTCGACTCCACTCCCACGCACTCTTACATGAAGTTTCTCTACAAATATCCCCAGGCGGAGTTTCCCTACACGCAACTGGTTGAAGAAAACCGCAGGCGTGGGCGCGGGGACCCGGAATTCGAACTGCTGGATACCGGCGTTTTCAATGAAAGCCGATACTTTGATGTGTTTGTGGAATACGCCAAGGCCACTGAAGAGGACATTCTCATTAAGGTGACGGCGTGGAACCGCGGGCCGGAAGCGGTCGAACTCGATCTGCTGCCGACGGTCTGGTTCCGTAACCGGTGGTCGTGGGGGCGCGGCGATCATCGTCCCAGAGTTTCAAAAGACCAGCCCGTTGACGGCGCCAGCGTGATGAAAGTGGAGCACGAATATTACGGCACGCGATGGCTTGTGGCCGGGGGCGCTCCCAATCTGCTGTTCACAGAAAACGAGACCAACTTTAAGCGGCTGTTCGGCGTAGAGAACCGGACGCCTTATGTGAAAGACGGTATCAACAACGTGGTGGTTCACGGCGACCAGTTGGCAGCGAATTCGAGCGACGGTTCCAAAGGCGCGGCGCACTACCACCTGAAGATTGAGCCGGGCAAAAGCGCAGAAATTCGTTTGCGCTTCACAAATACCCAGCCCGCCGCCGGCATGCTGGCCGATTCTTTCACCGGCCCGTTTGAGCAGCGCATCGCGGAAGCTGAAGAATATTACCGGACGATTGTGCCGGAGGGGCTGGCCGATGATTCCAAAAGTGTGATGCGCCAGGCATTGGCGGGCATGCTGTGGAGCAAGCAGTATTACCACTACGACGTGCGGACCTGGCTGGAAGGCGATCCCGCGTGCCCCGCACCGCCGCCCGAGCGCTGGGAAGGACGCAACCACGAGTGGGTGAATCTTTACAACAACGATGTGATCTCCATTCCGGACAAGTGGGAGTACCCGTGGTATGCGGCGTGGGACCTGGGCTTCCATTGCATAACGCTGGCGCTGGTGGATCCGGATTTCGCCAAGCGGCAGCTGATTCTGCTGCTGCGTGAATGGTACATGCACCCGAACGGCCAGCTCCCGGCGTACGAGTGGGCCTTTGGCGACGTGAATCCGCCCGTGCATGCCTGGGCGGCGTGGCGCGTTTACAAGATCGAAAAGAAGCGCCGCGGCAAGGGTGATCGGAATTTTCTGGAGCGCGTGTTTCACAAGCTGATGCTCTATTTCACCTGGTGGGTGAACCGGAAAGACCCGCAGGGCAACAATGTGTTCGAGGGTGGATTCCTGGGGCTCGATAATATCGGGATTTTTGACCGCTCGAAGCCGCTGCCCATGGGTGAATCAATTGAGCAGTCGGACGGGACCAGTTGGATGGCCATGTACAGCCTGACCATGCTGGTGATCGCTTTTGAGCTGGCCAAGGAAGACCCCGCTTATGAAGACGTGGCGAGCAAGTTCTTCGAGCACTTTGTTTACATTGTGGACGCCATGAACAACCGCGGCGGCAAGGACATCGAGCTGTGGGACGAAGAGGACGGCTTCTACTACGACGTGCTCAGCTTGTCCGATTCGCGCCACGTTTTTATGAAAGTTCGCTCCATGGTGGGGCTGATTCCGCTGTTTGCGGTGCAGACGCTGGAGCCGGAAATCGTGAACCGCTTTCCCGGTTTTAAGGCCAGAATGCAGTGGTTCCTGGATTTCCATCCCAACACGGTCAACCTCATGGATACCAGCAGGATGTCCGAGCAGGGCGTGCGTCGGCTGCTCTCAATCTCCACGCGCGAGCGGCTGCTGCGCGTGCTGAAATACATGCTGGACGAAAACGAGTTCCTCTCGCCCTACGGAATCCGCGCGCTTTCGAAGTATCACGAGGCGCATCCGTACTCGCTGCGACTGGACGGGCATTCGCACTCGGTGGACTACGAGCCGGCCGAGTCAACAACGGGGCTTTTTGGCGGCAACAGTAACTGGCGGGGGCCGGTGTGGTTTCCCGTCAATTTCCTGATCATCGAATCGCTGCAGAAATACCACTACTATTACGGCGACGATTTCAAAGTGGAATGCCCGACGGGCTCCGGCAACATGCTGACGCTGTGGGAGGTGGCACGCATGATCTCCCTGCGTCTGTGCCGGATCTTCCTGCGTGGCGCGGACGGGCGGCGTCCGGTTTACGGCGAAACGGAAATGTTCCAGACCGATCCCTACTGGCGCGACCTGATCCTGTTCAACGAATACTTCCACGGCGATAACGGCGCCGGCATCGGTGCCAGCCACCAGACCGGCTGGACGGGCCTGGTGGCCAAGCTGCTGCAGCAATGCGGCGTGGGATGCTGAAGGTTTTGTAGAGCAGACCCGTTTTGCGCCCTAGCGGCCTTTGCGAATGATTCAATGCAGGGCCCGCTGCGTTAAACATTGAACCTTGTGGCAAAGCCGTCCCCGGCCGCAAGGCCCCCTCTCACACCGGCGTCCAACCTCAGCTAAATCATTCCAACGATTGACCGCAAGCCCGTGCGGGGGTATGTTTGACCGTTGTGGGGACGGTCGTGGCGCTGGACCTCAAACTTTGCAGTGGGATTTCGTCAGGTGCTCTATGGATGATGCCAATACGACGACGTGTACACCCCTGATCAGCTTTGGCCGCGAAATTTGCGGCGACATTGAAGCTTCGGAGTCGCGCGAGTGGCTTTTGACCAATGGGCAGGGCGGTTTTGCCTCCGGCACGGTGGGCGGGCAACTCACGCGCCGCTATCACGGTCTGCTGATTGCGGCCTTGCAGCCCCCGGTGGGACGTACCCTGCTGGTGCCGAAATTTGATGAGGTCGTTGAATACGACGGCCGGCCTTATCCGCTGGCCACCAACCGCTGGCGCAGTGGAGTGATTGAACCCCAAGGCTACCGCAGAATCGAGGAGTTTCGGCTCGAGGGTATGAGTCCTGTGTGGACCTATGCCTGCGCCGACGCGCTGGTGAGCAAGAAGATCTGGATGGAGCACGGCGCGAACACCACCTACATCCGCTATCGCCTGGAACGCGCCAGTGCCAACGTGAAGCTGAGCATCAAGGCGCTGGTAAACTATCGCGACTTTCACAGCCTGACCCGCGCCGGTAACTGGCGGATGGGGATTACCTGCGTGGAGCACGGTTTGTGCGTGAATGCGTTCGCGGGAGCCGCGCCCTTCTATGTGCTGAGCTCGGCAGCCCGGTTTGATCCGTGCCACCAGTGGTATCGCGCGTTTGAGCTTACGATGGAAGCGCAGCGCGGTATGACCCACCAGGAAGACCATCTGCACGCGGGAACCTTCGTGGCGGAACTGAAGCCCGGCGATTCGGTCCTGATGGTCGCCAGTACCGACGCCCAGCCCGGCCTGGACGAGCAAGCAGCGCTTGACCGCTACGATCAGCGGGCGAAAACGTTGCTGGAGCAATTTCACGAGGTGCACCGCAGCGTTCGGGTTCCAAACTGGATTGACCAGCTCGCGCTAGCCGCGGACCAGTTTGTGGTGAAGCGGAAGGTTAAAGACACGGACGGCTTTACGGTGATTGCCGGTTACCACTGGTTCAGCGACTGGGGGCGTGACACCATGGTTGCGCTGCCGGGTCTGGCGCTGGCAACCGGCCGGCCGCAAGTGGCTCGCAGCATCCTGCTCGCGTGGGCCGGATTAGCCGACGGTGGCATGCTTCCGAACCGCTTTCTGGAATCGGGAGAGAAGCCCGAATTCAACACCGTCGACGCCACCCTCTGGTATTTCCAGGCCGTGCGCGCTTACTGGAACCACACCCACGACCGGGATTTTCTGAAACAGGTCTTTCCGGTGCTCTGCGAGATGATCGCCGCCTACATGCGCGGCACGCGATACGACATTCACCTTGACCGTGCCGACGGGCTGCTTTACGCGGGGCAGGAAGGGTTGCAACTGACCTGGATGGATGCCAAAGTCGGCGACCAGGTGATGACGCCGCGAATCGGCAAGCCGGTGGAGATCAACGCGTTGTGGCTGAATGCGCTGGTGGCAATGAAAGAATTCGCGGACGGACTCGAGAGCCCAGGTGATGACTTTCAGCATTCGGCGCAGGAAGCCATCAAGGGATTTGAGCGGTTCTGGAACGCACCGGCAGGATTCTGCTTTGACGTGCTGGACGGCCCGGAGGGCAACGACGCGTCGCAAAGGCCCAACCAGATTTTTGCCGTGTCCCTGCCGCAAAGCCCTTTCGACGAGCAAAGGCAGCGGGCCATTGTTGACGTCGTAGGCCGTCATTTGCAGGCCACGCCGGGGCTGCGAACGCTTGCGCCCGACGATCCTCAATACAAGGGAACCTATACGGGAAACCAGGCGGAGCGCGACGGAGCTTACCATGAAGGGACCGTCTGGGGATGGCTGCTGGGGCCTTTTGTGAAGGCGCACCTGCGGGTCCACAACGATCCTGCGGCCGCAGCCTCGTTCCTTGCTCCGGTGTTTCACCATCTGCAGGCCCAAGGACTGGGAACGGTGGGCGAAATTTATGACGCCGACCCGCCGTTTACGCCTCGCGGATGCATTGCCCAGGCCTGGACCGTGGGCGGAATCCTGGAAGCGTGGGAAAAGACGGCGATGCACACACCGCCGCAAAAATAGCCCTCGTACTCTCCTGCGCCGACGGCGGCGGTCAAAAAAACGTGCTGTGTCTCGCGGTTCTGCCCTGCCTGCTACGTGGTTGGCTTAGGAACGGGAGGCGGCAAGGCGCGGGCCTTGATTTCGGACTGAAATCCCGCCTTCCTGTGGGACCCGTCGCAAAAGGGCTTGTTTTCCGAATGGCCGCAGCGGCAAAGGCCGATGGTCGTGCGGCCGGCAAGGTCGAACACCCCGCCTTCGGAATCGACAATTTCAAAATCTCCCTCGACGCGAATTGAGCCGTTGCTGCGAATGGTAATTTTTGTTGCTGCCAAGGGTACCTCCGAGATTGAGAACTTTGAAAAGTATCACAACAATTTGAAAACAAAGGTACTTGCTAGAATGGTCTGATCAGGACCATAACCAGAATTCCGATGAACATCAGGGCGATGCCGCCGTGAAGCATCATGCATTCTTTGCGCCGCAGCGTGATCTTGCCGGCATGAAAAGCCCTGGCGCGTATGTAGGTGATGACGTCCAGCGCGATCAGTATGACCACCAGAAACAGTTTGACGTGGAACCACGCCGCGTGCGCGTAATACTGAGGGTTCGTCGAGATCAGGACGCCGCCGGAGATCACAGTGATGATGGCTCCCGGATGGGCAATGCCTTTGAACAACTTTCCCTCCAGACGGTTCAGGGCATCGTGGACTTCTTCCGACTCCGCGTCGGCGTCAGTAGCCAGAATGTGAGTGACCGCAAGAAGGCTCCCCAGCCAGAAGACAATGCCCAGGATGTGAAACACCAGCGTCCACGCCAATAAAGTGTTCATGGTCCTTCGCCTCTGAAGATGATTTTGAAGCTGAAAATAAGTTCGAGCGGTGTATAGCTTTTCCGCTCGCCCCGCGAGCGCCGCAACCCACTATTGAAACACAAAACCGACTGTCCTCACCTTAGTAAGTGTGCGGATCCTTGAGAATCCGACTCCAGCTCCTCAACTTATGATAGGTCTGTGCTGAAAGGACAGTTGTGTTCGCCATGGTACGCGTCAAGGAAGCACCTTATGCCTCCACCGCAATTCCAGGTTAATGTCAAGTTGCGCTCAGGGAGGTCTCTTCGTGGGAAGGCTCCTCGGGTCCAACCATGCTCGTGAGAGCATTTCTATGGGAAGCCCAGAGAAAGCACACCAGTGCCAGTGCGTAGCACACAAAGCCCGACCAGAAAGATGCAGAAATCCCACTAGTTAGAGCGATCACAATAGCCAATACAGACGCATAGACGGAAGTTGCGCCATTAATTCCCCACAACCAAGGAGTCAAGGACGGGGAATTCAATGAGGCTTGTTTGAAGCCCAAAGGAAATGGCATACCCATCAGAAACCCGAGAGGGAAAAGAACGCACACGGCAATGATTATCCTGACCGGAGTCGTAGAAGCCGCATAATGGCCCATTACAGCAGGTGTCACTAATCCGAACAGGAAGAGTACGCCCAGTAAGGCACTCAACCTTCTAAGGCCCTTTACCCGAAGGCCATTTTCGTGGATATTCCTGGTGAAATAGCTTCCCAAACCAGTCGATAGCAAGAGTGCAAATAGAACGACTGAAAGGCTGTAGACCGGATTCCCAAGAAAGATCATGAGCCGCTGCATCTGCGAGATTTCGATCAGCATGAAACCCATCCCGATCGCCGCAAAGAATGCCAAGGTAGGCCAAGAACGAGTTCCCTTATTCATGGGCTTCCTGAGGATTAAGGGAACAACGATACAGAGGATAGTCAGCACAGTGACAATTAGCAGGAGGCTGGCCAATATGAAAACCGTGTTCCAGTTACTTCCTGTCCCAGGGCTGTGCCACATCTGTGAATTGAACACGTCGCGAAGGCGGACCCAGTAGAAAAAAAACGGCTGGTTGTCTGTGGGCGGAGCAAGATTGATGGGAAGAGCGGCTAGCGACGAGGGCAGACTGCTTGAGGATGCCAGGCTTGCGAAGGTGGGATTTAGTGCGTAACGCGGACTGAGGAGGATCTGAAAGTTCAGTTTTCGCGCAACAGCGTTGACCCTGTCCAGATCCTTGTTTGAGAAGGGATCACGACTTACCAACAACGTGCCAATGGTGGGGGCTGTATTTCCAGAGACGACTTTCGGCATGTTCCAGACGGCGATGATGTGGTTTCTGGGTTCTCGAACCCCCATCTTTCGAAGCGCGGCATTAGACATTGAAACAAGTCGATACATGCTGTAAGGAAACGCTGGCCCATACCATCGGGAAACACTGAGCACGCCGCGAGAAGTAAGATGGCGGAGAAACACCTGCCAGGCATTGACCGTGTAAAGCGAGTCTTCGGAAAGCACCAGGGCTCCCGCCGCTGTGGCCGCCCATGTATCGACAAGCGAAATCTGGATAATGTCAAAGTGCTGCTTTTGGCGCGTTATGTAGCTGCGTGCTTCGTCGTGGACGAATTTGACCTGAGGCAACCGGTCCAGATGTCCGGCAAAGTCGCCAAACCTTTTGTTCACGGCGTCTAGAATCGCGCCGTTCATTTCAACGCCGACGATCTCGGGTTGCTGAAAATCCAACGCGGAAAGAACATCGCGCCCCCCACCCACGCCAACAATTAACACTCGTGAGTTGGGGCGGATGTAATGGACGACGTTAGTGACGTCATATCGCAGGAAGCCTAAATTGCTAAAATCTCCGTTGAAGTGCGTCATCAGGGTGAAGGCGTTAGCGTCGATTCTTATCGCGAGCTGGGGGACCGGTGACTGACAAGGGCAAACTGAGCTGAGGCCCCATCCCATCGGAGGCAGCGGTTTTGTGGGATCCCCAGTGATCCTCACCCGCGAAAAGGAGTTCCACCTTACGTACAGAGCTGGACCTTGCCTCCGGCCTTTGGCCCATTTCAAATGAATGAGTCCCTTCTGGTGCAACACCGGTAAGGTGTTTGCAAGGGCAAAGCCCGTGAATCCAAGACAGGCAACGAGAGCGATGAGCTTGAATCTTGGAACGTCTTTCTGCATGGAGAAGAAAAACGATCCGAGGGCTGCGGCACCCGCCACAATGAAAACAGCCGTGGGACCGTCTGTAACGCGGAGAACATAAATGAGTAATACACAGCCCGTCGCTGCCCCAATGAGGTCGGCCGAGTACAAACGGCTGATGGATCGCGGAAATCGCGTAAGGGCCAGGCAGACGCAGACCCCGCTAAAGAAAAAAGAAAGCGTACAAACAGAGTAAATCAAGGCAATGGATACAGCACTCCAGAAGGACATGGCATAGAAAAATGGGATGTTCGCTACTACCAAAAAACTGAGCACAATAGATACGGCAAGGAGCAGCGAACTGTAAGCCATGTGGGTATTAGTCAATTCTTCGGCAAAATAATCGGGTGAGAGATAGACGCGGAGAGCTCCCAAGGTCATCCCAAACAGCGCAACGGAAATAGCTACAAAGGCAAAGTTGTACCACATTGTCACGCTGAAGATGCGCGTCAGCAAAATCTCGTTCATCAGAGTGGCTAGAGTGACCATAAAGAGGCCTGCGTAAGTCCATCCATTTACCTTGAGGTGAGTTTTCATGTCGGGGGTCCTCATTCCGTTGACGCATCGCATTTTGCAGCCGGGCAATTCTCACCGATTTTCGCTACCGCCGCAAGGCGTAAATGAAGCCTAAGAGATAAGGATAACTTCTACGGGGAATCGTGGGGATACGCTGTCTCGGATTGGGCCAGCGAAGATGGCCCGGCAGACCGTCCGCGCAGGGCCACTCAGGTGGGCCGGTAGAGGTGATAAAGCATCCAGTAAACAACCACTCCGGTGACAGAGACGTAGAGCCAGATGGGGAGCGTCCATCTTGCAATCCGCTTGTGAAGGGCAAAGCGTTGGCGCCAGGCGCGGTAGAGCGTGATCAGGGCCAGGGGGACAATGGCGGCCGCTAGGGCTGAGTGCGTTGCCAACAGGGCGAGATAAAAAGTGCGGATCGCTCCGTGTCCGTGGAAATAGACGATCCCGCGCAGATAATGGTCGGCCAGATAGAAGATCAGGAACAGGGCTGAGGCGGCGAATGCCGACAACATGCAAATCTTGTGGGCCTGAATCTGTTTTCTTCGAATGAAAACATAGCCCGTGGCCAGCAACAGGGCACTGAGAGTGTTGAGACAGGCTTCGATGGCGGGAATGTGAGAAACCATGACGGTCAGGACCGAACCTTGTCAAACATCATGAGACCAAACACCAGCGGAAGGTAAAGAACGGAGGCCAGCACCAGTCGCCTTGCCAGCGCATTGGTCCGGTTGCGCGCCAGGCGCGCGCCGTGGAGCAGGAAATAGGAACCCAGCACTACTGCGCCGAACAGGTAAAGCTTTCCGACCTGTCCGATCAAGGGTGGGACCAGGCTCACCACAATAAGGGCCACTAGAAAAGCGATGATCTGGCGGCTGGTCAGCCGGCCGTCCAAATCATCCGGCGGCAGCATGCGCAGACCCGCTCGCGAATAGTCTTCGCGATACATCCAGGCAATCGCCAGAAAGTGGGGAAACTGCCAGAGGAAAAGAATCGAGTAGAGAATCAGGGATTCGGCGTCCAAACTGCCGCGCGCCGCCGCCCATCCGATCAGCGGAGGCATGGCCCCCGGAAAAGCGCCGATCAGGGTGCACAGCGCAGTTTTCTTCTTTAGCGGGGTATAAATCAACAGATAATTAATCAGTGTGAGGAGAGCCAGAGTACTGGCCACTGGATTGACCTCAATCGAGAGCAGCAGCCCGCCGCCGATGGCCAGCAAGATGCCGAAGATAAGCGCCTCCAGCGGGTTGATGCGGCCCGCCGGCAAGGGGCGGCGCACAGTCCGGCGCATGAAAGCGTCGGACTTGCGTTCCATATATTGATTCAGTGTGCCGGTGCCGCTGGCGACCAGCAGCGTTCCCAGGAGCGTGTTCAGGAGCAGGGAAATATCCAATGGGCCGCGCAGGGCGACATAGTAACCCGCCAGTGTGCTCATCACGACAAGGAAATTGACTTCGGGCTTCGTCAGCACCCAATAGTCTCTGAGCCTGCCGAGAAGGATTCCAGTTAGATTTCTGGGGGCGATGCTCTGGTTTCTTTTGCCCACTGCCATACTCATTTTGCAACTCTGTCTGGCCCTTACGTCAAGCCTCTTATTGGTAGGAGAGGCTGCAAATCCCACCGGGCGCGTGAAGGGCAAAAGCGCGCCTGCATCGGGGACGAGCATTCGACTAGCTAGAGGGCTCGTCGGTGATATTGTGGCGAAGAAGCCGGGCTGCGGTTGGTTCACAACCAAACGGAACCCGTAAGAGCCATCAATGCAAGCCGAGAACGAAAAGCCCTGGCTAAGCTTCCGATGTCTTCAATTTCGGAACTTTATGTTCGGAGCCCCTCCGAACTTTGAAATCACACACTGCCCCTAAGGTCGAACGTAGAGATTTTATCACTAGTCTGTCCGTTTGTGACATTGATCTTGAAAGGGCAGGTTGGCAGGGAGAGATCGGCATTACAGGTTCAGTGCCCGCAGAAGGAGAAGGTGAATCCAGCGGCCGTCCATAAAATGCCAGTAAATGGCCGTGATGTCAACAGCAATGCGGTTGCGGCGAGTGTTGATGTTCGAGAGGGTGCGGAAGACCAGGTAGAAGAGAGCAAGGATGCCGCTCAGCAGGTGGCAACTGTAGGCAGCGGTGGCGAGGAATAAGAAGGAGTCGCGTGGGTTTGTGGCGATGCAGATTGCGTGTTCTGCCAGCTCGCCGGCCACGGCCTGCGGTGCTCGCACGAGGCTAGCGCGATAGGCTCGACTAGGGCAATTCCAGAGAGTGTTGTTCCATGCCTGTAATGGCGATGGTTTCACGTGAAACATTGTATGGCATGATTCCATGCCTTGAGGGTCTATGGTGCATGCCGTCCACGGAGATTTCGGGTTGGCCCGCTCTCATCCGTCCGGTTGCCAGACTCCGCGCCGTATTCTACAATGCCTTTTGATGGTTTCCAGGAATGCTGCGCTAGAACTGCTCGCCCCATTTGGGGTTTCCCTTTCCGGCAGTGAGATTGACAAGCTCCTTGTCTATCTCGATCTTCTGATGCGATGGAACCGGAAGATCAATTTAACTTCGGTCCGCACCGAGGAGGAGTGCATCACAAGGCACTTCGGTGAGAGCTTCCTCCTGTCCAAAGTTGCCCCGCTGCAAGGCCGGCTGCTCGATATCGGGAGTGGTGCTGGTTTCCCCGGGTTGGCTGTTAAGCTGATTGCCCCGGAGTTGGAGGTGACCCTGCTCGAACCAGTGGCCAAGAAGCGGGCGTTCCTGAAGGAAGCCGCAAGGGCCTGTGATCTGGGACCGGTGCGTGTGGTTGGCACCCGGGTTGAAGAGTTTTGCCGAAGCGAGAGTGCGGGCGGATTTGATATCATTACAGCTCGGGCGGTAGGTGGACTTGAATCACTGGTCCCCGCAGCCGAGGCGCTGCTCAAGCCAGGCGGGATAATCTGTCTTTGGGTCGGGAACCAGCAGATCGGGCAGATCAAGGAAATGGCGAGAACGGTTGAACGGTTCAATCTCGTCACGATCCCTGCAAGCCATGATAGGCAAATCCTGGCCGGGAAAATACATCGCTCAGGTAATGTGTAAGTTGTCGAATTCTGGCACCAAAGACTAGGTAATTTATCTGACCGGATCCATGCTTCACGTGAAACATCACGTTTATGCTTGCTTTGAGGCATTTGCTCTGATAGCTTCTCATCCTCATTGCTCTTGATTGGAAGTACTATGGGACGTGTTATAGCAATTGCCAATCAGAAGGGTGGCGTTGGCAAGACTACGACGGCCATCAACCTTGCCGCATCCCTCGCTGCTCAGGACATGTGGACGCTGGTCATCGACTGCGACCCGCAAGGGAACACTACAAGCGGCTTCGGCTTTCCGAAAGATCCGTCCCGTCGATCGCTCTACCATTCCTTGATCCTGGATGCTCCGTTAGCTGATCTCATCCTTCAGGGTCCGGCCGAAGGCATACAGCTGGTTCCTTCTGACAAGAATCTCGTCGGAGCCAACGTCGAACTTGTTGCCAAGCCCGGCCGTGAGCAGGTCCTCCGTGAAAGACTGGCCCCCATCAGAGATCGCTTCAACTACACGCTGCTCGATTGCCCACCGGCGCTCGACCTGTTGACGCTCAATGCGCTGGTAGCCGCAGATTCAGTCCTCGTCCCTATTCAATGCGAATACTTTGCGCTCGAAGGCGTGTCTGAGCTTCTCGACACGCTTATTCGCATTCGGAGGACCCACAACCCAAAACTGGCTATCGAAGGCATCCTTCTGACAATGTTCGACGACAGAACGAACCTCTCGCATCAGGTCCGGGACGATCTGAAGGACTTTTTCGGTGACCAGGTCTTCGAGACGATGATCCCGCGTAACGTCCGCCTGGCGGAGGCACCAAGCTATGGTAAGCCTGTGCTTCTTTATGATCCGGAATGCCGAGGTTCCGAAAGCTATGTTAAACTTGCTAAAGAGGTTATAAGCCATGACCAGAAAGGCGCTGGGGCGCGGCTTGAACGCCCTGTTGCGGGAAACTGAGGCTGCGCCGGCACCTGCAACTGCTGCAGGCCTTGACCAGCTACCGCTGAACCTCATTGACCCGAATCCGTTCCAGCCACGGACGCAATTGCCTCTGGATGGCTTGGAGGAGCTTGCCTCCTCCATCCGGGCGAGCGGGTTGATTCAACCCATCCTTGTTCGTCCGAATGGGGAGCGCTATCAGCTCGTGGCCGGGGAGCGCCGCTGGCGAGCCGCAGGCAAAGCCGGGCTTGACAAAGTGCCGGCCGTAATCCGCGATATCGATGACACCGAAGCTCTTGAACTCGCGCTTGCCGAAAACCTTCTCCGGGAGGCTCTCAATCCTTTGGAGATTGCTCGAGCTTATGAGCGGCTCCAACAGGAATTCCATTTGACACACGAACAGATCGCAGAGCGGCTTGGAGTCAACCGAACGACAGTAACCAACACCCTTCGCCTTCTGGGTTTGCCTCCAAACGTCCAGAAGCTTCTGCTGGAAGACAAGATTTCGGCCGGCCACGCGCGCGCGCTGCTTGCAGTAAATTCTCCGGAGGCCCAGACAAAACTGGCTGCGGCTGTCATCAAAAAAGGCCTTTCCGTCAGAAACCTGGAGAATCTCGTTGCTCCGCGAACAAACGGGCAGGGGAAATCCGATCCGAAATCAGTTCCCAAGATGGATCCGAACCTTCGAGCGGCTGTGCTTGAGCTGGAGCGCGCTCTCGGAACGCGGGTGAAGGTGGTTGGAAGCGAACGCCGGGGAAGGATTGAAATCAGCTACTTCTCCTCGGAGGATCTGAGTCGTATTTATGACTGGATAATTCGCCCTTAACCTGCAATATACTATTAGTTAATATAGCATTGTTACGTATGACCTATTCAATAATTTACAATCTAAAAGGGAGGATGTAATGGCGGCGAAGCTCAGTGAACTCTTCCGGAGACGGGGATCGAACCCTCTGGCTGACCAGGAACTCGTTGGTCTGCTGGAGCCCGGAATTGAATTCGAAGGTAAGATGACCGTCGCTTCCGGCATGGTTCGCATCAACACGCACCTGAAAGGCGAAGTGGACTGCGCGGGCGCCGTGATTCTTGCCGAACAGGGCGAAGTAGAGGGAGAAATCCGAACAGGCTTCATTAGCGTGGCCGGCAAAATCAAAGGTACGATTCGCGCCTCCGAAAAGATTGAGATCAAGGCGAATGGGGTCGTGCTGGGCGACATCTATACAGCTTCTCTCTATATCGAGCCCGGCGGGTATTTCGACGGTCAATGCCACATGCCCGGTCCCGGGCCCATGAACAGGTCTGAGGAAACGGAAGAAGCGAAACACAAGTCCTGAAGCGTTTGGATTTCGCCTCGTTGAGAAGTGAAGCGCCTCGCGGCAGTGCCGGTTTGTGCGGCAGTGCCCTGCCGCTCTCAAGCGCCCGTGAGGTCTCGCCAAGCTTTACCGCCTCCTCATTGCCTTGACCGGGCCCGAAGCCGCGCCCGAATCCGATTCTATGTGCCGTAGGCGAGTCGGCACTCTCCGGCAATCATAGCTATGATGACGCTAGTTGTAGGCGGCCATTCCCGCAATATCGGCAAGACATCCGTGATGGCACAGCTGATTCGCCGCGTACATCCGCCGGATTGGACTGCGGTGAAGATCACACAATACGGGCACGGCATCTGTTCTCTTGACGGTGAGTCATGCTCCTGTGACCCCGGTGAGCACGGCTTTGTGCTGACCGAAGAACATGAGCGCATTGGGCGCGGCGACACTCGACGCTTTCTCCAGTCGGGCGCCCGCCGCTCTTTTTGGCTGCGGGTCCGCCTGGGGCAGCTCCCCCGCGCCTTTCCTGCGCTGCTGCGCGCATTGCGCGGCGAACCGTGGGTCATGATCGAGAGCAACAGCGTTCTGGGCCACCTGGATCCCGCGCTCTACCTTTTTGTGCTTGATGCTTCGCAGTCTGATTTTAAGGCCTCCGCGCGGAAATATCTGGAGCGGGCCGATGCGCTGGTCACGCTGGGGTCGGGTGGCAGCGGGGATGCCTGGCCCGGCATAGATCCCGCCATTCTTACCAGCAAGCCCACGTTTCCTCTCTCTCGCCCCGATGAATTGAGTGATGAGCTGATTGATTTTGTAAGGCAGAAGCTGGGTTTGGGCAGTGCCGCGCATCCGGCCGCAAAATAACCGAGCGGATGGCTAGGCTCCATAGATAGCCACGCTTTACTTTCGCGACACTTCCACGACCGCATTGTAATCCGGTACACCGCTCTCATCAAGCCGCTCGGAAGCAATCAGCACATTGCCTTCCGGCCAGTGGACCTGCAGGCTTCCCGGTTTGATGCGGTCAATTTTGACCCGCCCGCGGAAGCTGCCGTGCTCATTCCGCAGAACCACCGTATCGC
>JAJYLL010000107.1 GCA_021787735.1 Acidobacteriota bacterium | reverse complement strand
ATCAAAACCAAAGGCAAGAGCCGCAGGCCGTAAAGGCCTGCGCTACGAAACCCAACACAAAACCAAGGAGCCGCAGGCCGTAAAGGCCTGCGCTACTTCAATGCCTTTTGGATGCCGGCCTGGGCGAGGGGCGTCATGACAGCGAAGCCGGCGGCTGAGGGGTGCACGCCGTCGCGGCTGAGGTTCGGGGGCAGGCCGCCGGCCGCGTCTTTCATCGCGGAATAATAATCCACGTAAACGTAGCCGTGGCTGGCGGCGTAAGCTTTGAGCCATTTGTTGACCGCTGCGATCCTGGGGGCGACATTTTTCAACTGGGGATGCCACGGGAAACGGACCGAGGGCAGCACGGAGCAGAGCACCACGCGAATGCCGTTGGCGCGCGCCAGTTGGGCCATGGACATCAGGTCGCCCTCGGTCTGGCTGAGCGGCATGGGGCCGGTGTTTTCGGCAATGTCATTGGTACCGGCGAGAATCACGACGACTTTTGGCTTGAGATCGATGACGTCCTGGCGGAAGCGCAGGAGCATTTGCGTCGAGGTCTGCCCGCTGATGCCCCGGTTGATGTAGGGCTTGCCGGGAAAGGACTTTTCAAGGTCCCAGCCTTGCGTAATGGAGTCGCCCATGAAGACCACGCGGTCCTGGCCTGGGGCCGGCGGCCCAAGCTTGAGATCGGCTTCGCGGAAATGCGCAAGGTCGCCGAAATCCGTCAGCAACTTTTGGTCACGCTCGGTCCAGTAGCGGCCGTGTTGCCACGACGTAGCCGTCGCCGTGGCCGGCGCTTGGGCCGATTGCGGCGCTGGCTTCGGATTCTGGGCCATGAAAAGGGCGGGAACACACAGTGCCGCAATAGCCGCGGCAATGGGGAGAAGATTGCGCAGTTTAAGATGATTCACGTGAGGCCTCCATTTCATTAACAGACAGGAGTCGGCGGCAGCTTTGCCAGGGCGCGCTTCCTGCAGAAAACCCGCGGACCTCAGAACCGGAGGTTCGTGCTACACGACTCTGTCACGCCGCGCGCGTGTCTGTCAACCACGGCTGGGCAGTTGGTGAAGGAAGGGGCGTGGGAGGGAAGACCGGAGGTTTTTCCAATCGCCCAATCGCAATTCTATAAATCGCCAATTTCTTCAAAACACCCCTCACCCGGGCGCTGCGCGCCCACCCTCTCCCCTCGGAGAGGGCAAATATCGTTTGATGGCTGCGCGCCCACCCTCTCCCCTCGGAGAGGGCAAATATCGTTTGATGGCTGCGCGCCCGCCCTCTCCCCACGAGAGAGGGCAAATATCGTTTGATGGCTGCGCGCCCGCCCTCTCCCCACGAGAGAGGGTTCACAGGTTATTGGGAACGCCGGGCTCCCATCAGGGTCGCACACATCGCAGAAGGCCCGATAGATGCGCCACCCGAGAAAAACAAAAACCAAAGGCAAGAACCGCAGGCCGCAAGGGCCTGCGCTACTTCCACGTTTCGTCGACGATGCCGAAGAGGTTGGGGTCGGTAACGGTTGCCGCGAGTTCGAAGTAGAGGGCGTCGGGCTGGCCGGCAAAAGGCTCGATCAGGCGCTCGCGGGTCTGGAAATTGGGATCGTGGCCGAAGCGCGCGCGCAGCAAGCGGCGCAGCAGTCGCTCGGTTGTGGCCAGCAGGCGCCAGGCGCGGCGGTGCGACTCGTCGCGGTCGAGCAGGACGGTGAGCAGCGTGTAGGCGCGCAGCTTGGTTTCATTGGCGTCGGGCTCTTCCATCGGCGGGGCCTGGCTGAGGTAAAAGTTCAGCCGCTCAAGCTGCCGGGCGGCCTGGGCAAAAAAGATGCGGTGCTGCCGCCACAGCGAGTCGGCAATCAGATGCGCCAGCTTTTCTTCTTCCACGTTCTGCGGGCCGAAATATCGCGCCACCAGCCGGTGGATGGCCCGGTAATCGCGCGGATTTTCACCCAGCGCCGCCACCGGACCGCGCATCCGGCGGGCAAACAGTCCGTGCTTGAGGACCTTTTCCGCCTGGCGCTCAATGCTCTTGCGAGTACGGGCGGCACGCGCCTTGGCGATCGAACGGCGCAGCTTGGCCAGATGCTCGGGCGAGCGGCCACGCGCACGAAGCGCTTCGCGAGCTTTGGCAACATTGCGGAGCGCGGCCTGCTGCTGCGCCGCCGAAAGCTTGCGGCCGGGCTTACGGTTGGCGAGCGTGGCCTGCTGGATGGTGCGGAGGGAGGCACGGCGGCGGGCAGGAGTGAACTCCCATCGCGAGCGATTGGCCTGCCAGGCCTTTTCCAGGTTTTTGAGGGCCGCGGCACGATGGCGCGGCGATTCTTTGGCGGATTGTGAGAGCTTCGGTTTCTTTTTTGTCATAGGACGTGGCGCGAAAGCGCCGGTGAATCTTCGCGATAGCGGCTGTCGGGAGAGCCGCGGGCACGCCGGAGGGTGGCGTTACAGTAGTAGGCTAGCATGTCAACCCGCAATTGTCAAGAAAAATCTTGAGCCGGCGGCATGGCACTTGCCTCGGAGTCGCAAAAGGCGGAATAATGTCCTACGAATCCCCATGGGCAACCTTAATCCTGAACAACGGAAAGCGGTGGAGCACGGCGAGGGCCCACTGCTGGTGGTTGCGGGGCCGGGCAGCGGCAAAACCAGCGTGATTACACAGCGCATCGTCCGCCTGCTGGAATACGTGGACGGGCTTCTGCCGGAAAACATTCTGGCGCTGACCTTTACCGACAAGGCCGCCGGAGAAATGAAGAGCCGCGTGGGCCGCCTGCTGCCCGGGCTCGACACGACACCGCACATTTCCACGTTTCATTCGTTCTGCTACGGCGTCCTGCGCCAGCGCCACTTTGAGCGGCAACTGCTGGACAAGATCGACATCTGGATTTTTCTGCGGCGGCGGATGGAGCAGCTTGGCCTGGAGTATTACCAGAAGCTGGCAGCGCCGGGCGCGTTCCTTCACGACCTGAACAACTTTTTCTCACAGTGCCAGGATGAGCTGGTGGGGCCCGACGAATTTGACGCCTACGTTCGCAAGCGCGAAGGCGAATTCCAGGCGCGCGCGGCGGGGCTGGACCCCGCGGAATGCCTGCTGCAGGCGGATGAACTCCGCAAGCTGCAGGAACTGGGGCGCGTGTTTCGCACCAGCCGGCGGCTGATTGAGGAGGCCGGCTGTTCCAGCCTGGGCACGCTGATCAGCGAAGTGGTCCGCCTTTGGGACCGCGAGCCGGAAACATTGGAAGAATATCGCCGGAAGTTCCGTTACATCCTGGTGGACGAGTTCCAGGACAGCAACTACGGGCAGGTGCAACTGCTGAAGCGGCTGGTTGCTCCGCCGTTCAACATCACGGCGGTGGGCGATCCCGATCAGGCCATCTATCGCTTTCGCGGGGCGGCGCATGGGACCTTCGATATGTTCGAGCAGGAATTCCCCGCGCCCGTCGTGGTGTACCTCAACCGTAATTACCGGTCCACCAAAAAAATCCTGCGCGCTTCGGACGTGGTGATTGCCCGCAACGAGGGACGCGACAGCAGCAAGCCGCCGCTCGCGACCGAAAATCCGGAGGGCACAAACGTCTTTCTGCTTTCTTCGCCCGACTACGCCTCAGAAGCTGCCGGAATGGCCGGGCTGGTGCAGGACCTGGCGCGCGGTAAGCGAACGTACGAGGACATGGCGATTCTCTATCGCGCGCACGGCCATCGCGATTTGCTGGTGCGCGAATTCCGTCGGAGAAAAATCCCCTTTGTGATTCGCGGGCTCTCGCTGCTTTCCGCCACCATCATGCGCGACCTGCTGGCGTACATGCGGCTGGTGCATTCCGCGCACGACAACATCAGCCTGACGCGCGTGCTGCTGGCGCCGCGGTGGAATTTCCCTGAAACTCTGGCGCTCGACCTGCGCAGGCAGGCCGCGCGAGGCCGCTGCTCGATTTATGACGCCATCCGCGAGGCTGAACACTCGCTTTTGAAGTCTGACCTGGAAAAGACGGGCTGGCGGGAACTGAAATCGATTCTGGGCGAACTGCGGAAGAAAGCGGAGCACGTCACCGTGACGTCGCTGCTGGACCAGATGACCGAACTGCTGGAACTGAAGTTTGTGCCCGGTAGCAACGACGCCGCCTGCCTGGAAGCCTTCAAGAAGTTTCTGGAGACTTGGGAGGAGAAGAGCGAGACGCGCAAGCTGGCGGAGTTCATGGAATATTTCGGCTACTTTCTGGAGGCCGGCGGAAAAATCGAAGCGCCGGAACCGGTTGGCCCGGTGAACGCCGTCCAGATGATGACCGTCCACGCGTCGAAGGGCCTTGAGTTTCCGGGGGTCTTCATTCTGAGCGTTGCCTCGCGGCGTTTCCCTCACGGCGAGCAGAAGCCGGTGATTGAATTTCCCGACGAACTTCGCAAGGGCCCCGTGCCGCCGGCGAATCTCCACCTGGCGGAAGAGCGCCGGCTGTTTTACGTTGCGATGACGCGCGCGCGCGAACTGCTCTACGTTTCAAGCGTGGCCGCGAAGGGAAAGAAGAGGTCGGCTTTCATCGACGATATGCTTTTCGACTCGGCAGTGCAGGGACGGGACATCTCAACCATCGAATTCGAAGAAGTCGCAGAAAAGGACGAAACGGCGGACACGAAGGAACCCGCAAAGCCTCCTGCAGGGAAATCCGCGCGCAGCGGTCGTCCCTCGCAGCTCACGCTTTTTGGCGAGCCAGCTCCCGCGCCCGATACGGTGCGCCCGCCGATCGCGGAATGGGCGCGGGCGCTGCCTGCAGAGGCTCCGGACGGCAAGCTTCGGCTGAGCGCGACGGCCATCGAAACGTATCTGGAATGCCCGCTGAAATTCAAGTTCAGCCATCTCTATCACATTCCGACGGGCCCGCAGGCCGCACTGACGTTTGGCAACATCATGCACCAGTCGGTGCGCCACTATTTCAAGCTTCGCAAGGACGGAGAGGTCGCGTTTGAAGAGTTGAGCGAATTTTATCTCGGCTCATGGAAAAACTCGGGGTTTGAGGACCCGTATCAGGAAGAGACGTACCGGAAGTCTGGATTGACGCAGTTGCGAGAATTTACGGACCGCCACAACGCGCTGCCGATTGCGGCGGAGAGCGTGCGGATGGAAGTCCACTTTGAACTGCCGATGGAGGGCGTGGTGCTCGAAGGGCGCATTGACCAGGTCAATCCCGTCGAGCCGCGCCAGCCACACCTGGTGCAACTGGTGGATTACAAGACCGGGCGGCCACGCACGCAGAAAGACGCGGACAAGAGCCTGCAGCTTTCCGTTTATGCTCTTGCTGCGCGCAACCAGATGGGGCTGGAGCCGCAAAGATTGGTTTTCTATAACCTTACGAACAACCAGCCGGTGGCGAGCGTGAGGACGCAAAAAGAGATGGACGCGGTCCAGCAGAAAATTCTGGCCGTGGCGGAGGAAGTCCGGCGCATGATTTTTCCGCCCACGCCGGGCTTCGTGTGCAGGTATTGCGAGTTTGTTCCCATCTGCCCAGCGCATGAAGAAGATTTTTGATCGCACCGTTTTTCACATCAAGGAAAGCCGGGAGATTTTATGAATCCGTGGATTTTGCTTATTGCCGGACTAGTGATTGGCGTTGTGATCGGATGGCTTCTGGCCAGTCTGCGAAGGAACGCCGCGCTTTCCGCGCTGCAAGTTGATGCCGAAGGAAAGACTCGAGCTGCTGAGAGCGTGGCCGGTGAACTGCGTTTGCAGGTGGCGGACCTTCAGTCAAAGCTGGGAGCAAGCGAGCAGCAGGTGAGAAACGAGGCGACCCTTCGCGTGGCGGCGGAAACGCGGTTCACCGAAGCGCAGGCCAACCTGGAAGAGCAGAAGCGGCTGCTCGAACAAGCACGGGAAAAACTGGCGGACGCCTTCCAGGCGCTTTCCGCGCAGGCCCTGAAGAGCAACAACCAGGCCTTCATTGAACTCGCGCGAAGCACGTTTGAAACTATCCAGACGCAGGCCAAAGGTGAACTTGAAACGCGCGAGCAGGCCATCCAAGGATTGGTGAACCCGCTGATTGAAACTCTCAAGCGATACGAGGCGCAGATCCAGGAGATGGAGAAGACCCGACAGAACGCCTATGGCGCGCTGGATGAGCAGCTCCGCAACCTGGTGACGGTGAACCAGCAGTTGCAGAAGGAAACCGGAACGCTGACCAACACGCTGAAGGGTGGACCGGCGGTCCGCGGCCGCTGGGGAGAAATGACTTTGCGGCGCGTGGCGGAACTGGCAGGAATGTCGGAGCATTGTGATTTCACCGAGCAGGAAAGTTTTGAATCTGCCACCGGGCGCCAGCGGCCCGACATGATTGTCCACCTGCCGAACGGTCGCGAGATCGCCGTGGATGCCAAGGCGCCGCTGCAGGCTTTTCTGGACGCGGCGGCTGCCACCACGGAAGACGACCGCAGAGAGAAACTCTCCCGGCACGCGCAACTCGTGCGCGAAAGGATGAAGGAACTGTCGGCCAAGGCGTACTGGGACCAGTTCGACCCGGCGCCGGAAATTGTGGTGCTCTTTCTGCCGGGCGAATCCTTCTTCAGTGCTGCGCTGGAGCAGGACCGCACGCTGCTGGAAGACGGAATGCAGAAGCACGTGGTGATTGCCACGCCCACCACTTTGATCGCCTTGCTTCGCGCGGTGGCCTTTGGCTGGCGGCAGGAACAAGTGGCCCAGAACGCACGGGCCATCAGCGAACTGGGCAAAGACCTCTACGAGCGCGTGCGGACCTTCCTGGGATATTTTGAAGTTGTGGGTTCTTCGCTGAAACGGGCGACAGAGAACTACAACCGCGCTGTGGGATCGCTTGAATCGCGCGTACTGCCCTCCGTCCGCAAGTTCAAGGAGATGGGGGCTGCCACCGGCCAGACAATCGCTGAGCTCGAACCCGTGGATGAAATCACGCGCGAACTGAGCGCGCCGGAGCATGATCCGTCGGAATGAATTGCGGATTGTAGCAGGACTGGGAGAACGAAGGTGAGTTGCGGCGGTGAAGGCGGGCACAAAAAATTCGGGGATGCATCGCTGCATCCCCGAAGATTCTCTTTCAATCTTGCTGAAGAGTGTTACTTCTTCTTGGCTTTTGCCTTCGGTTTTGCCTTGGCTTTTGCCTTCGGCTTTGCTTTCTTCGCTGCTGCCATTTTATTCTCCTCTCAAACGTTGTGAGATCGCGCCAGCTAAAAACTGGCGGAGCGCGTGCTCAGTCAATGTATAGTGACACTGGAGATTCTTGTCAAGAAGAAAGTGAAGTATGAGGACGAAATCAGTGGTAAAAAATTTCCGCATTGCATTTTTGTCATCGCCGTTCGATGAATATTTAAGCCTCTCACCATGTTTTTTCGAGGAGAGATTTCAACGCGCGAGACTTCTTCCTTGCATCCAAGTAAACTGAAATAGAGGGCGGGCGGAATGAAGACACGGGGCAGATCGCAAACCATCAATCGGTCCGAAGCCGCGCCAATTGCGGCTGCGGCGCTTGTGCTGATTTTTTCCATCGCACCTGGCGCGAGGGCCCAGCAGATCCCTGAAGCTACCGGGCCCATGTTGAAAGTCACAACCGAAGTGGTGAACGTTTATGCCGTGGTGCGAGACAAACACGGCCGCCTCATTCCGGACCTGACGAAAAACGATTTTGAAATTAAAGAAGACAACATTCCGCAGAAGATCACTTACTTCTCGCGCGAAACGGACACTCCGCTCACTCTCGCGATCATGGTGGACACCAGCCCGAGCCAGGAAAGAGTTCTCGACACCGAGCAATCCGAAGCGAAAGAATTTCTGCGCCAGATCCTTCGCCCCAACAGGGACCTGGCATGCGTGATGCACTTCGACCTTGAGGTTGAACTCCTGCAGGATTTCACGGCGGACCTTGGCCGTCTGGACCGTGCCATCGATGAGACGCAGATCAACGGAGGTGGCCGCGGCGTGTTGCCCTCTCCGCTGCCAAGCCGCAACATTGGCGGCACGCACCTCTATGACGCGATCTACCTTGCGGCAACGCAGTTGATGAGCCAGCAGGTGGGGCGCAAGGTGCTGATCCTGCTTACTGACGGTGAAGACCAGGGAAGCCGGGAGACCCTGGACCAGGCGCTCGAATCCGCGCAGAAATCCGATTGCATCATTTACGCCATCGACATCGTTGACCGCGCTTTTTACGGATTGAACAACATGGGATTCAACGGCGATTCAGTGCTGCGCAAACTGTGCGAGCAAACCGGAGGAGAGGTCCTCAAGGTGAAGAAAATCCGGAACACCGCGGAAGCCTTCCAGAAGATCGCCGATGAACTGCGAACGCAATACCTGCTCGGCTACACGCCCTCTAATCCCAGAAATGATTCCGGATTTCGCAAGATCACCGTTCGCGTGACCAGCGGGAACTACAAAGTCCAGGCGCGCGCCGGATACTATCCGCACCAGTAATCCCCCGGGCGAAATGCGCGGCGCTTTCCGGCGGCAACGATTGAACCGGTTGCCCGCGCGGCACTTCGCCTTTGCCGGCTGTGAAGGTCCAGTGGCTAACCAATTGTTGCTGTCGGTGTATGGACTCCGGAGTGTGTTCTCGATGCCGGCTTTCGTGCACTGGCACTATTCGGAAGGCGCAAAGTAACCGGTCTTCGCCTGGACGCGCAGTCCCTTTTTGTCGGTCTTGATGGTGATTTTGCGGAAGGTGCCGTCGTGTGCGGAATTGGTAGAAACGTAAGCCAGGCTGTACTGGCTGCGGAGTTCGTTGGCGATTCGTTTGAAGTCGCCTTCCATCTGGTCCGCTTCGGTGTTGAAAAACACCTGCCCGCCCGTTTCCTTTGCCAAATAACCCAGCACCTTGTCTCCGCGGGTCCTGAGCCCGGAATAATTCGTGCTGACGGCGTAGATGACGGCTTCAGCCTTTTCGGCCATGGAGAGCGCTTCGTCGCGTGAGTGCTGGCTGAAGTTGTCCTGGCCGTCGGAGACGATGATCAGCACGCGGCGCAGGTAGGGCTCCGGCTGGGGGTCGTAGATCATCTTCTCTTTGCAGGCGTAATAGATGGCGTCGTAGAGACCCGTTCCGCCGCCCGCCTGCAGCGAACGAATGCCCTGCGAAAGCTTGTCGAGGTCGCCCGTATAGTCCTGGACCATCACCGGCGCAACGTCGAATCCCACCACAAAAGCCTGGTCAGTATCAGGCCGCATGATGTCGTAGAGAAAATCGATGGCGGCCTGCTGCTCAAAGTGCAGACGCAGGCGAATGCTGTTGCTGGTGTCAATCAGAATGCCTACACGGAGCGGAAGGTTGGTCTCGCGGCCGAAGAAGCGGATCTCCTGGGGCTTGCCGTCTTCAAAAACATGGAAGTCGTTGCGTGTCAGGTTTGAAATCAGCTCGTTCTTCTTGTTGACAACGGTAAACAGGACGTTGACCAGGTTGACCCGCACATGGATTTGCGACGAAGGCTGTTGGTTCTGGACCGATGGAGGCGCCGGTTTTTTCTCTTGTCCCGTTTGTGCTGCGGAAGGCCCCGCGAGGAAGCAACTGATCAGTATTAGCCCGAAGAACTTCTTCATGATCGCCCTGGCCGACTTTCCCGTTCATTATAGGGTGGCGGCCCGGCAGCGTCAACGAACGATTGGCCGGGGGCATGTTCCGTTTGAGAAGCGGAGCGGCGTCTTTATTTTGCCGAGGGGGCTCCGGCCCGGCACGGCCGCTACTCCATCCATCTCAGCCTCACGGCCGGCCGGGATTCATACATCCTCCCCGTGCGGTGGCGCATCATTGTTTCTAAGGGTGCGGGTATACAGCAGATGATCAAGTTGGTAAAATGATTCAGGAATCAATCAGGGACTGACCCGAGGCATTTTCTCTTTGACGAACTTGAAGATTCAGTGGTGAAATTAGTATATGGTCGCCGGGAGTGGTATCTCTGGGCGACCATAGGTAAGCAGGAGGAGGAATCCTATGGCGCGGAATATGTATAAAATTCTGGCGCTGGCTTTCGTGCTGGCGGCGCTCCCGGCGGTAGTGCGCGCGCAAACAAGCCTGGCAGAGGCCCAGAACCAATATTGGATTCCGGAAGGTACCGAGTTCAAGCTTGCCCTCCACACTGCCATCAACTCCAAGAAGTCAAAAAAAGGCGACGTTGTCATTACCACTCTGCTTGACCCGGTCTACGCTGATGAGCAGGAAGTTCTGCCGAAGGGAACCCGTGTGGACGGCCGCATCCAGGAAGTCCACAAGGCAGGTCATCGTGGCAAAGGTGGGGAGTTGTACGTCCTCTTTAACACTCTCACGCTTCCTGACGGCCAGAAAGTGGCGATATCAGGCTCTCTGACGGAGGTTTTCTCCAGCAGGAACGGCGACGATGCGTCAACCGTGGACGCTGAAGGTGATCTGAAAGGCGGCGGGCCCGGGAAGTTGAAGCGGGTCATTATTATGGGTGCTCCAACCGCAGCGGGTGCCGCGGCGGGCGGGATCAGTGCCGGCATCGCGGCGGGCGTGGGAGGCGCGCTGGCTGCTTATTTCCTTCCCAAGGGCAAACAGGCTGAGCTTCCCGCCGGATCCTTGATTGGAATGCGCCTGGACCGCGATCTGAACATCACGATTCAGCCACAACAGCAGAAAAATAACAGCGCCAGCGCCCAGGCTTTGATCAAGAAGTAGATTCCCTTATTACAGGTTGAAAATCTCTCGCGCGTTGCAGCACGCCGGATCGCGAGTGTGCGCTTTGCGCCCGGGCAGTGCGTGGATTCCGGAGCGGGCATGAACTGTGGCACGCGGCCCCGCTCCGCGCCCGTGCGCAGTAGGCCGGCTGGGGATTTTCAAGATGTAAGAAGGGTCTTGTGGTACGCGGACGGAAAAGACAGACGGAATTCAATGCGTGCCGTTGTCAGGACCATTCAATCTGGCTGTGAACCCCGGAAGCCGCCGGCTTCAGCACTCTCAACATTGCGTTTTTTTCCGAAGGTGTCTTCCCGTTCAGGATTTCGAGGGCTTTCTGAAGCTGCTTGTCGTCGGGCCCACCAAATTTGGGAGGTGCAGTCTCGCCTGACTCAGCAGCGGATTCGCTTTCCGCAGACTGCACGACGTTGGGAGTAATGCCGTAGCCGGGAATGGGTTTCCCGTCCGGAGTATAATACTTGGCGACGGAAAGCAGCAGCGCCGATCCATCACCCACGGGAATAAGTTTCTGGTAAACGCCCACGCCGAAGCTGGTAACACCGACCACGTCGCCGCGCTTATTGTCCAGAATGGCTCCCGCCACAATTTCCGCAGGACCCGCCGTTGACTGGTTGATCAGAACGACCATCGGCAGCTTGGTAATCTGGTCAGAAGGCTGCGCCATGATTTCCTGCCTCGGGTAGCGCTGCCCGTAGAGGTAGGTGATCAGACCGTGGTCAAGAAAAAGGTTAGCGGTTTTTTCGCCTTCACTTTCGAGTCCACCGGCGCAATTTCTCAGATCGAGCACAATCTTGTTGTCACCGCTGGCAATCAGTTGTTTGAGCTTGGCGGCGATTTCTGCGGATTTCCCCTGACCGAGTGTGGGCACCCGCAGGTAAGCCGTGTTGCCGTTGATAGTTTCCGCCGTCAGCGGAGCGTTCTTAAGAATTTCGCGGGTGAGGGTGACCTTATCAGGCTCGCCTTGCGTACCCTTAATGATGGACAGGTCAAGGGTGGTTCCCGGAGCGCCGTCCAGCAGCCGATTGATCTGAACCACGGACAGTTCGCGGAGCCGCTTGCCGCTCACTTCGTCGATCAGGTCGCCGGGATTGATCCCCGCTTTTTGCGCCGGGCTATCCGGCAGGACCGAAACCACGGTGGTAAATCCCGTCCGCTTAGAAATGTAGAGCCCAACGCTGGCCGGGCCCGAGCTCGGGTGTTGCAGATATTCCTGATACTCTGAGGGCGTGAAGTAGGTGTTGTAGGGGTCAAGCGCTTCCAGCAGTCCCCGAATGGCACCCTTAGTCACACTTTTCAGATTGGGCTGTGTAACGTATTCCTGCTGGATTCTGGAAAGGACCTGGCTGTAAACGCCCAGATCGCGGTAAGAGGTCTCTCCCTGATCGGTGCTGCCGCATCCAAGCACCCCGCCGATAATGACATAGAAAACCAGCAGAGAAGACAACGCAATTACAAGCAGACGGATACGCTTCGTCATCGGATACTAACTCCTTCGGCGGGCACCCCTATTTGGACCCCTAGCTGACACTATAGCACACCTGTAAATCCGGCTGCATTGACATATCAGGCCTTTTGTGGGCGGCCGGGCCACTTATGCACCTTATCGATTTTATCAATTGGACGCCCGTACGCGTATCCGGCAAAATCAAAGGCTGCTATTGATCGCCGATAGCAGATCACGAGAATGCAAGGATGGGAATCCATGACGCGTTCACGCTGATTTAATCAGGAATTAACTCCACCGTAATAATCGACTCCCACAATGAAGATTTAACCCGTTCCCGAATTGGCGCATTCCGGCCAGACTGAAAGGAGGGAGCTTATGCAAACCCCAGCGCAGTTCTTAAAACGCTACCTGGTTGCTAGTGATTTTGACCAGACGCTCAGCTTTCATGATTCCGGTTATGTCCTGAGTGAGATGGTGGGCATTCCCGGAAAAGAATTTGAACGCAAGACTGGTATCCTCTCGGTGCAGAACTTTGTCCAGCAGGGCGCCGAACTCTCTTATCTGTTGCTGCACGATTCTGACCTGCACGCCCGGGTGCGCAAAGAACACCTGGTCCGGGCCGGCAAAAGCATCCGGCTGAAGAGGAACATCCAGCAACTGCGGGATTTGCTGGCAGGAGCCATCGAAGGCTTCGCGTTCGACTTTCACGTGCTATCCGCCGCGCCGCAGGAAGTGGTGGAATCGGCGCTCGAGGGCCTTATCCCGCGGGACCACATCCACGGCACGCAGTTGCGTTACGACAACTCCGGCCGCGTGGAGGGCATTATTCGAGTGAATGCAGGCTATGGAAAAGTCACCACACTCGACGACTTGCAATCCCTGTTGCAGAGCGGCGCCGACCGAGTCGTCTACGTGGGTGACGGCAGCTCCGACGTCCACGTCATGCTGCACGTGAACCAGCGGGAAGGATTTACCGTGGCGGTTTCTGAGGCCCGCGACATCGCCCAGATCGCCAGGAGAACGGTCCTGAGCGACGACGCTCTGAGCGTCCTGGTGCCTATCCTGGAAGAAATTGCCGGCTGGAACCGGCCGCGCATTCGCAACTTTTTTGAAGAACAGGGCTTGCTGATCCAGGGATGGGACAAAGTTCAGGCCGACTGGCTTACTTTTCAACCTTCCGACCAGCCAACCAGCCGGGCACGCGCAGATCATTGAGGCACCGCCCGATGCGCTATTGCCGGCCGCCGGCGAGCGTTGGGTTGGGATCGGTCGGGACTGCATCCATGGCAACAAACTTTGTTGCCGACACGACGTAAAGGATCAGTGACCCCGAATTGAGAGGCACTCTTCCGTTCGATGCCACTGAGTAGGTGCCTGTAGTCGTCTGTCCGGGTAGCAGCACGCCGGACTGGTTCTCGTCGCTGGTCGTGGAGAGGTTCCCGACACCGTCAAACGTCATGATACCGGTGCTCAGCGTGGCGGGAAGAATTCCCTTGGGAGGTTGCACCGGTGCCGACGCAAACGCCTGATCGCCGAAAAAGCCGGTGAGGTTCAATGAGGAATTCGCAAATGGGCCGGCGGATTGCGCCTGGAACGTTCCTGCCATGACGCCGCTGTCTGCTCCCACAAGGAATGCCTGATTTGCGGAAACCAGATAGCCAACCAGAGCCGGCATGCCCTGCGGAGGCGTCAAAGTAAAACGTCCCGTAGTTGAATCCACGGCAGCGTATGTGCCGGAGCCGGATACGGTTGAAAGCGTCCCAGCATCGTTCATGTCCATGGAAAAACCGGCGTTTCCGGTCCCGTCGAAGGTGACGACACCCAAGGCTGTCTGCGACCCGCCACTTGTGGATGTCGCGGCCGCGTCAACGCTCATTACCGCCGTGCCGCTGAGCGAGCCGGATGAGAAAGGCCCGCCTGTCTGGGCATCGATCTCACCCGTGACCAGCCCCGCTGTCGATGCGCTGTCCGTGCTGAGCGCCAGCAATCTGCTTGCGGAGACAATGTAGAAAACATAGTCCGCGGGAGCAGGTGAAATGTCGCCAAGCGTCGCAGTGCATCGCCCCGTTGTTGTATCAACGGTGTAAGTGCTGGTGCTGGCGATGGCAGCCGCAGCAGTGGGCGTGCCGTCGTCGTCCGCGTCAAATTGCCCGCCCGTGATGGCTCCGGCGCCGTCGGCGGTGAACTCGCCCGCCACGGCCAACCGGCTGCCGCCCAGGTCAGAGCCGGTGAAGCCAAAGGCGTAATTGCCGGCTATCGCCCCTTTATAAAAGGCGGCGCTGTTCTGCAATTCAATCACGCCGCTCATGAAGTAACCGCTTGAATCGAATTCGAGAATGGCGCCTTTTTCCGCGGTGCCGGAGGTGCCTCCGCTGAGGCTCCCCATGGCAATGGCCAGGGTGTAGCTGGCGCCAAGCGAATCGGTGAAGCTGATCATGCCCCGGTTGTCCGCGTTCAGTGTGTATTTGCCATTGTTAATGGTCAGCCCGAGCGGCGGGGCAAGGCCTTCAAGGTTCAGGTCTTCGATCCCGCTCGTTATATTTCCGGAGCCGTCGGCCGCCAGGCTTCCTGCCATCGCGACATGGTTTCCGCTGCCGTTGTAACCGCTCAGCAGAAAAGCGTAGCGGCCGCTCAGTTCTGTATTGCCGGCGCCCGAGGGGTTGATGGTGATGCTGAGGGACTGCGTGGCTGTCTGCGCCGGCACGCTTGAATCCGTGACCATCACGGTGAAGTTATAGGTCCCAGCCGTGGTGGGGGTGCCGGAAATCACACCCGTACCCGGGTCAAGTGATAACCCGCCCGGAAGATTGCCCGACCCGCTGGCGAGGCTCCACGACAGGGGCAACGTCCCATACTGCTGCTCGAGCGTTGCGCTGTAGTTCACGCTCACTGTGCCGTCGGGCAGTGCTGTCGTTGAAATGAGCATGGCCGGCTCGATGCTGATGCTGAGCGACTGTGTGGCGGTCTGCGGCGCGGGCGTGGAGGAGTCGGTCACCTGAACCGTGAAGTTCCACTTATTGGACGTTGTGGGCGTTCCGGAAATCACCCCGGTGCTCGAGTTGAGCGAGAGCCCGCCCGGCAGGCCGCCGGATGTAATCGACCACGAATAAGAGCCCACTCCGCCGCTTGCCTGCAGCGTCGCGCTGTATGGCACGCCCACCGATCCGCCGGAAAGCAACGTGGTGGTGACGATCAGCGGGTTCGTAACGATGAGAGTGAGCGCCTTGGTGACCGACACCGGAGTCGGGCCGGAATCGGTGACCTCAACGGTAAAACTGAAGGTGCCGGCGCTGGCAGGCTGCCCGGAAATGGCCCCCGTGGCGGAGTCGAGCGAAAGCCCGCTGGGCAGGCCGCCCGACGCGATTTTCCAGGAAAGGGAACCTGTGCCTCCGCTGGCCTGCAGCGTGGCGCTGTAGGAGGCTCCCACGATTGCATCCGGCAGCGACGCAGTGGTAATGGCGGGCAGCGGATTCACGTTCACCGTTGCCGAGGAAGAGACGCTGCTCTTGTAAACAGAAGTGGCAGTGACGGTTACCATCAGAGCCGAAGGAACGCTGGCGGGGGCGTCGTACGTCGCAGCGGCGGTGGAAGTATTAGTCAGTGTTCCGCAGGCGCTGCCGCTGCAACTGTTGCCGGAGACGGTCCAGCTTACGCCCTGCTTGTTGGAATCGTTGGCAACCGCGGCCGTGAAATTTACCGTCTGCCCGGCGTCAATTGTTTGTTGGGAACCGGGAGAGACAGTTACCGAAACCGATGGGGTTGCAGGGCTGGTTGTCGCGGGGGAAGTCGATCCTCCCCCGCAAGCTGCCAAAAGAAACACTCCGGCGACAACGATCCCTATGGCACACTTCACAGTAACTTGCTATCCCCTCCAGAATAGGCAAGCCGTCCGCTCGATCGCTGAATTGGTTCGCTAGAATACCTTTATCAGTGACACACTGTCAATAGAAATACAACAACGGACCCCTAAATGTACTCAACAGTAATGAAGGTTATGAGAGAGATGACCTTGTGGCGTAGCCCCCGGCAGAAAGGTGTAGATTCTGTTGAAAAAGTCGAGTTCAGGCGGAAATCAGTGCCTGGGGGTGCTGTTGTTTGGGTCTTCTTATATGTTATAGTACACACAGAATGAGCAAAACCTCCCCCCGACTCTGGCCCCGTTCCCTCCCGGCGCCGCTGCGTAAGGTTCTGGAGTCT
>JAJYLL010000106.1 GCA_021787735.1 Acidobacteriota bacterium | reverse complement strand
CTCAAATTCCGGAAGTTCCAATTACGGCCCCACAAATCAGAAGCTGATTGACCGCGTCAAAAATTCAATTGCCGAATTCCGGAAAGCCAACCCCGATTACAAGGGACCCATTCCGGCCGATCTCCTCACGACCTCAGCGAGTGGTCTGGATCCCGATATCAGCCTGGCTTCGGCTGAGGCTCAGGCTGCTCGAGTAGCTGTGGCGCGAGATGTTCCACTCGAAGAAGTGCGTCGTCTCATTCATCAGCATACAGAAGAACGGGAATTGGGCTTCCTGGGAGGTCCCCGAGTGAATGTTCTGGAACTCAACCTTGCGCTTGACAAACGGTTCCCGCATCATTGATCGATATACCGCCGTTTGCCGAACCTACGGGACGCTTTTCCCGAGGTTCGGAGGTTGCAAATGCCTGTATCAGTCTCTTCCTTTGACAACAACAATGATGATTGATAGAAGATAGATGAGTCGGAGCTTAGCCACGCTCCGTTTTGTAACGAACATGAAACATCTAAATCCTGATCCAGAAGAACTCCTACGCCAAGTGCAGGCGGGCGAAAGAGATCTGAGCCGCGGCTTGTTCAAGGTGTTCCTCGGCTACACGTCCGGCGTGGGCAAGTCGGCCCGCATGCTCGACGAGGCGGGGCGTCGGAAAGAGAGAGGAGAGGATGTCGTAGTGGGCGCAACCCAGCTTGAAGTCTCTCCTGAAGTACAAGATTTGCTCTGCAAGTTGGAAGTCATTCCACTGAAAACCCTTGATGAAATCCAGTTAATGGACGTTGAATCAATCCTCAACAGGCATCCACAAGTTTGCGTGGTTGACGGCCTTGCTCACCACAATCATCCCTTGAGCTACCACACCGAGCGATGGCAAGACGTGAAAGAGTTGCTGGACGACGGGATATCAATCCTGGCCTCAGTGGACCTCCAGTACATCGACGAGTACAAAGAAAAGGTTGAGAAAATTACCGGCAAACACACCGTTGATGTTGTTCCACTCGAGTTCCTGAAGTCCGCGGAGGAAATCGAAGTTGTTGATGTCCCACCGGAGATGACACTTCAGCGCGCAGGTGGCATCCCGGAGCATGCCGCGGCGCAACAGCAAAGGCTTGCGCAACTTCGAGAAATGGGGTTGTTGCTTGCGGCGGACATTGTGGACCATCAACTCGAAATGTACCTTCAACGCCACGGCGTGGAGCAGCTTTGGGGGACACAAGAACGCATCCTTGTGTGTGTCAAAGCAGGCGTCGATGCGCGGCAAATGATTGAAAGTGGCCACCGCAACGCAGACCGGTTTCGCGGTGAACTCTACGTCGTCAGCGTCCGTCAGGGCCAGCCGTCGTCGAAAGTGGAATCCGTGCTTGAAGAAAACCTTCTACACGCGCGAACGCTCGGGGCAAATGTTGAGGTGCTTGAAGGGGAGGAATGGACATCTGCGGTATTGAGGTTCGCGCATGAGCATCGGATTACCCAGATATTTATTCATCACAGCAGAAGGGAAAGGTGGTCCGAACGGCTTTTCGGCAGCGGCGTAGACCGGCTGATCCAGTCCGCCGAAGGAATCGACGTCCGAGTCTTCCCGCAATAAAGGATCCAATATGCCAGAAAACGGCAGAAGGGGCCACTTGAAGCTCTTGCTCGGGTATGCAGCCGGCGTGGGAAAGACCTACCGCATGCTCGAGGAGGCCCAGAAATTAAAGCAGCAAGGCGTAGATGTCATCATCGGATATTTTGAGCCGCATTCCCGCCAGGCGACCATTGATATGACCCAGGGGCTTGAAATGGTCCCGCGGAGAAAACTCCTTTATCGTGGAAGCCAGTTCGAGGAAATGGACACAGCGGCTATTTTACGCCGTCACCCTCAGTTGTGTGTGGTAGACGAATTTGCACACACCAATGTTCCAGGCTCAGAAAGGGCTAAGCGATGGGAGGATGTCCGAGTGCTCCTGGACAATGGCATCGATGTCCTAACCAACATGAATGTTCAGCATTTGGAAAGCCTGAACGATACGGTTTGGCAGGTCTCCGGGGTCCGCGTTCGGGAAACAGTCCCCGATTGGGTCGTCAAAGAAGCCGATGAAGTCGTGATGGTGGATTTGCCGCCTCAGGCCCTGCTGAATCGCCTGAGGCGTGGCGCGGTTTACCCGCAAGAAAAGGCCCAGCAGGCATTGGAGAATTTTTTCAAAGAGCCGACGCTTGTCACGCTGCGAGAACTAGCCTTGCGCCAAACGGCGCACGAGGTTGATATTCGTTACGAACCGCAAGAAGATTCAGGGGTCACAGGCTCTCCCCTTCTGAACAACCAGGCAGGATCATCTGCTCGCACAGGAGCATCGTCAGACCGGTTGCTGATTCACATTACGGCAGATCCCTCGACTGCCGCCTTGATTCGGCGTGGCAGACGCATGGCTGATTTCCTGGACGCTGAGTGCTTCGCGGTCTTCGTCAACACAAGTTCAGGTCTGCACTCACTGCCGCCTGCAGAACGCCAAATAGTGGAGAAACAACTGAATTTTGCACGAAACCTGCGGATTGAAACACGGATATTGGAGGGTGAGGAGGTTGCTGAAACACTCGTCAACTTCGCGCGAAGGCAGGGCATTACGCAAATTTTCATGTTACGTACCAAGCGGAAAAATCTGCCGACGGTGTTCGGGCGGAACCTCGTCCAGCAAATTGTCTGGCTTGCCCGGGACATGCAGGTGACTATCGTCGCTGAACACCGCCACCGCTGACACTGTGACAAATACAGCCGGAGGAGTGTCGGTGTGCAAGGATCCTTGAAGTTTTACCCGGTGGCCGTTGTGCAATAGGTCGATGGCCCTATGGTACCCGCACTCAGATTGGGAATTGTCAAGCCGCCCCTATGCGGATGGCAGTGTCCTGACACGAGGAGCACGCAATCAGGAATCTCCCGTCCGGTCATAGGCCTGCCGGGCATTCAGGCCTCAATACCTTAATCGTTGCTGATCGTCAGATTGGGACCTGGCAGAAGCGCTCATGTCTCGAATACTTTGCGGAACCGGGTTGCGCATCGAGACTATAGGGACCCAAAGGGGGATTGTCCGGGGGCAAGGTGTTCAGCATCAGGCTCTTTTAAATAATACGGGCGTGGAGATCGAGCACGCCGTCAAGGTTGAAAGAACCTCTGATAACCTGCCACTTTACGGGTATGGGGTGTTGATAAGCTTCGCCTATCTTCAGGCGTATGGCCGTTGAAGATATTTCGGGCACAAGGGCTGTCCCACTCGGCCGCTTTTGCCAACCGTCTTGTGGAACGCAAGGATTACACGTACATCCAATGGTGAGAACTATGAAGATTCTCTCTGTCAATGTTGGACTTCCCATGGAGATTGTGGCAAACGGCAAGTCTGTCACCACAGGAATTTACAAGAATCCGGTCCACGGGCGGGTCAAAGTGGGCAGGCTGAATCTTGAGGGCGATGGCCAGGCAGATCTTTCCGTTCATGGTGGAATCAACAAAGCCGTTTATGCCTACCCATCCGAACATTACAAGTACTGGCGGTGCGAACTTCCCGGCTTGGACATGCCATGGGGCATGTTTGGAGAAAACCTGACTTTGGAAGGTCTGCTCGAAGACAGCGCACACATTGGCGATCGTTTTCGGATGGGAACGGCCCTTCTGATGGTTACCCAGCCTCGCCTGCCCTGTTACAAGCTCGGAGTAAGGTTCGGCCGGGACGATATGCCGGATCGATTTCTCACCAGCAGACGCACAGGCTTTTATTTTGCGGTCGTTGAAGAAGGAGAACTCGGCGAGGGTGACGCACCTGAGCCAGTCTATCGGGAAACCAACCGTGTCAGCATCACCGACCTCCTGCGCCTCGAATACGATCACAAGAACCCGGACTTCCGCTTGATTGAACGAGCGCTACAAGTCGAAGCGCTCACTCAGGGGTGGCAAAAACGGTTGCGGAAGAAACTGGGCGAATCGCATATATAGCGGTTTCTCATGCTCCGCCAGTAAAATTTGAGCAACCTCTTAGACGATGCTCCTAGCCTTCCTGAAGTCGAAAACCACATTCCTTCAACTCAGTATGCGGGTCATTCTTGAGGTAGCTGAGGCGGCAAAGGTAAATCCTCTTGGCATATTTCGATACTTCTGGAATTATCGAATCTCTGGCAACTTTACCGAACAAAACAGAACAGGACAGCCGCTATGCGGATATGTTTGCCGCCATGGGTGCCGAGCCGCGTTTACGCATCATGCGACTCCTATTGACAGCCCACCCGCAGGGACTTGTTGTCGGCGAGATTCAAAGTGAATTGGGCATTCCGCCTTCTACACTCTCCCATCACCTCGACAAGCTCAAGAGCGAAAGCCTGGTCCGGGTGCGCCGCGAGGGCAACTTTCTGTGGCACACGGCCAACACGGATTCTCTTCAGGAACTGATCTCATTCCTCTACGCGGAATGTTGCACGCGGAACAGGGTCATCGAACCGGGCGAACTCGTCACCGTCGGGAGAACCCCCACGGAAACCCGGAAAGGGAAAAAACATGAGCGCGGAAAGTCTGAAACAGGCAGTGAAAGAGAAATACGGGCAGGCAGCAAGACAGGCGATAGCAGGACAGCGTTCATGCTGCGGCCCCAGGGCGGGGAATCCCGACCCGATTACCATTAATCTCTATAACCCCTCCCAGACGAGCGAAGTACCGCAGGAAGCGGTCCTGGCGTCGCTCGGCTGCGGCAACCCAACGGCGTTGGCCCGGCTGAGTCCCGGTGAAGTTGTGCTGGACCTGGGGTCGGGCGGAGGCATCGACGTTCTACGCTCAGACAAACGGGCAGGGCCCACCGGCAGTAGTCCGGAGGTTGCCCTTCACTGTGTTCGCGGCTTCTCGCGTAGGAAAGCTGAGCGTGCGGATTTTAATTCTTTGCATGGCAAATTCTGCACGCAGCCAGATGGCGGAAGGACTTTTACGCCACGAGGCAGGTGCTTCGTGGGAGGTTTTCAGCGCGGGCACCAAACCAACTCGCGTCCGGCCTGAGGCGATTGTTGCGATAAGAGAAGCCGGAATTGATATTTCCGGCCATCACTCAAAGTCGGTGGAGGAGTTTCTGGGACAGGATTTCGATTACGTCATCACTGTCTGCGACATCGTCCGGGAAAGCTGCCCCGTCTTTCCTGCCAAGACAAAGCATATCCATTGCAGCATCGAAGACCCCGCCGTTGAGGGGGCCATGGATAATCGATTGAATGCCTTCCGGCACGCGAGGGATGAACTGCTAAAAAGGCCTCGGCCCTTCGTCCGGGAACAAACCGCAAGTCCCGGAGAAGGTCCAATCAATCAATGAGGTTGTGTGCGACCGGGATTACATCAACCCCGTCCTCGACATGAGGCGTGATCCCGCCCCGGCTGTCATCACCGCGCCTGGCTACGCCGTTCGTGGCTCAACCGGGCTCAAGCTCCCGTTAGCTGTTTGAAATTGGAAGCTGAACCGGCTGTTCCAGCGTGAAATTCAGCACCGTTTCGCTGGGTACGTGAACCTGCTGCCCGTGGGTTATTACCTGAACAGCAGTACCTGCGCCGGCGCCAACTCCCGCGCCGATAGCTGCACCTTTGCCGCCGCCCGCGATGGCTCCAATAATTGCACCTAGCCCGGCGCCAATTCCCGCACGTTCGGCCGTCTGTTTGCCGCGCGAACTACCCTGAACGGTGTAATCACCGGTCACCATATTGTACGTTGACCCATTCAGCACAATGCCCGTCAAAACCAGCCGAAGTTCAGACTGCCCCTGGATGCGGCCAGCTGATTTGACTTGTTCCAGCTTGCCGTACACCATGGTCCCTTTAGGAGCAACCTGAGTCGAGTCAACGATGAGGGGGTCTTCCAGGCTTGCCTGAAAAGTATCGCCCACCTTGTTCTGGTTCGAATCGATGCCATCAATCATCCGGACAACAAGGTGCGTTCCCGCAGGAACCAGGACGGTGGCGCCGGAGGTGGCGACTGTTGTTTGATCAGTTGTTTGACCAACCGGTTGCGCCTGCTTGATAACCGGAGCTGGAGCCTGCATCGGCACTGAGGCTGCTGATGACGAAGTGGATGTCTGACTGCCAAAAGTTATCGAATCGATATCCGAAATCGCATAGTGCATCAACTGATTGCCTGTGTAGAACGTAACGTTCGAGTCCGTTCCACCCAGGTACTTGCCTTGGACAGTACTCCCGTTCTTGAACGTTATACTGTCCGCGCGCAGAAGAGGTGCGAGGAAGCAAACGGCGACAATCACCACCAACCAGGTCCGAATTCCAAAAGCTTTCATAAGCTGCCTCCTTGCTTTCGCTTGTCTATTCTATGAAGCTGAACCATCAGCCGGAGATGCCTTGTCACCGGGCTGTTGCATGGCTCTTGGCAAAGCCTCCGCTGAGTCCCTCCCCAATCTCAATTATCGCTCAGGCTGCTATTTCCTGTAAGGCCCAACAAGTTTTTTTCAAAGCACTCACACTCCGGTGACGCGGTCAAATTAACGTCCGTCCCCCGGGCGATTGCGGAACCGGAATGTCGGCGGCAAAGAAACTTTACTGCGACCATTCGGTAACCTTACGGTCCCAGCGATGCTTGAAAAGTTCGGCCTGCACTTCCGGCGGGAGAGGGCCAGCGTCGCTGGTTGCGATATTCGCATCAACGTGACGGAGCTTTCGCATTCCCGGAATGATCGTGTTGACAGTCGAATTACCGAGAATAAAACGCAACGCCATTTCCGGCATGGTCATTCCTTTGGGCACAAGCGGCTTGAGCGCTTCGGCGTGCTCCACGCTGCTCTTCAGGTTTTCCGGAACAAAGTAGGTGCCACGCCAGTCGCCCGCCGGCCAGGTGGATTCAAGCGTCAGAGTGCCCGTCAGGGTTCCTTCATCAAACGGTACCCGTGCAATCACGGCGACATTCATCTCGCGGCAGGCCGGGAAAAGCTCATCCTCGGGATTCTGGTCGAAAATGTTGTAGATGACCTGTACAGCGTCGACCAGACCGCTCTTGACGGCCAGCACTCCATTCCAGGGTTCCCAGCGGTTGATGCTAATCCCGACAGCATGGATCAGTCCCTGCCGCCGCAAATCATCCATCTTCCTGGCCCAGCGGTCGTCCTCCACCCAGGAGTCTTCCCACGTGTGAAACTGCATCAGGTCAAAACTATCGAGCCCGGCATTCTTCAGGCTGCTGTGCGTATACTCCTCGATGTGGTTAGGAGGGAAACAATCATTCAAGGTGTATTCCCGGCGACTGGGCCAATGAAGGTTCTTCGGGGGAATCTTTGTGGCCGTGTAAAGCCTCTTGCCAGGGTTGGCCCGGACAAGCTTGCCCAGCAATTCTTCGCTGTGGCCGTCGCCGTAAGCCCAGGCCGTATCAAAAAAGTTGCAGCCCAGGTCCACCGCCCGCTGGAGAGACTCGAGTGATTCCGCATCGTCGGATCCGGTCCAGCCCGCCATTCCCCACATGCCGTAACCAATCTCACTCATTTCCCAACCTGTCCTTCCAAATGTTCGATATTTCATCTTTCTCCCTTCAGCATCCCGAAATTGCCCTTGGCGGCTACTGGCACCACGCTTGGAACATCACGTTTCTGGGCGGCGCCAGGTTGGCGCAAAAAGAAGGCCCCTTTGATGTAAGCAGGCCTCGCGTTGTCCATCGTAATCCTTGCGGCCGCTTGATGACAACGCCTGAATCCTGGCTTATGATATGCGTGCAAGTCAATGGCTCTCCAGGAAACTCTCAGTGCCGCATTGAATCCATCACACCGTCTGCGCTGTTCGTTGTAAGATTCCACTCTGCATGAACAAAAACAGTACTCATTCGCGGTTCCTGCCTGGGCTGGCTGTCATCGGCACTTTTTCCGCTGTGGTATTGGCACATTTTCCATTGTTGCGTCTCCCCTACCTGTGGGACGAAGCTGGATATTACATTCCGGCAGCGCTCGACTTCTTTCATCACGGGCTGCTGGTTCCTCAAGACACCCTGGCAACGGGACACACTCCACTGCTTTCCATATGCCTTGCGCTGGTGTGGCGACTGGTAGGATATTGCCCTCTCGCCACGCGGCTCACAATCGTGGCGTTTGCAGCCGGGACGATTGTTGCGCTCTACGCGCTGGGACGCACCGTCTCCAGCCGGGAAGCCGCTATATGGGCGTGCGTCCTGCTGGCGGTTTCGCCTCTGTTTTTCGCTCAAAGTACTCTGGCGTTTCTCGACCTCCCTGCTGCCTTCACCACAACTGTGGCCGCCTGGGCGCTGCTGCGCCGGCGCATGGTGTGGTTTGCCGTCGCGGCGTCACTCTCAGTCCTGACCAAGGAAACCTCCATCGCCCTGGTCCCGGTGGCGATAGTCTTCATCTGGCGATTCAGGAAGGATCTGGGCAGAATCGCCTGGTTGTGGCTGGCCGTGCCGGTCGTTACCCTGGGCGCTTGGGCCGTCTACTACCATCATGTGACAGGCTACTGGACAGGTAACCCTCAATACCTTCAGTACAACCTCTACTCCACGCTCGAACCTGGCAGGATTGCCGTCAGCCTGGTGCGCCGTCTCTATCAGGTGTTCATCGCAGGGTTCAACTGGTTGCTGGTTGCAGTGGCGCTTCTGGGCTATCGGCGGATGAAGGCCACTCGCGAGCGAGACGACGCGGACCGCGTCGAAACAGGCCACGCAGATACAGGAGTCGTCCGCAAGGAATTTTTCTTTCTTGCTGCCAGCCTGGCCGTCGTTTATATCGTGATGCTCAGCCTTGTAGGCGGCGCAGTACTGACGCGTTATCTGCTGCCCATGTTTCCCTGCTTCTACCTGACGCTGGTCCTGATGGTCGAAACTTTGCCGCGTCCGGTTATGCGCGCCTCCTTTGTGATGGTCGCAGTTGGATTTGTAGCGTCGTGGTTCATCAACCCTTCCTACCCGTTCGCTTACGAGAACAACCTCTCCTACGTGGACTTCATCCGTTTGCACCAGCAGGCGGCGGAGTGGCTCTCGGCACAGCCCGATAATCCGCGCGTGCTCACAGCGTGGCCGGCCACCGACGAATTAAGCCATCCTGAACTTGGCTACGTTAAGAAACCGATGCGAGTGGTCAGCGTAGCGGGTTTTTCCCCGCCCGATTTCAGGCCCATTTCCGGCGACTCGTTCGATCTCCTCTATCTCTACTCTCGCAAATGGAACCCGCCATCAAACTGGTTGCTGCGCTATCCGTGGCTTGCGCGCGCGGACGGATATTCACCGCCAATCCACCCTGGCTTTGTCGCCTTCCGATACGACCTGCACCAGGTAGCAGTTTTTCAACGGCGCGGACAATGGGTCAAGATCTATGCAAAGTCCCCAGAGGAGTCTCCAGGCAAAGCCCCGAATTTTTGACGAAACAATTGCGCACCGAGTCGGGCGGCGATACACTCATGCGTCACCCAAGCTGGAGGGGCAAATCATCATACTCGTTTTCATCGGGGAGGAAATCTCAAAATGGACAGTAATCAGATTTCTCGACGTAGTTTTATGGGGCGCGCTGCGGGGGTAACCGGGGGCATGCTTGCGGGACGGGCCATTCGTTTGGAGGCCTCTGCGCCAGGGCGTGTGCCGGCGCGGCCCGCCGCTCCAAGTGACACGGTCCGGTTCGGCATCATTGGTGTCGGCATGCGCGGCTCAGGCCTGCTGCGCGACGCCATCTCGCTGCCCGGCGTCGAATGCGTTGCAGCGTGCGAGCTTTACACCGGCCGGCAGGAACTAGCCAGGCAGATTGTGGGCAAGCCCATCCAGGTGACCGGCCGTTACCAGGACCTGCTTGACAACAATGAAATCGATTGCATCATCGCACCCATGCCCGACCACTGGCACCAGCGCATTGTTGTTGAGTGCTGCCAGGCCGGCAAGGACGTTTATGTCGAAAAGCCCATGACGCACGAAGTGCAGCAGGGCTTCTCGATGATTGAAGCAGCTAAGAAGCACAACCGCATTGTGCAGGTGGGCAGCCAGGAACCGAGTTCCGTGATCTACCATAAGGCGCGCGAACTGTTGCGACAGGGAGTGATCGGTGACGTCTGCCTGGTGGAATCGTCACTTGGCCGCAACAGTCCATGCGGCGCGTGGAACTACACCATTCCGCCGGATCTTTCTCCCAAAACGCTTGACTGGGAAACGTGGCTGGGCCCCGCACCTAAGCGGCCATTTTCCAAGGTGCGGTTCACGCGCTGGCGCAATTTCCGTGATTACGGCGAAGGCGCCTCCGGCGATCTGTTCATCCACTCGCTGACCGGCATTCATTACGCCATGGACGTGACTGCGCCTCCCAAACGGGCTGCCACCATGGGCGGTCTGTTCCGCTGGAAGGACGGCCGTGACGTCCCTGATGTGATGACGACCGTTTACGAGTACGACGGATTCCGCGTTACGCTGCGGGTAACGCTGAACACCAGCGACCCTGAGGTCTATCGTTTCCTGGGCACTCGTGGGATCATGGAAATCCACGGCATCGAGAACCCCAGCGGGTTTACCATCTGGCCGGAGAACGGCAAGAACCACAGCCCCTGCACGCCCGCATGGCCCCAGCCGATGCTGAGCAATTATGCAAAGAATTGGCACGCCGAGCACGACACACCACCGGGCGCGGCCAAGCCAATTGAAGCCACCGGTTACTACGCTCCGGACAATTACGACGACACACGCGAGCACCTTTGGAACTTCTTCCAGTCCGTCAAGACGCGGCGGCCTTCGGTGGAAGACGCCGTATTCGGCAACAACGCCGCCATCGCCTGCCACATGGCTAACTACTCGTATTTCAACAACGCCATCGCTGTGTGGAACCACGAGGAACGCAAGCTCACTTCCGCCTGAGGCAGTGGCAAAAGACCAAGTTGTGTGGAGGGGGCACTGGTAAGCGATCGCGGACCGGCCGGCGGGTGAAAAGTTGAACCGGCAACCGGCCGGTCTGCGACGGAAGACCCGATTCGACACCTTTTTCAGGCCCGTTCTGATTGTCTCCCGCTGGTTGTTCAGTCGCCAAAATTCTCTACTTCGTTTTCCCAACCATCTATGCATTGCCGAGGCAGGATACGGCCGAGATATTGATTCGCAATATCTGCGAGCATCAAAACGGCGTGGAGGTTAGAATGGCACGAGGCCACAACCACTGTCTCTTTCCAGGAAGTGGCGGTGGTCGCGTTGGAGGTTTTAATTTTTGCAGGACGCCTCGATCATCTCTACGGATAGGGCGCCATAAACCCAAACAGAAGTGCTCCGCGAGCATGAGCCTCCCCATTTGACCAGTCGTTCATTTTTTCTTGCTGCCCTTTTGTGTGTGAATAATCGACCGAGTGCAGGAAGAAATTACAGTACAATGTTTACCTACTTTTAAGTAACTCTCCAGATATCAGTAAGTCGATCCCAAAATGGTTGTGGAACAGTCATTGCCAACCAAATAGGTGCGGGGGAAGTTCACAATCTAAAAGCGGGCATGAATGAAGAAAGGAAACGTTCGCTCATGGGTCATCACTGTAGCCCTGGCCGCAGGGTTGATTCCATTTTCACAGGCATTCGGGGCTCAAAATCAGAATCCGAATCCCAACCAACAACAATACCCGCCCAGTGCGCAACAACAAGTACCAGGTGAGCAACAACAGCCGCCTGCCGCCCAGCAACCAGCCCAGAAGCAGGCGCGAACCTACACCGGCAAAATCGTGAAACCGAAAACGGGCAAATATGCCTTGCTAACCGATCCCCAAAAAGGACAAGGTTACTTTCTTGACGACCAAGCTGATGCCAAAAAATTCGACCAAAAGAACGTCCAAATTGTTACAACCCTTGACCCGCAAACCAGTACGCCCCATGTGATCCAAATCAAGCTCGCGTCGTGACAAAGCAAAGGCGCCTTCGCCGCAACAACTTGGCGGAATCCAACCTGAACCAATCGCGAAGGAAGGTTTCTGCGCGGAAGTCGATTTGCAGACCCGCGACGGGCGTGTCCCCGGCAACGAACGCGTTCCGCCGCGGGCTTTCCTGCAGGAGGGAGGAGAGTGCTCTAAAAGTGGTGCTGAACCAACAGCTTATGACATCGCACTACTAATTCGGTTCAACTAGGATGGGGACAATGGTCTGCTGGATTTCGCCAGTGACTCGGGCGTCGTGTTCTTCAACGTAGACGTTCACCTCGCTGCGGACACCGAAATCGTCAAGATAGATCCCGGGCTCAACGGAGAAGCAGGTGCGCGGCAACACCCGACGCGAATCGTGGGTCTCCAAGTTGTCCATGTTGGCTCCGTTGCCGTGGACGTCTTCACCAATGGAATGGCCGGTCCGGTGGACAAACTTGTCGCCGTAGCCGGCCCGCTCAATCACGCCGCGCGCGGCGTCATCCACCTGATAGCCGTAAAGCGGCGTTCCCTGCTGCATGGCACTCTTCACCAGGTTGACGGCAGCGTCGCGCGCTTGGCGGACGATGTTAAAGATCTGCTTGTAGCGTTCCGGGACAGATTCACCCACAAACCCCGTCCATGTGATGTCGAAATAAACAGCACCGGGCTTTGACTGCTTGGCCCAGACATCGAGCAGCACAAAATCGCCTTCGCGAATGGGTAGCGCGAAATCCTTTGTCGGATCGTAGTGCGGGTTGGCGGCGTTGGCATTCACGGCCACAATGGGAGGTTCGTCCGTCTCAACGCCGTTTGGTGCAAAGATCCGCATCATCTCCTGCTGCACGTCGTACTCGTTCAGGAGATCTCCGGCACGGACTGCTGCGCGTATGGCCTCAAAGGCTCCGTTAATCGCCGCGTGGACGACCTTCCCTGCCTCCAAATGCGAGGCCAGCGCATCATCGGACCACCGGGCTTCAAACAACTGCACCAGGTCAGCGGACGAGACCACTTCAACGCCGAAACTGCGAACTAACTCAATCGTTCCGGCATCCACCAGGCCGACATAAGGAATGTCATTCAGCGGCGAATACTGCATGGCGATGCGGCGCTTGCCCGCGAGCATTTGCTTCAGATGCTCTCGCTGTTCGGTCCAAGAAGAATAAAGATGCAGGGCGCCCGGAGCGCCATCTAGATTTCCGCGCTCGATGCGGTGGGCCAGCCTCGAAGGCTCGCCTGCGGCCGGAATCAGGTAATACCATCGCCGCGTGCACATGCGAGGCGAAATCTTCAGCACGCGATAGGCAATGGGGTCGCGATGATGATGGTCGTAAAAAAGCCAGCCGTCGAGATTGGCCTTGCGGAGTTCGGATTGAATAGCATGAAGGTCCATCGTCGGTTCTCCTTCACTCCAATGAGAATTGTTTCGGGCACATCACCCTGAGGAACCACAGGCGACAAAGGAACCCGGTATCGTTTCACTTTCAATTTCTGCCGCATCTGTAAACTTTACCCCAAGCAAAATACCGGGATCCTTCGCTTCGCTCAGGATGACATGTGCCGAGCCTCACCGGCCTTCCGCAGCCTTACGGAAGAAAGGCTGCCACTGCTCAGGGCGCGGCGGACCGGTCATCAGGCTGACGCCGACCAAACTGATCAGTGACGCGGCGAGCGCAGGGAAAACCATCGGCGCGATAGGATCAAGGTTCAGCACTTTCCAGATCACCGCCACCGCCGTTCCCGCCGCGATAGAACTCAAGCCGCCAGCGGTTGTTGTTCGTTTCCAGAAAAATGCTGCCACAACCACCGGCGTGATTCCTGCGCCGTAAACATCATAGGCATAAACAGCTGTGTGGAGGATGGATGGCTGAAAGCTCTGTGCAAGAGCCAGAAGCCCCAGCGCCACCACCACAATGCGCGACATCAGCACCAGTGTGCGGTCGCTGGATTTTTTCATCACAAACCGCTGCAGGACGTCGTGAACCACGCTGGTGGCCGGCGAAAAAAGATAGTTGTTGCCGGTGGAGATGACCTTGGCAAAGATCGCCGCCAGAAAGATCGCTCCGATCAGGGGCAGCACGCCGTAGCGTGCCGTGTAAGGAATCAGGCCCCAAGCGGGAAGCTGGCCGGACTCGACGCGCGAGTGGAACATGACGCCACCCACGATAGCCAGCAGAATAATCACCGTCTCCAGCACGACTGTGCCGCACACCCATCCCACCACTGAAAGGCGCGCGTCGCGCTCGCTGCGTGCGGAAAAGAATTTCTGATACATCGCCTGGTTGCCGAGCATGAGGGTGAAAGTGGGCAGGAAGTAGCCGAGCGCCTGGTCCCAGGTCATAGTACCAAGTGCGGTCAGGTGGCTCGCGGGCAGCGCGCGCGTGACCGTGCTCCAGCCGCCCGCGTGGATAATCATGGCCGGCAGCGCAAACAGGCAGCCCACCGTCACCACCAGGCCGATCACGAGATCCGTGTACGCGACCGAGGACATTCCCGCAAGCGCTGTGAACGTGATGACAAACACTGCCAGAAGGATGGTGCCTGCGGTTTCACTCATGCCAAAAGCGAGTTCAAGGATGCGGCCGCCGCCGCGAAACTGATAGCTGACGATGGCCGTGTAGGAAACAATGATGCAGATGGTGCCCAGCACGCGCGCCATGGGACTGTAACGAACTTCAAGCAGATCAGGAACGGTGTACTGCGCAAACGAGCGAGCGCGCCCGGCGATGAAGTAGATCACCAACAGGCCCGCCCAGCCTCCCGCCGGGAGCCACAGCGACGCCAGGCCCTGCTTGTAGGCGAATTCGGCACCGGCAAAAAGGCTTCCCGCGCCGATCCAGGAACACAAGAGAGTGAAGATCAACACCCAGACCGAAAGTTGGCGGTCGGCCACCATGAAGTCGATGTGCGTCTTCAGCTTGAATGAGCGAGCAACGCTGACTGTGAGTAGCGCCAGCACAATCAAAACCAGGCTGATGGCGTAAATCATCGGCTAACGGCCTTTCTGCTGCGCCAGCGCTTCCAGGCGCGCGATGGTTTCTTGCGCGGGGCCCGCAGTGATGCGGAAGAGTTTTCGCCGCGATTTTGCTCCCGTCACAATTTCGATTGCGGAGCGCGGCATCCGGAGCGATTCCGCTAGGAAATCGACGGCCGCTTCGTTCGCTTGGCCCTCTACAGGCGGCGCAGTAAGTTCCAGACAAAGCTCGCCCGACGAATTCCGCAGCAGGCGCCAGCGGCTGGAACGCGGCTTGATTTTAATCCAGAACGTGACTGAGTTGCCTTCGGTGATGAAGTCGGTCATGGGATTTTCTCCAGAACGATCAGGGCCAAGATCCAGTTCAGAAGCATATCTCACGCAAAGAAACGAAGACGCAAAGAATATCTGCGCTATCGCTGCCGCTCGCCGAAGATGGCCGTGCCCACGCGAACTGTAGTGGCACCTTCTTCTATGGCAACCTCAAAATCGTGGCTCATGCCCATGGAAAGTTCGCGCATTTGGACGCCCGGCAAGTTGCGCACCCCCATGCGCTCAGCCAGCTTGCGAAGGCGGCGAAAAAAAGGCCGCGCGTTTTCAGGGTCGTCGAAGAACGGAGGCAAGGTCATCAGGCCACGCAACTCAAGCGCCGGCAGCGCGGCAATCCTTTCTGCCATCCGCCCCAGGTCATCTTCTTCCACGCCGAACTTGCTCTCTTCCTCTCCGAGGTGGACTTCAATCAGGATGGGCATTTTGCGCCCGAGCGCCGCGGCCTCGCGGTCGATTTTTTCCGCAAGGTGCAGCGAATCAACAGAATGGATCCAGTCAAATAACCGGCATGCCAGCTCGGCTTTGTTCGACTGCAGATGGCCGATCAGATGCCAGACGGCATCCAGGTCTTCAAGTTCCTGCAGCTTGGCCGCCGCCTCCTGCACTCTGTTCTCGCCGAACTCCCGCAGTCCCACGGCATAGGCCTGGCGAATCGCTTCCGCCGGCTTGGTTTTTGAGACGGCCACCAGCCGAACCTCCTCGCCGGCGCGGCCAGACCGACGGCAGGCGCTCTGGATGCGCTCTCGAACGCGCTCAACGTTTTCCCCAATATTCAAGGCAAGATGCTCCGCCAAGAGATTTCAGGCAGGGCCGCTCCGCAACCGGCTCGCCTCCATCATGTTGCGCAAGATCGCTATTGTACCATCGGCCTACGCCAAGTTTTCGCCTTGTCGCCGAGGAATGTCCGATGCTAGTATTGCAATCCTCATCCTGGCAAACGAAGCCGAGTTCCGGTCTAGACGACCGTCACGAATACGGGGACACCGCACACGGTCAGGGGCTTTAAGTCAGAGGGAGAGAACAAAGCTATGTCCCACGGCATATTCATCACTTTAGAGGGGATCGACGGGACAGGGAAAAGCACGCATGCGCGCCGTCTGGCAGCGTATCTTCGCAAGCGCGGAATCGCCACGGTGCTGACGCGCGAACCCGGCGGCACCAAGGTGGGCGAGCAGATCCGGCGCCTGCTGCTGAATCCCAAAATCAC
>JAJYLL010000105.1 GCA_021787735.1 Acidobacteriota bacterium | reverse complement strand
TCAGCGTTACCCTTTTCGAGAAAACCCCCATTTCATGGGCTTTCTCGCAGTACAACGACCGAATTCAAGAACCAGGTCCCTGCATCCAATTGGGCCTGTTCAACTTATGATGGGACAGTACTGATTTTGAGTCAATGATTTGTGACCTGTGGAGGTGACGGGGGTTGCCTAGTGGGTCGTAGCGACCGGCGCCCCTGCCGACGATCGGCAGGCACAATACTTGACGGAGCGGAGCGTACCAAATGATGGACTATGGCTTCACTGAATATCAGGCGGCAATTCGCGACCTGGCTCGTGAGATTGCCGACAAGGAAATCCGTCCGGTGGCTGCGGAATACGACCGCGAAGGCAAGTTCCCATGGCCCATCGTGGAGGTGCTGGCCAAGTCCGATCTGTTCCGGGTTTTCATTGATGAGAAATTCGACGGGATGAGCGAGGGCGCGCCCATCATGAACATGGTGATCGTGACAGAGGAGCTCTCAAAAGCGTGCGGGGGCATTGCCCTGAGCTTTGCCGGCACGGCGCTGGGTACCATCCCCATCATCCTGGGCGGCAGCAACGAGCAGAAGGAGCGATGGCTGCCGGATATTGCGTCGGGAAGGAAACTCGCGGCCTTCGCGCTCACCGAGCCGCAGGCCGGCTCGGACGCGGGGGCGGTGCGCACCACAGCACTGCGCGACGGTGACTATTATGTTTTGAACGGCACCAAGCAGTGGATCACCAATGGGGGCGAGGCCGAGTTTTACAGCGTCATCGCGCTCACCAATCCCGCTAAAGGGCCGCGGGGCGCGTCGTGCATCGTGGTGGAAAAAGGCACGCCGGGATTCACTTTCGGCAAGAAGGAAGACAAGCTCGGCATTCGCGCCTCTGCCACGCGCGAGCTGATCTTCCAGGATTGCCGGGTGCCGGTGGAGAATTGCCTGGGACGCGAGGGCACGGGCTTTATCACCGCCATGAAGACTTTTGATGTGTCGCGGCCGGGTGTTGGCGCGCAGGCGCTCGGAATCGCCCAGGGAGCGCTGGACCACGCCATCGAGTACGCCTGCACACGGCGCCAGTTTGACTCGCCCATCAGCGCTTTCCAGGGGCTGCGCTTTCTGCTGGCCGACATGGCGATGAAAGTGGAAGCGGCGCGCGCCCTGGTCTACGCAACCGCGCGACACATTGACAAACAGCCCACGGAGCGGCCCACTCTTTACTCCGCCATGGCCAAGTGCTTTGCCTCAGATGTGGCGATGGAAGTGACCACCGACGCGGTGCAGGTGTTTGGCGGTTACGGCTACATGCACGATTATCCCGTTGAGAAATATATGCGCGACGCCAAGATCACCCAGATCTACGAAGGAACCAATCAGATTCAGCGGGAAGAAATGTCAAAGGCCCTTATCAGCGGCTTCCACGGCAGGACCACCTCCGCCGCTGCCCACGCAGCGTGAATTGAATCTGTCGCAGTGCCGTGCCAAGCACATATAATCAGCATGCAGGGCGGACCTCCGTTTGTGAGGTCCGCGTTTCCTCCTTTGCGCTCATCGGTCTGAGCCATCCCTCATCAGAAGAAAACCCACAGATCGCAGCCGACAGCGGCTTGAGTGCCGAAGTCTTCTACTCTACCGCTTAAACCGGCCCAACAGATGGGCCTGGCCCAGAATGTGCCCCTTCATCGCGTCAAGCACCTGCTGCTTGTCGGCGCCGGCTTCGAGAGACAGCACTGTATCGAGCGCATAGAGCCTGAAGAAGTAGCGATGCGCCGGGCCGGGAGGCGGGCACGGGCCGCCATAGCCGACACGGCCGAAGCTGCTGAGCCCCTGGAGGCCGCCATTCGGAAGCTGGGCCTGTTTCGGCTGAATCTCATCCATCGCTTTTGTTTGCGCTGGCAGGTTGTAAACCACCCAGTGCGTCCAGACGCCGCCGGGCGCGTCGGGGTCTTCAACGATCAGCGCAAAGCTACGGGTGCCGGCGGGCGCCCCGTTCCAGGTGAGCGCGGGTGAGACGTCTTCACCTTCGCAGGTGAATCGAACCGGAATGCCGGCTCCCTCTTTGAAAGCCGCACTTTCAATGCGGAATCCCGACGCTGAAGGACCTCTTCCCTGCGCGGGGCCGCGCGGGGAACTGCCGCAAGAAACAGCCGGCACCAGCAGGAACAGAAGGCCACAGCACAGGCTCGCGGCAAGGTTGCCCGTACCACAGACAACGGAATCGTACATGTCGTGAAGGGTTCGATTAAATGTACGCATCGTATCGTTCCTTTCGTTCAAACCCAACGGAAGATGCTTCTCTCAAGACGTATACCACACAATATTTCGGCTGGCACGTCCTACGAATCGGATCCGGCTCAAATGCCGCGCCCAATGTGACGAATTGAAGGTGAGGAATCTCGAAACTGGCGGTTCCTGTTGGGCCGTGGAGAATACAAGCTCCGGCCAACTGTGCAACCGGAGGAACGGTTAACTCCGCATGTCTTTTTGGGGATGGTTTCGCCACAGATTTTCCGCATGCGTTCTCTGGTGCGCCTTTCTTGCGCTCTACGTGGGGGGAGCGGCGCTGCTTGTAATCGGCTTGGTCGTTGCGTCACGGTCATGTTTGGCGCTTCTTTACCAGCACGGAAGCGCGCAACAGATCGCAGCGAAAAGTGCGGAAGTATTCGTCATGGTTGCCGGCCTTGTTCTGATGCTGATCGTTCCGTTGCTCCACCGCCGGGCCGCCTGCAGGAGCGGAGTGTGGAGAACAGGGCGGAGGTCGGGAATGAAGAGCCAAACGCCAGCGGTCGAGTAAAGCGGAACTGCAACGAGAAGGACATTCCCCGCAAGAAGTACCTTGCCTCCCGTGAAAATCAAAGTGCCCTGCCGCTCTCTTTGAACGGCAGGGCACAGTTAAGACTCCGACGCTCAGCTTTCGCTATTCGGCGCTCTTGACACGCTTCAGCGAAGGCATTGGCCTCATGTGAAGAATCGTCACATCAGGAGCGTTGTACGGGTAGGTCGGCGTGGACCGCAGGTTGTCCGGCATCAGTACGGTATCAACCCGCCGGTTGTGCGCCAGGACTTCATCAGCCCAGTGGCGAATGGTGGCCGGCTTGTTGGGATTTTCGCTTTCAAGCTGCTTCACTTCGCTCAGGCTGAGGTTCTGCATCTTGCCGAATGCCTTGATATCGATCAGATCGGCAGGAACGCCCTGGCTTACAAGATAGTTCTTCACGATGTTTCCACGCCATTCGGAAAGCAACTGGTTGTATTTCTTTGTGCCGCGCCGGTCAGCGTGGGCTTCAAGCACCAGCCGGGAATCAGGCGCGATCTTGTGGTGCTCGATGAAGGTCTGCGCCAGCTTGTCCAGAGCTTCTTTCTGGCTGCGCAGGAGGCCGTCATTCTGGTGGTGACGGTTGGGCCAGTTGGTCGGGAAGAATACACTGGTCAGTTCAACCTTCACATGCGCGCGCTCAATCAGGCCGACGATGCGCAGGGTTGCGGTTTCAGTCTGCGATCCCCCGCACTCATTCGTAGCATGCAGAGTGTAGGTGTCGGTTTCATCCACCGGGCCGTAACCGGTCTGCTTGGGCGTCGGCGTAATGGTCTTGCTGCCGCTGGCGTCCACAGTGCCCAGAGGATCGATTGAAACCGACTGGGCATTGGTGGTGGACCAGGAAAGCGTCGACGATCCCTGCTCAACGACCTGATCGCCCACCTTGTGATAACGAACTTCAGGTGAGCTGAACGAAATCGAGGCCTGGATCGTTGAATCGACGTTGACGGTCTCGCTCTTCTTCACGATGCCACCCGGACCTGCGGCGGTGAAGTCATAGGTTGTTGTTTGCTTGGGCGTGACGGTCTGGTTGCCGCTGGCGCCCACTTTGCCGATTCCGCTGATTTCATTTTCAACGGCGTCGGTGGACGACCAGTTAAGTTGGCTGGATTGTCCGCACTTGACAGTGGTGGGATCCGCGGAAAAGGCGCCTGTTGTCGGAGCGACAGCAATCGTCGTTACCGATGTTCCAGCCTTGAAGCGCGGCAGAGGTGAAGTCAGCTTAGCCAGCGCCTTTGCGGGCTTTGTCTTCATCGCGCCGTTCTTGTCCACCTTGATGACGACCTTTTCGTCGGCCTGGACGGTCACAGGGCCGGACCAGATGGTCTTGCCAAACCAAGTCACCGTCACCTGGTAAGTGCCAGGATGAACAAGCAACCGCTGCTGCCAGATAAAGCTGTTATCGACCTCGTCGACGTGCCCAACGAAAAAGTCGGGGCTCTTGCCGTTCAGCAATACCGCAGCATGCGGAGGTCCCTTGATCTGGATCCTTCCCCAAGGACCGGATACCGGACCGCCCTCAGGTTTCAGGTCAAACTCAAGTTTGGTGACTTTGCCGGCCTCGAAATTCGCTTTTTGCGATTGCGGGGCATAGCCGTAATTGCGGACTGTGACTGTGTGCTCACCGGGATCAACCCAGATTGTGCAGAAGTGATCGGTAAGGCAATTGCCTTCCTTCAGGGCAGCGCCATCAACAAAAACGTAGGCCTGCCTCGGGGTAACTTTTATTCTCAACTTTGCTTGTTTGCTTTTGGGGAATGCAGGGGCGACAACAGCGAGCAATACAGCAGTTAAAATCCCAGTCGCAAGTAAGAATCTGCGTCGCGGGTTCATCGGGTCAACCTCCGTCGTACATAAAGTATCCTCGGCAATCCGCGTCATTTGCACGAAGGATCAAGTCTAGATCTCAAGACACCCAAGTTCCTACTTTTTAACCATATGTCAAACAAAAAGATATGTCAAACAAAAGAAATGGGTAAATAAAAAATAGTGCAGCTGCCTTTAGAAATCGAGTAATACCATCGCAGCAAACTACTATAGCCTGAATTTCCCTGTTTCCGCGTTCGGGGATGCCTGCCGCCTTGGCCTGAGCACACACCCTAGTGGCGACTTGGTATGTTCCTGACTAGTGCGTCTGTTCTAAGAGCTTTTCTTTCAGAAAGCAAGCAACGGGACGCACTCTTCAGCGATTTGGATTCCGCCCCGCAGATTACAGATCCGCTCCCCCCTGCTGGAAGTCACAATATCCTTGCGCACGCCCGCCTGCGGTAGAAGAGACCGGGATTTCACCGACTGCTGCGACAAAAAATGTCATACCTGCCTGACAATTTCAGGCAAAGCGTCTCCCAGTGCCGCACTCGGCAAGAGGCTATCACTCGAAGGGACCATCGCAACCTTCGGGGTTTCTATTACCCGGGCCCAGCGCTAAAGGTCAGGCCTTGACAGCCCGATATTGAAACCAAGATGGCTGAAGCAACAATGCAGTGCGTGTGTTCCAGCCATCTTATATGGCCCCAGGAAAGGCCATGCAAGGCGTGCCGATGAAAACTGAATCGAACGGCTTTTCCCTGATTGAGCTTTTGATTGTTGTCGCGATCATTCTGATTATCGCCTCGATTGCCATCCCCAATTTCCTGCGCTCGAGGGTCACGGCCAATCAGGCCGCGGCGGTTGAATCACTTCGTGCGCTCAGCACGGCAGAGTTCACGTACTTCTCCACCTATAACGCAGGATACACTTCAGCGCTCGGCTATCTGGGACCACCGCCCTCCGGCTTCCAGGATGACATCACGCATGCCGGCATCGTCGATAACGTTCTTTCAGGGACTGCCGCGGGGGGTTCCGGCACCATGATCTCCATCAAGAACGGCTACAACTTTACGTACTCTCCGGGCGTTTCCGTAAATGGCCAGATTCTTTCCTTTACCATCAACGCCGACCCCGTCAGTCGCGGAACCACAGGCTTGAACTCTTACTTCGTTGACCAGACGGGCGTCGTCCGGCAGAATTCCACCAGGCAGGCCAGCGCAGCAGACTCGCCACTGGCTGGATGAGACGCCGGCACCTCCGCACAAAATTCCCTTTTGCCTCTCACGTCTGGGTTAAGATGCGAGAACGAAGGAGGAAATCTTGGAAAGCCACAACTCAAGCAATAATGGAAATAAATCCAGACGTGATTTTCTTGCGAGCGGCATCGCTGGCATCGCTGGTTCAACTCTGCTGGCCGAGCAGATCGCACACGGTGCGCCGATTGCAAGTGGCGCGATTTCAGGAACCCGGAAGCAAAACTCGTTTTCGCCGGAAGCTTCCGCGCAAGGCTATCCGGCAGGCGGGGAAAAACCGGCATTGCAGTTGCGCGGCCTGATGGCGGACGCGGGACGCATGCCGGAGGATCCATCCCAGTACCGGCGTGACATCGATTTCTGCCGCGAATGGAACCTGAACGCCTACCTGATTTCCCTGGCGGACGATCAGGGCTGCGCGTTTCGCTTCAAAAGCCATCCTGAGCTCATCACTCATAAAAACGCCCTCACGCACGATCAAGCCAGGGAGTTGGCCGACTACGCCAAGCAGCACGGAGTAGATCTGATTCCGGAAATCGAATCATTCGGCCACACGCACTATATCACGGACGTTCCGCAATACGCCTACCTGCAGGACGCCATTCAGGGCGGACGCAACAATTTTTCTGCGGTCTCTCCGGTGGCGCCCGAAACCCTGAAGCTGTTTAAGGACCTCTACCGCGAAGTCGCGGAAGTCTTCCCTTCGCGTTATTTCCACGGCGGCTGCGATGAAGTCAACTGGGGCGGGTCAGAGATTTCACGCGAGGCCCTCAAGAAGAAAACCCGGGACGAAATCTGGGCCGAATACGTGAATTCGCTGGATGAAATCACGCGCGGCATGGGCAAGGAACTGATCGTGTGGGGCGATTTTGTTCTGCACAAGCAGCCCGGCGTCCTGCCACGTCTCAACAAGGACATCATCATCATGGACTGGCAGTACTACGTCACGGACTCGAGGCCGCTCGAGCAGGCGGCGCGCAAGGTGGTTGACGCAGGACTGCGGGCGATCGGGGCCCCGGCCATTATCTCCTGCCGCTGGGGACCGCGGGCTGGCGTCAATGCCCTGGACAACATCGACGCCTACGCCGACGCCTACAGCCGCATTGAAAGCCCGCGGGCGCTGGGGGTGATTGTCACCAACTGGGACCCGCCGCGCTACATCCAGCGGTCGCTCTGGGACACCTACGCATATGCGGCTGTGGCTTTGAACGAGGGCAGTTCCGTGGCGCGCGCTTCGGCATTTCGGCGCTTCGTCGAAAAACACTACCAGGCGGAATGGAATGAAAACTGGTCGGACATCTTCACCACGCTTTATGAAATCACGCCGAACCAGCGTTCATGCTCACCGGCATGGATGCAGCCGGTCCTTCCCATACCCTGGAGCAGCGATGACGCGCTGAAAGCAGCCGCCCAATCCGGCATGTTGAATGCCCCGCCCTTCCGGCGGCTGCTCAGCCAGCTCGTTTTCAGCGAAGCTCAGGTGCGGAACAACCTGGATGACTTCCTCACCTTCCGGCTTTCCGTGGAGTACCTGGAACACATCTTCTGGCGCATCACGGTGCTGACCGAGGAAGCCGCCAAACCACAGCGGACACCTGAAGCGGCAACAGCTCTGATTCGAACCATCGCGGAACGCGACCAGCGGCTGCTCAAAAGACTTGACGCCTCATGGGACAAGGGACGAGCCCCCGATGCAGCGGCAAAGACCGAAGCGGTCTTTGATCTCGGGCCCAGGAATCAGTTGCTATATGCGTTCCGTCTGGCGGCAACTTATTCACAACAGTTAGCGAGCGATCCGCAACGCTTCGCTCGATTGCTTGGCGTGTCGACTTAAGACTGTCCCGACATCAGTCGTCTTCGCTTGAAACGCGGTGCAGAGTGCAGGGTTCCGCAGGCTCTCCGTGCCGCGTTTCAAGCCGGCGCCCTCATGGCGCGGTGGTTTTAGACTAGCCACAGACCGCTGCGGCAGGTTAGAATTAACGCACAAATCGTCGGAGAGGTGGCCGAGTGGCTTAAGGCGGCGGTTTGCTAAACCGTTGTACGGGCGAAAACCTGTACCCAGGGTTCAAATCCCTGCCTCTCCGCCAATCCTTTTGGTCCCAATCGTTTAATGAGCATTAAATGCTACCGAGGTTTTTCCCGAGTGAGACTCTTTACTGTCCCGTAAGAATCCAATTGAACGCTGCACTTCATTCGGTAGAGGCAGGCGAAAGACGGAGGCACATCTTAATTCGGAGATTTACCTACTTTGCTCTCAATTTTGTGCTTTTTAGTGATAGCGCGGCCGAGATCGGGAAGAAATTCCTTCACTACACCGAATACCATGTTGCTCGCCATGGTGAGGCCGAAACTTACGGCTCCGTCCCCCGCAGAGTGCTGACTAGAGGGCTGCCAGGACCGGGACAAAAAGGCACCAGATGCTACCCCACGCAGTTGCGAAATTGATAAGTGCCTAGTTCCATCGTTTCGCCGAGCTAGTATGCCGCTTGCCACAGCATATCCCGTGCGCGACCAGATGCCCCTTTTGCCGGAATTGAAATATCTGTTATCTTCGTGCAACGCGCGACTCAATCCAAATGTGACGGTGCGCTGAATGGAATACTGACCAAGAATGTTCGCAAATCGCTTACCGTATCCCGATGCTCCCTGCTCCCACTCTTCTGGCTTTTTCCCCCATTGGTCGATGCCCGCGGACGACACTGCTTTCAGATAGCCCAGCGGGTTTGTCATAATATGCAGATAGATTCGTGTTCGCTCGCGTCGCTCTATTTGCTTTTTGCTCAGCGTCAACCGAATCCGGACGTTGTGCAGCCACATTCGGAGCCAACGTGAATAGCTAGACCGCGAGCCCACAGATGATTCTGTCAGTCATCGCTGCCCAGGTGTCAGCGCTATGCCAGGCGCTGCAAGATTAGAGAGCCTCCGACCCAATCCCACTCGCGGTCAGAGAGACAGGCCTTACGCTATTCTCACTTGTATAAAGAAACTTAGATCTCCCTAGGCTCTTCTGCTCTAACTAGGATCACAACGTATTCTGATGCTTCTGGCCTTGGCGGAGTGCAAGTTGCTGTAATAGGCGGAGCAATTTGCAAGGCACTCACAATTCGCGTCCGGCCATCATTTACGACTTATTGAATTACGATGGCGGTTGGCAATTAAATCTCTGGCCCTGGAAGACTCACATTTCAACTGTCCCAGTTTTCGGGGAGCAGGTCAGATAGAAACTTCGTGCCCGCTTGGGCTGAACGAATGACAATTGTTCCCGGGTGTGGCGTTGTTGAGATATCAGGGGGACCCGGAACGAGCCTTTGCGACTGCGGTCAGGGCCGGGTCTTGCACTTTCGCAGGTACGTTCGAAGAGAGCAAGACCGGCTGAGAGGAAGCGTGCGCGGGTTTTAATCTGGGCTCAACCTTCCAGAACGACAGCAGGCTGAGTGACCAGTTGTCTAGGATATCCCTGGCCGCGGTGCTGCCGGTTTTTTCGGCGTGGGCCATCACAAGCTGGCGAAGCACGTGGGAATCAACGGGCTCAATCACGCGCTCGATTTTGACAAGTTCGGGATTGTACCGCTGCTCGAAGCGGCTGGCAGAATCGAAAACGAAAGCCATTCCGTTGGTCATGCCGGCGCCGAAATTTCTTCCGGTCTCACCCAGAATCACCACCATGCCCCCCGTCATGTATTCGCAGGCATGGTCGCCGGTTCCTTCAACAACTGCGGTTGCGCCACTGTTGCGGACGGCAAAGCGTTCGCCGGCGCGCCCGGCGGCAAACAGTTTCCCGGCCGTGGCGCCATAAAGCACGGCGTTGCCCATAATCACGTTTTCACGAGACAGGAAAACCGACTCTTTCGGAGGCCGGATAATGATTTCCCCTCCACCCATTCCTTTGCCCACGTAATCGTTCGCATCGCCGTCGAGAATCAGGCGCAACCCTTCGGAGAGGAAAGCGCCGAAGCTTTGGCCGGCGCTTCCGCTGAAACGGAACTCCGCGGTCTGGTTTTCCATGCCCCGGTTGCCGTAGCGGAGTGCAATGGCGTTCGACGCGCGCGCGCCGATCGTCCGGTTCGTATTCCGAATCTTGTATTCGCGAACAATCGAGATGTTCTGGTCAAGCGCCTGCTTCACATCCTCGACCATTCGCAAAGCCAAAGGATCAAGGGTGCGCGCGGGAGTGCGAGCGCGAACGCTGGACCTGATTTCAGGGTCGGGCTGGTGAATCAGTGGGCGCAGATCGAACTGGCCGCGCCGTCCCGGGATCTTATAACCGCTGGGAATCAGCAGGTCAGTGCGCCCCACAATCTCTTCAAGAGATCGGAAGCCAAGCTGCGCAAGAATCTCACGAACGTTCTGGGCCACGTGTCGCATGTAGTGCACCAGGCGTTCCGGATCGTTCGGGAATTTCTTTCGAAGGTCATCGCGCTGTGTCGCCACGCCCACGGGGCACGTGTTCAGGTGGCACTGCCGGGCCACCACGCAGCCAAGCGCCACCAGTGCTGAGGTTCCGAACCCGTATTCGTCGGCACCCAGGATGGCCGCCATGACCACATCCCGCCCGGTCTTCATGCCGCCATCGGCTCGCAACCGCACACGGCCTCTCAAGCCATTGGCCACCAGGCTTTGGTGGGCTTCTGCCAGTCCCATTTCCCAAGGCGAACCGGTATTCTTCACGGAAATCAGCGGCGAAGCTCCTGTTCCGCCGTCATGGCCGCTGATCAGCACAACGTCCGCATTTGCTTTGGCCACGCCTGACGCCACAGTCCCCACGCCGGCCTGCGACACCAGTTTGACGGCGATGGTGGCGCTAGGATTGATTTCTCTCAGGTCGTAAATCAGTTGCGCCAGATCTTCAATGGAATAAATGTCATGATGCGGAGGCGGCGAGATCAGCGAGATCCCTTCCACCGTGCGCCGCACCCGTGCAATCATCGGCGTCACCTTGTGCGATGGCAACTGGCCGCCTTCGCCGGGCTTTGAGCCCTGGGCCATTTTGATTTCCAGTTGCTCAGCACGTACCAAGTATTCAGGCGTCACGCCAAAACGGGCAGACGCAACCTGCTTGATCTTGTTCTCAGCGGAGTCGCCATTCTCGAGCTCAACGTAGTAAACGTTAGGATCTTCCCCGCCTTCTCCGGTGTTGGAGCGCGCGCCGAGCCTGTTCATAGCCACAGCCAGCGTATGCTGGGCCTCAGGGCTCAACGCGCCGAGCGACATCGCCTGCGACGTAAACCTCTTCCAGATGGCCTCGACAGGCTCGACTTCGTCAATCGGAATAGGCTTGGCCGGACCAAACTTGAACAGGTCGCGCAAGGTGATCGGCTCGCGCTCGTCGACTTCGCGCGCAAAAGTCTTATAGCTCTCGCCATCATCCTCTTTGGCAGCTTTTTGGAGGTTCCGGATTACCTGTGGGCTGAAAGCATGCCGCTCAAATCCCTTGCGGAACCGGTAGTACCCTGCGAACTCCGGTTTTTCGGCCTGAGGAGGGAAAGCCTCCCCATGCCTAGCAATAACATCGTTGGCCAGATCAACCAGCTTGCGGCCGCCAATCAGTGAACGCGTGTCCGGGAAAAACTCTATCACCACGTCCGAATCCAAGCCGATGATCTCAAAGAATTTTCCGCCCTGGTAACTTGCCAGGGTCGAGATTCCCATCTTGGACATGATCTTCTTGATGCCCGTTTCAACGCCAGCGCGGAAATTCTCTAGAGCGCTCGACACGGGGACTTCGCCCAGTTCGCTCCCGCTGGCCATATCGGCAACAACTTCGAGCGCAAGGTATGGATTGATTCCGGCTGCCCCATAGGCCACCAGGCAGGCAAACTGATGCGACTCCCACACTTCGGCAGTCTCAAGAACCAAGTCGGCCTTGTTGCCAACGCCTTCCGCGATCAGGTGCTCTACTACCGCCCCCACAACCAGAAGCATAGGAACGGAGGCTTGGTCAGCATCCACGCCGCGATCGCTTAGAATCAGAATCGAACTGCCCTGTTTCACGGCAGAAAGGCATTCCTGCTTGATTCGGTGGATGGCTGCCGTCATGCCCTCCGGTCCCTGGCCTGCGGGAAAGAGCGTTGAGACCGTTGTCGGCTTGAACTTCTCCTCCCCTATCCGCTTCAGTTCTGCAAGCTCGGCATCGAACAAGAAAGGAGATTCCAGGCGGATCATGCGAGCGTGCTCAGGCGATTCCACCAGGACCGAATGGCGTGCACCCAGGTAAAGATTGAGCGCCATCACCAGGGATTCGCGCAAAGGGTCAATCGGCGGATTGGTGACTTGGGCAAACATCTGCCTGAAATAGTGGTAGACAGGACGCGGCCGCGTGGAAAGCGCCGCAAGCGGCGTGTCGTCACCCATGGAGCCGACCGGCTCCTTCTTGTTCGCAGCCAGCGGCTGGATCAGGAGGTCCAGATCTTCTTCGGTGTAGCCCGCCGCGCGCTGCAGAGCTACGAAAGCGGCCCGGTCAATGGATGACAGCCGGTTCCCGGCATTTTCCACCAGGCAGCTCTTTTCAGCCTTGAAGCGTGGCAGGAACATCATGTTGTTCCGAATCCACTTCCGGTATTTCTGGGCGTGGGAAACCTGCTTCTTCAGTTGCTCGTTCTTGAAGATCTTCTTGTGCTCAAGGTCCACCAGCAGAATCTGGCCGGGGCCGAGCCGCCCCTTTTCCTGCACTCTTTCGGGATCGATGGGCATCAGGCCAACTTCGGAACCAAGAACCACAAGGCCATCATTCGTGATGGTGTAACGCGCCGGACGCAGGCCGTTGCGATCGAGCGCCGCGCCTACCAGCGGGCCATCCAGAAAGGCCATGGCAGCCGGTCCGTCCCAAGGTTCCATCAGGCAGGAGTGGTAATGATAAAAGGCCTGGACATCGGCAGGAATCTCGACCGAACCCTCCCAGGCTTCGGGAATCATCATCAGCAGTGCGTGATGCACGGTGCGGCCCGAACGTGTGAGCAGTTCGAGGACGTTATCAAAGCTGGCGGAATCGCTTCCCCCCGGCTGAACCACCGGTTTGAGCCATTCAGACTCATTGCCCCAGATGGGATGCTCCAAGACAGCTTCGCGCGCCCGCATCCAGTTGCGGTTTCCCAGCAGGGTGTTGATCTCACCGTTGTGGGCCACCAGGCGAAAGGGTTGTGCCAGAAACCAGGTGGGCGAGGTGTTGGTGCTGTAACGTTGATGATAAAGCGCTGCCGACGTCTTGAAGTCCGGGTCCCCAAGGTCCTTGTAAAAAAGCCCAAGCTGAGACGGAGCCATCAGCCCTTTGTAAACGATATTGCGCGACGAGAATGAGGGAATATAACAGTCTGTAATCCTGGCTTCGGCGATGCGACGCTCGATTTCCTTGCGGGTCAGGTAAAGGACCTGCTCAAATTCGCGCTCCTGGTCGGCCGGTTGCGCAACCAACAAGTGCCAGATGGCCGGCTGGGTCTCGCGGGCCTGTGAACCCAGCGCATCCGGATTGACGGGGACCTGCCTCCAGCCTGCAACATAAAGTCCGCGGTTGCGGACAGCTTCTTCTGCGACAAACATCGCACGCGCACGAATGACCCCGTCAGTGGGAAAGAAAAAAACGCCCACTGCGGTACGCCAATGCGGTTGAAATCCGGAATTCAGACGGCGAGCTTCGCGCCCGAAAAAGTCGGAGGGGAGTTGCACGGCAATCCCCGCGCCGTCGCCACTGGCGCCATCGGCATCAACGCCGCCACGATGCGTCAGGCAACTTAGACATTCAAGCGCCTGCGCGACAACGCGGTGCGATGCGGGAGCGTTAAGATCGGCAACGAAGCCTACACCACAAGCATCGCGCTCCTCACGTTGGTAGAGCCCGCGCTGCCTCTCTCTTTCCGTATTTTTGCTCGTCGAACCGCGTTTAGACACTTCCCCTCCGACCAGCCAAGTTATTTTCTTTCGGTTAAGCAACCGCTGTGAAATGAATAGTTTTTATAGTTCGCATAAACGAATGCGTGGCTCACCTTATCGCGGAGTAAACCGATTTAAATGAGTCTCATGCGCATTTGGAGGAGAGTACGGGCGCCTTTCTGCCGAGTCGGGAGGCAGCCTTGCGTGGCTCGGCTCGCCGCTGGGCAAGTTCCAGCAGGAGCCGTGCAAGCCGGTCGGCATCGTGGCGCGCAACTCCATCCTCTGCCTTGAGCAGGGGCACACACACCGGAGAGACGCCAAGCGCAAGGATCTTTGCAAGGTCATTCACGACAGGTTCGGCTTCTTCAGCCGCATAGCGCTTGCGCATTGCAGGCGGGAAAGGTCGATTGTTAAAAACAGCAAAATCAAACATATTAAAGCCTACGTGCTGGATGATCGCCTGAAGGTGCTGGGCCGCGCTATATCCTCTCGTCTCTCCCAGCTGCGTCATCAGGTTCCCGATGTAAATTTTTGTCGCCCGGGACTGCGCGATCTGCCGCATGATCCGTGTAACCAGCAAATTGGGCAAAAGGGACGTGTAAAGCGAGCCCGGACCAAGGGTAATGAGATCTGCTTCAGCAACGGCCTTGAGCGTCTCCGGCATAGGCCGGCACCAGGTGGGCACAATCGAGAGTTTGCGAATCGGCACACGGGTTCGATGAATGCGGGATTCCCCTTCCACGTGCCGCCCGTCCGCAAGTTGCGCGCTGAGGTGAACATCTTCAAGAGTCGATGGGAATATTTCGCCCCGGACCGCCAGAACTTCACTCGCCAGTCTGACCGCCATCGAAAAGTCACCCGTCAGGTTCGTCAGCGCGGTGAGGAACAGGTTACCGAGGCTATGCCCCCGAAGCCCCTTGCCTGCTGCAAATCGATAGTTGAAAAGCCGGGTCAGGACCTTCTCGTCCTCGGCCAGAGCCACCAGGCAATTTCGTATGTCACCCGGCGGCAGCATGCCGAAATCGCGCCGCAGGCGGCCGGAACTCCCGCCTTCGTCGGTTACCGTCACGATGGCGGTTAACTGGCGAACTGCCGGACCCCCGGATGAGACCTCAGGGGTCACCCATCGTTTCAAACCCCGCAGCAGCACAGCCAGACCGGTGCCGCCCCCGATCGCGACAACCTTCATGCCGGGCACCTGCTTCGACGCTTTGGAGAAAACATGGTTGGAGGAGTAACTTCGGCCACCTTTAGCTTAACGGTTGACGAGCCTCAGGAACCAGAAGACGTTCGAACCGAGGGTCGCCTGCCAGAGTCTCGAAATCATCGTCATGGAGCGCCAGTATCCGGTTCTGTGGACGTAGCCTGATCGCTGCTTCAAGGTGGCTCAAGGCATGGTCCTGATCGCCCTGACGACCATAAGCAGCCGCAAGCGCGTAGTGGACATACTCCTGATCGGGCGTCAGCTTGTCGGACTTGCTCAGGTACTGAACAGCCTGATCGAAGTCGCCACTATTGAGTGCTGCAACTCCCCGTGCGTAGCAGCCTTCCGCCGTCTTTGGACGGCTTTCGTGCTTCTGCCTGCTCTCGCAAAAGCGCAAGTAAACTCTCGATCTGTCAGCAAACTCACGAATGGGTCCAGTGGCGACTTTTTCGAAGAGTGGAATAGCCTTCTCGTAGTCTTTTTTCCGGAAGGAGTGGAAAGCAGCCTCAAAACTCTTCAGGCCGGCCTCGCGCTCGATGTCGGCCGCGGTCTTGACGGGTGGATGCAGAGCGGCTTTACCACGGGGCCGGTTCTCTGCAAGTGAGGCAGCGGAATGAGCAAACGCACGGCTCGAAGCCCCACTGCTTGAACGGGCTACTCTTTTCGCCGGGGAAATCTTCTTCTTGGAAGAAATACGCCGGGACTGCTTCTGTCTGGTTCCTCTAATCATAACCCTTCCAACCAGAATAAGATAATGATTATGGCCAGCGATACACACATCATAGCAGGTTCCAGGCCAACAGTCAAACCATTTATTTCCTGTCACTTACAGAGATACATCTGACCTCCGTGCCGGCAAATCCCACCCGAAGCATCCCGTTTGAATCCATTGGTTTATGGAGAAGGGGCGGCATGGGCGTGCCCTCCCGGCAAGCAGTTTCGCCCGAGTCGTCAGATCGTCTCCTGTTGCAGCAGCCACTGCGTCGGTTTTTATAAAGTCCCTTCGTGAAACCTCCGCCTTCTTTGCCATAAAAATTACCTCCAACCGAGCTGGGGAGAATCATTAAGCCTCAAGTTCGACATTGTGCAAACACTCCGGTCCCAAGAACGCAGTGATTGGGTCACAAATTAAATAATTCGAAAGGAAGATTGTGAGAAAGGAAAGCCCGTCAGGGTCGGAATTCGTGCCGCATCGTAGCCTAAACGCAGGTATGGCAAGCGGTTGCAGTGGAAAGCGCACACTAAGCCGCCACGCCCAACCTGGGCAGAAGGAACCCATGTGCCACTTCACAAACCGGCCTATCTGGCTATGTTAAAGGCCGCCAGCGAACCGTCCGCTATCTGGGAAAGGTAAATTTGAGTTCCTGGCCCATTTCGAAGACGGGCTTTTTGCGCTTCCTGATTAGCTCCCGCTGCTCAGACATGGCAGTGACCAGAATAGGCATGGCGATGGTCGAATCACAATTGCACGTAACCATGCTGGCGTTATGCGCAATCTTGCCCCAGCTTTGGGCCTCTTCGAAGGTACAGCCGGAGAGACCGCCCCACTGCGGCATATCCGTAACCACCTGGATGGCGTACTTGTGGCCAT